>CAKSWS010000034.1 GCA_934512155.1 uncultured Eubacterium sp. | reverse complement strand
GTGTTACAAAAGAAGATACAACAACCCTTGTGAACCCTTCGTTTACACTTTTGCTTTCCACGGTTAATTTAAATTCATTTGTCATAATTTACTCCTTGATTTCATTTATAATTGCAATTCTGCCTAAACCGGCAAGTTCCATAATCTTTTTGGTTTGCGGTGTTACATTTTTGATTTCAACGCTGCCCTTATGATTTTGCATTAAACGGAATCTGCCCATAACAAGACCTATTCCGCTGGAATCCATAAAGGTAATGTTTTTAAAATCAAGCACAAGATGATTTGGCTTTTTGCAGCTTATGGCAAAATCAATTTTTTCACGTATATCTTTTGCCGTATGATGGTCTAATTCACCGATTAAATAAACAACCATTAAATTTCCGCTTGATTCTATTGTTACGCTCATAATTATCACTCCAAAGAAAAACTGCTCTGTTAAAATATAACAGAGCAGTCTTGAATATTTTATCGAATTTTAGTTTATAACAAATCTTTTATTATTTCTCTTGCCAAATAGAACGAACCGCCAACAAAAAGAAAATCACAATTACCCTTTTCATTGTCGACGGCATTATGAGGGTTTTCGCATGCAAAAACATTTTTGTTATATTTTTTTGCTATTTCAGCCAAAGACTCAGCAGACATGGCACGGGAATTATTTACAGTTACGGTAATAATTTTATCAAAATACGGTGCAAGAATTTCAAAATAAGAATTAACATCCTTATCTTTCATCATACCAATGATGGCAGTGATTTTTTTATTTGGCAGATAATCTTTCAAAGCCAGCGCACCGTCTTTATTATGAGCACCATCTAACATAATATCATCACCTATATACTGCTGACGGGCAGGTAATGACGGATAATTTAAATGAACGCATTGGCGCAAAAATGCCAAAGCCTGACTTGCGGTTTCAAGATTATTGTCTTTAAAATTATCTAAATCACGAACTTTTATTAATTTGCTGTCGGTTTTATTGCAAACAGATTCAAAAACATATTCACATTTTTTATTGGGATATAAAACCACAGTTGAATTTTGCTTAATGATACCCGCCTTTTCAAGTGCTATTTCATTTAATGTGCTTCCCAAAAAATCAGTATGATCAAGAGAGACAGAAGTAATTACACAAACTTCAGGCGAGTCAAGAACGTTAGTGCAATCGCTTTTACCGCCCATTCCGCATTCAACAATAGCAAAGTCAACAGATTCATCATAAAATTATTTAAACATAATTGCGGTTAAAAGTTCAAACTCGGTTAATTCTTCATTTTTTAATTCTGTTACATAAGACGCAAATATTTCTTCGGGAATATAATTGCCATTAATTTGAATTTGTTCTCTATAATTAATAACCCAAGGAGAAGTAAACAAACCAACCTTATAACCACAATTAATCAAACCGTTTGCTATTATATTTGAAACAGTGCCTTTACCGTTTGTGCCGGCAATATGAATTACCTTAATTTTATTTTGCGGATTATTTAATTTATTTAATGTATTTTTTATGCGTGAAAGACCCGGCTTTATGCCGAGTCTTTTCTTTTTTTCTATGAAGGTTAATGCATCAATATAATTCATTTATTTACCTAATGAGTCAATAGAATTTTTAATGTTTGCAATTTTTTCTTCAAGTTTTGCAGCGTCTTCCCTGTTTTGTGAAACAACCTTTTCGGGTGCCTTGTTTACAAAACCGGGATTACTGAGTTTTTTATTAATAAAATCAAGTTTATCCTGTGCAGCAGCCATTTCCTTTTCAAGACGTTTCCTTTCAGCCTCAAAATCCACAAGCTCACCCAAAGGAATATAGATTTTAGCATCATCTGTAATAACAGTAACAGTATTGCCTAAATCCTCAAAAGAAGAAGAAACCACAACGCTGTTTGCTGACGCAAGGCGCTTAATAAATTCAACACCTGTATTAAATGTTGATTCATACTGTGTTTCAACATAAACAGTTGCCTTTTTACTTGGAGGAATATTCATTTCGCCACGGCGATTTCTAACGCCCTTAATTGCCGTCATGATTCTTTCCATTTCTGTTTCATCAGCGGTGAAATTAAGAGTTTTATCATATTCAACCCATTTTGAAATCATAATAGATTCATCTGTATGAGGAATAGCCTGATAAATTTCCTCGGTAATAAAAGGCATAAAAGGATGAAGAAGTTTTAAAATATCGGTTAATACATAAACCAAAACTGCTTTTGCAGTTTCCGCACCCTCACCGCTTTGAAGCCTGATTTTAGAAATTTCAATGTACCAATCGCAAAATACATCCCAAATAAAATCATAAAGTTTTTGAACAGCAATGCCAAGTTCAAATTTTTCAAGATTTTCCGTTACATCCTTTGCAAGAGTGTTTACCTTGCTGATAATCCATTTATCTTCAATGGCCAAATCTGAAGGAAGACCGTTATATTTATAGTCCTCACCTAAATACATAAGAACAAAACGAGCAGCATTCCAAAGTTTATTTGCAAAATTTCGTGAAGCTTTAACACGGTCATCAGAAAAACGCATATCATTTCCAGGAGAATTACCTGTTGCAAGGGTAAATCTTAATGCATCTGCACCGTATTCATTGATAACAAGAAGCGGATCAATACCGTTACCGAGAGATTTACTCATTTTTCTGCCTTGAGCATCCCTTACAATACCGTGAATAAAGACTGTATTAAACGGAACTTTGCCCATATGTTCTACACCTGAGAAAATCATTCTTGCAACCCAGAAGAAAATAATATCATAGCCGGTTACAAGAGTACTTGTTGGATAAAAATATTCAAGCTCTTTTGTTTTTTCAGGATAGCCGAGAGTAGAAAACGGCCAAAGAGCAGAAGAGAACCATGTATCAAGAGTATCAGGGTCTTGAACAACATTTTCACTGCCGCATTTTGTACATTTATGAACGGCATCTTTTGAAACCATTACCTCGCCGCAGTCTTGACAATAATAAGCCGGGATTCGATGTCCCCACCAAAGCTGACGGGAAATGCACCAATCCTTAATATTTTCCATCCAATGATAATAAATTTTATCAAATCTTTCAGGAACGAATTTTACTTCACCGTTTTTAACAACATCAATGGCAGGCTTTGCAAGAGGTTCCATTTTTACAAACCATTGCTTTGAAAGTCTTGGTTCAATAGAAGTGTGGCAGCGATAACAAGTGCCTACATTATGGCTGTAATCTTCAATTTCAATTAAAGCACCCTCTGCTTCCAAATCTTTAACGATTTCAGTACGGCACTCATATCTGTCCATTCCGGAGTATTTACCCCAACCGTCGGCAATATGACCGTCGTCTGTCATTACATCAATTATTTCAAGATTATGTCTTAATCCTACTTCATAGTCGTTAGGGTCGTGAGCAGGAGTGATTTTAACTACACCTGTTCCAAATTCAACATCTACATATTCATCTGCAATAACTGGAATTTGACGGTGAACAATAGGCAAATCAAGCATTTTGCCGACTAAATCCTTATATCTGTCATCATTTGGATTAACTGCCACAGCAGTATCTCCAAGCAAAGTTTCAGGACGTGTTGTAGCAAGTTCAAGGTAACCGCTGCCGTCAACAAAAGGATAACGAAGATGCCAAAAATGACCTGCTTGGTCTTCATATTCAACTTCGGCATCTGAAATAGTGGTTTTACAATGAGGACACCAGTTTACCATTCTTTTGCCCTGATAAATTAAACCTTTATTATAAAGATTTACAAATACTTCTTTAACAGCCTCAGAACAACCCTCATCAAGAGTAAAGCGTTCTCTGTCCCAATCACAGGAAGAACCCATTTTCTTTAACTGTTCTATTATTCTTGAGCCGTATTTATCTTTCCAATCCCAGGCACGCTCAAGAAATCCGTCTCTGCCGATATCTTCTTTTGTAATACCTTCAGCTCTCATTGCTTCAACAATTTTTGCCTCAGTGGCAATGGAGGCATGGTCTGTACCGGGAAGCCATAATGCTTCGTATCCCTGCATTCTTCTCCATCTGATTAAAATATCCTGCAAAGTATTATCAAGGGCATGACCCATATGAAGCTGCCCTGTAATATTCGGAGGAGGAATTACGATGGTGTATGGTTTTTTCTTTTGATTAACTTCGGCATGAAAATACTTGTTATCACACCAAAATTTATAAGTACGGTCTTCAACCTCTGAAGGGTCATACTGTTTTGCAAGTTCTTTTGCCATTTTTTCATCTCCTAAACAAATAAAAAAGCCTTCGCCAAACAATGAGGCGAAAGCATTAATTCCGTGGTACCACTCATATTGCACGCAAAACGTGCCACTTAAATCTTTAACGCAGATATACGGACAAGGCTACTTTATTTCACCCTGCCGACTCAAAAGCTACCTTTTTTTACCTCTTTTACAGGCTTGCACCAACCGCCTGCTCTCTGAAAAAAGAAAATAAAATACTCCTCTTTTTCTCAGTCGTTCAATATGAAGTTATATTATCAAAAATCGCCGTTCTTGTCAAGTTATTGAATGACAATTACATTGTAACTCCATCTTTAAACACAGCTATTTCACTGTAACCGTTTATTTCGTTTTTTGTTTTACTGCCGGAAGCAACTTTTAAAACAAATGAAAACAAGTTTTCAGTTTCACTTTCAAAATCATTAGAAGCAATAAGATTACCTGCGTTAAAATCTATCCAATTTTGTTTTCTTTCAAAAAGAGAAGTATTTGAAGAAATTTTTACAGTAGGCACAACTGAACCGAGAGGAGTTCCCCTACCGGTTGTAAACAGAATAATATGAGCGCCGACCGCCGCCAAATTAGTTGTTGAAACAATATCATTACCGGGACCTGTTAACAAACTTAAACCTGATTTACGGCAATGCCCGCCATATTCAAGTACATCTGTAATAACAGCACTGCCGCCTTTTTGAACGCAGCCCAAACTTTTTTCTTCAAGGGTTGTTATGCCACCTGCTTTATTGCCGGGAGAGGGATTTTCATAAACTGTTTGACCGTGGCTTACAAAGTACCCTTTAAAACCATTAATCATTTTAACAGTCTTATCAAATACTTCTTGATTTTGACATCTGTTCATTAATAGTTGTTCCGCTCCAAACATTTCAGGAACTTCGGTTAAAATAGTTTTCGCTCCAAATCCACAAAGTCTATCTGTTAATTTTCCGCAAAGGGCATTTGCCGTAATACCTGAAAAAGCATCTGAACCGCCACACTTAAACCCTACTGTTAATTTCTCAATAGACACATCTGTTTTTTCAAATGTATTAATATAACTAAAAAGCTGTTTCAATAAAGAAGTTCCGATTTCAATTTCGTCATTAACATTTTGAGTTACAAGAAATTTTACCCTGTTTTCATTAATATTCCCAAGAAAAGGTTTAAATACAGCCGAGTTATTATTCTCGCATCCCAACGAAACCACAAGCACGCCGCCGGCATTACCGTGGTTTACAAGCGAAGCAAGAATTTTTTGCGTATTTAGTTGGTCATCTCCCATTTGAGAACAACCGTACGGATGAGTAATCACCTTAACGCCTGTACAATTAGAAGAAATCATTGATTTTGCTATTTTCCCTAATTTTTCACAGGTTTTATTAACGCAGCCAACGGTTGGTATTATCCACAAGTCATTACGAATACCAACATCACCGTTTTCCCTAATATAACCCTTAAACGTTATATTTGACTTACTATAAGAATAAATATTATTTTCCGGATTATAAATATAATTTTCATTTTCCTTTAAAGATGTTTTTAAATTGTGAGAATGAATATAACTTCCTGCCTTTAAATTTTCTGTTACTGTTCCGATTTTGTAACCGTATTTAATTACAGAATCACCTGATTTAATATCCGCTAAAAGAATTTTATGGCCAAAAGGAACATCATCGGCTAATGTTATTCCGTTTTCCGAGTAACCTTTTTCCAAATCGCATAAAGCAACAGCAACATTATCTTTTTCGTTAATTTTAAAAATATTATTCATTATCAAGTACCAATTCTAAAGCATTTTGCATTGAATTTTTTTCAATCAAATCAAAGCAGTGTTTAACACAACTGTAAATATCTATATTTTGAGCTAAATTTACGCCCCAAAAATCTTCATTTTCAAGAATTACTTTTACTACATCATCGGTTTTATATGCATTTTGAAAATAATTTAAAACATTTGAATTATCTTTTATTACATATTTACCCTGTTCTCTTTTGCCATAAAATTCACCGTTTTCATAATTGCCGCAATAAAATTTAATTAAAGAAGCAAAGCCGAAACATAAAAGCTTTGGAGCAACATTAAATTTATTGTAGTATTCAATTAAAGATGGCAAACACCTTGCAGCAAATTTAGAAACGGAATTCAAAGAAATATCAAGCAATTTATGGTCAATAAACGGGTTATCAAATCTTTCAAATACACTTGACGCAAATTGCATTAATTCATCTTGAGGAAGATTGATTGTTTTCATAATTTCATTTTGTAAAACGGAATTTATAAATTTAAAATAAGTTTCATCATGCATCATATCACGAACAATATCAAACCCTGCCAAATATGCAGACAATACTGACACAGTATGAGCGCCGTTTAAAATTTTAACCTTTCTTTCACGATAAGGCTTAATATCGCTTACCCATTTAATGCCGCCGTGAATTTTATCCATAGGAAACAAAGGTTTAAAAACTTCACCGCATTGAATTATCCAAGAAAAATAAGGTTCGCAGGCAACTGTTAAATCATCACTATAGCCTAATTTTGCACAAATTTCATTATTATCATCAGGAAAACCTGTTACGATTCTGTCAACCAATGTATTGGCAAAGCAACAAGAAGAATTAACATAATCGGCAAATCCATTTCCTAATGACCATAAATCAATATATTTTAGAATACAATTTTTTAATGTTGTGCCATTATCTTCAATTAATTCTACTGGTAAAACAAGAAGTTTATTTGCATTACCGCTTTTAAATCTTTCAAAAAGAAGAGCAGTCAATTTACCAGGATAAGTTACGGAAGACAGGTTATTTAAACCATCTTTGTCATTAAAACAAATTCCGGCTTCCGTAGTGTTTGAAATAATAACAGACAAACTGTTTGAAACAGCAACTTCAACCAATTCCTGCCACTGCTGAGTACAAGTGTAAATCGATTTAACAGAAGACACAATATTGTAATCTTCAACAACGCCGTTTGCATCTCTGCCCCTACAGGCAACCGTGTAATTATAGTTTTGATTTACAAAATTATCAAGAGAGCCTCTTGATGTAGATTTAGCAATTACAATACTGCCGTTAAACAAACCATTTGCGTTAGCCTTGTCAATAATCCAATCTGCAAAAGCACGTAAAAAATTACCCTGCCCGAATTGTAATACACGAACAGGTAATTTTGAGTAATCATTTTTAATAAAGGAACAAATATTTTCCATGAAAAGCCCCATATAAATATTTAAGATAAATTCATTATACTATAAATAAAAATAAAATCAATAATATTAGAAAATGAAAAGGCTCTTCGCAAAAGCGAAGAGCCTGTAATTACTTAGTACATTGGACTAACCTCTCAAATATATTTTTTTGATACAATGAATTTCCTTAACATAGGAACCACCTCTGTAACAAAAAGATTTGAACTTTTAGTCAGCACATTGGACTGTACCTCTTTATTTATTTTTTAAAATTAAATATTGAATTATCAATTTATTTAGTTCAATTCGTTGAACAGTTTTTTGAAGATAACCTTCAAGCCTTTGCAGGAAAGACTGTAACACAAATACACAATCTATGTTAAATTCAATTTTAAACGCCTGTGTATTCCTTTTTGTGGGTTCCTGCCATAACTTTTATAAATTGCTTTTAAAGCGTGTACCCGTTATTTGCCGATACTGCAAATCCTGACGGTACTGAATCCGTTACACTACCCGAATACTTTGCAGGCGTTTGTCTGACCTGGTTCTAATTCCATGGGACAAAGCCTCCTTCCTTTCTGAACCTAAATCTTATCTCTAAGTTCATCTTTATAATACCACAAATTTATGATTTGTCAATAGTTTTTTTCAACATTTTTATTTTTTTTTGTTTATTTTTTACAAGGTGATATTTAATATTGACGAAAAGGTAATTAAATATTATAATTAATGTAATTTGTAAAGGATGTGAACCCAATATGGATAACGAAAAAGACTTATATGAACCGGATATTCTTTCTGTTACAGATGATGACGGAAATGAAATTCTGTTTGAGTTACTTGAAAGATATGAAACAGATGATGCCGCATACGTGGCAATTACCGAATATCACGACGATGCGGAAGAAATTGTTGAAGCAGATTACGAAGTGATTATTTTAAAAGTACTTGAAGAAAACGGCGAAGAATACCTTGCCGAAATTGAAGATGAAAACGAATACAACGAAATTTCAGATATTCTTATGAAAATGGTTGAAGATAAATTTGATGTTGAATACTTTGACCCTGAGGATATTGAACAGTAAATTGCATAAAATATAATATAGTTTTCAGTCTGTGCATCTCGGCAACCGATGGTCTTAATAACCCGAACACTTTTTAATTAGGGATTTAGACTCGCTTTATGGGTATGCAGACCTCCCGCCCCTATTGTTTACAATTTTGGCGGATGTTGGGAGTACGAAGTACGGCGGATAAAGCCCACCTGCTTTTAACGGCAGGTTATTCTCGACTGTCGGCGGATGTGCGGATTATTAAAAATTACGGCTGATTTATTCAGCCGTTTATTTTTTGCAAATAAACAAAGGATGGTTTCAATGAAACCATCCTTTTAATTATGAAATAATGTGAATTATTCACCTTTCATTTCAACAAGCTTTGCTTTGCCTTCAAATGCTGCTTTTGAAAGAGCGATTGAATCAAAAATTGCTTTTTCGATATCATCTGGGGTGCAACCTAATTCCTTACAATCATCTGTAGGAATAAAGAGGTTCATATCCATAATATCAGCAAGACCTACAGGGTCAATACCTGAATCAACATTTCTCTTTGCATAATCTTTTCTCATATAATAGCCGAAAGCCTTAAACATCCAAGTAGGAACTCCGACAATCTTTCTGTCAGGAATACCGTCCATAGCACGGTAAACAATTTTAAGGAATTCAGACCATGTTAAGTTATAGCAAGAAATACCGTATGCACGGAACTTACCTTCGCCTTTTTCTGCAGCTGCAAAAGCCTGTTCTGCTGCGCCAACCATTGATTCACCAACTTGGCGAACAGTTAACATTGCAGTACCGCCCCTTGAATACATAGTAACAGGCATTTTTTCGAATCTTTGAAGTTGTTCAATAAGGATAACCCAAACAGGTTTTCTGCCCGGCTGTGTACCAAAGATGTAAGGAAGTTCAAGAACACCAACTTGGAAATCCTTATCTGAATACTTTTCGCAAACATTTTCTTGGTCAATACGGCTCTTGATATATGGGTGCTTTGAGCAAAGGTCCATTTCAGGATGTTCCTTTGCAAGCCAAGCAAAGTAAGAACCGCAAACAACTGCGCCCTTCATACCTGCTTTTTTAGCAAGAGGAAGATATCTTTCAAGAGGAGCAATATTGTATTTATAATATGCATCGTAAACAGGAGCAGGAAATTCAACTCTTTCATCAACGCCTGTAGCGAATACGAACATATCGTAGCCCTTCATTAATTCAATCATTTCATCATCTGTAAGCTTGTTTGCATCTTGGAACATGATTTCCATTTCTTTTGGAAGAGGTGCACCTTCCGGAAGAGGAGGAAGAGCAAGAGTTTTAATTTCATGTCCACGGTCTACAAAAATTTGAGCAGCGGCTGAACCGAGAAGGCCTGTTCCGCCAATCATAAGAACTTTCATTATGTATACCTCCATACATCTTTATAATTTATAAACAAATTATAACATTTTCAAACATATTCGTCAACAGTGATTGTAAGACTTTAACAAAAATATATACAAAAAATTCCGAAATAATGACAGTAGTATCAAAATTCCGGAATAATTTAAGTTTTTTGATTAAACGGGATGAACCTTGCTTTGAATATCGTCATGTTTGCCGTCAAGTCCGTATTTTTTATCTCTTCTCTTTTGGAAGAATTTTACGGCAACCTGGTCAAACTGAGCATAAGAAAGAACATCTTCTTCCTGTTCATAATATTCTGCAATTTGGTCTTTAAAAGTATCAAGTTCCGGTTTAAGAAGATCTGCCGGACGGCAAGTAATAATAGGCTCATCACCGCAAATTTTCTTTTGAAATTCAGGGTCAATATCGCAAGGAGTTTTGCCGTATTTACCTGCAACCATATCTTTAAATTCTTTTGTAACCATTTTATAGCGTTCGCCCATAATCACATTAAACACAGACTGTGTACCAACAATTTGTGAGGTTGGTGTAACGAGCGGAGGATAGCCGCTGTCTTTACGAACACGAGGTACTTCTGCAAGAACTTCTTCAAGTTTATCCTCTTTGCCAGCCTGTTTAAGCTGATTAAGAAGATTAGAAAGCATACCCCCAGGCACCTGATAAAGAAGAGTATTAGCGTCAACACCAAGCATTTTCGGATTAAGCAACCCTTCTGCAAGATATTTCTCACGAAGAGGAGCAAAGAAATCACGAATTTCAGTTAATGCTTTAAGGTCAAGGCCTGTATCATATTCAGTTCCCTGAAGGGCGGCAACCATTGATTCTGTAGCCGGATGTGAAGTACCCATAGCGAGTGGGCTTATAGCAGTATCAATAACATCAACACCTGCTTCAATACCTTTTAATTGAACCATGGAAGCCAAGCCTGATGTATAATGCGAGTGAAGCTGAATCGGAATATCAACTGTTTCTTTAAGAGCTTTAACAAGGTCGTATGTTCCGTAAGGAGTTAACAAACCTGCCATATCTTTAATACAAATTGAATCTGCACCGGCATTTTCAAGCTGTTTTGCATAATTGCAATAATAATCAGTATCAAAAACAGGGCCTGTTGTGTAAGATATAGCAGCTTGAACATGCCCACCGTATTTTTTAGCGGCATTAATTGCCGTTTCAAGGTTTCTTACATCATTAAGAGCATCAAATATACGAAGAATATCAATACCGTTATCAATACTCTTTTTAACAAAATAATCTACAAGGTCATCTGCATAATGACGATAGCCAAGCATATTTTGACCTCTGAACAACATTTGAAGCTTTGAATTTGGGCATTTTTTACGGATTAAACGAAGTCTGTCCCACGGGTCTTCGTCAAGGAAACGAAGGCAAGAATCAAATGTAGCACCTCCCCAACACTCGATTGAGTGGTAGCCGATTTTATCCATTTTTTCAAGAATATCTTCAAACTCGTCTGTTCTCATACGTGTAGCAATCAAAGACTGATGGGCATCACGCAAGACGGTTTCAGTAACACCAATTTTAGCCATACCTTACTCCTATTAATTTAATGTAATAATAACTTGATCTGCCTCTACGCTGTCGCCCTTATTAACGGAAATTGAAGCAACTGTGCCTGCCTGAGGAGCAACGATTTCATTTTCCATTTTCATAGCTTCAAGAATGCAAAGCACATCGCCGGCGTTAACAGAAGCGCCGTTTGATACTTTTACATCAAGAATTGTGCCGGGCATAGGAGCCTTAACCTTAATTGCACCTTCTGCACCTGCAGGAGCAGGTGCTGCTTTAGGAGCAGGAGCAGGAGCAGCAGCAACAGGAGCCGGAGCAACAGGAGCCGGAGCAGCACCGTTTGCTTCATCTACTGTAACATCATAAGCTGTGCCATTTACTGTAATTGTGTATCTTTTCATATTAATGTCCTCATCTTTCTATTATTTAACGGAATGTTTTCTTGGAAGTGTTGTTTCTCTTTTACCTGCAAGCATATCAAGAGCTGCAATAAGTTTTGCCCTTGTTTCGGCAGGAACAAATACATCATCAACTGCGCCGCAAGCAGCAGCTGTAAATGGTGAAGCAAGATTTTCTTTATATTCGTTTGCAAGAACTTCCCTGTTTTCACCTTTTGCAAGGCGGTCATTATACAAAAATGCAACAGCTGCATCCACATCAAGAGGAGAAAGTACCGAAGTATCCCAAGCATAAACCACATCTGCATTTGCACCTCTGCCTGCAAGTGCAATATAAGCAGTGCCAACAGCCAAACCTGTAACAACAGAGATTTTAGGGCAAGTTGCAGTTGCCAAAGCTGTAGTTAACTTTGTTAATGAAATGAGTGCTTGATTTTCAGCTTCCTTAATTACTCCATCTGCATTAACAAATGTTATAACAGGAATATTATAAGCATCGCAAAGTTTAATAAACGCTTCTGCTTTATAAGCACAAGACGGACAAACAGCCTTGCCGTCATAAGCTATGAATCCGACTGTAGAACCCATAACAGAGCCTAATGCAGTAACTGTATTTGAGGCATAGCCGGCTTTAAGTTCAACAATACTGTTTGCATCTGCAACAGCATTTAAAATTTCTGATGCACTTGCCCCTGTATCTACAGTAGAAGCCGGTTCATCAAAATCGAACATAGGAACTACATCCAAATTATTTGACGGCAAAAGTGCAATAATGCTTTTTGCAGATTCAACAGCAAACTCAAAACTTTCTGCCGCAATATCAACTGTGCCTGCTTTAACACTTTCTTCAACAGTCACTTCACTTGGAGCAGTTACATAAAAATCTGCGTCTTTAACAGCAATAACAACATCTGCCATATTTGCCATTAACGCAGATGTACCAAGGCAAGCACCTGCAACAATGCTGATTTGAGGAACAACACCTGAAACAGCAGTTGAAGCTTTTAAAATTTCGCCGTATGAATTAAGAGCTTCAAACCCTTCTGTTAATTTTAAACCGTTTGAATCATAAATTCCTACTACAGGACAACCTGTTTTTTTTGCTAAATCATAAACCTTTTTAATTTTTGAACATTGGGCAACACTGATTGCACCGGAATCAACAGAAATATCCTGAGAAAAAGCATAAACGCAACAGCCGTTTACAGTGCCGAAACCTGCAACAACTTCAACATCGCCGTTTGCTGATTTTGCAAATGCATCAATCTCGGAAAAAGAAGCGTCATCAAAAAGAGACGCAAGTCTTTTGCGTGCTTCTGTATCTTTTACAGTAAGATTACTCACTAAAACATCCTCCTTAAAATTTAGTAGTACTTCAGCTGTAATGCAAAAATATCTATTCTTTGGTATTTTATCACTTTATAATTATAATTACAACTATTTTTTATATTATTAACAACAAAATAAATCAAAGAATTTTAACATCAAAAAAGCAGCGATAATAATCGCTGCCTAAATCTTTATTATTAAAACTAATCTTCTTCTGTTGCATTGCTTTTTTCTGCCGAACGAAGCAATTTTTTAACTTCATTATCTGTTAATTCACGCCACTTTCCTTGGGGAAGCATGCCCAACTTAAGCGAACCGACAGAAATTCTTTTAAGCCTTGCGACCTGCAAATTTACAGCTTCGCACATTTTTCTGATTTGACGGTTTCTGCCCTCACGCAAAATAAATTCAAGCACTACCCTGCCCGGTTCTTCTGTTATTACATTAACATCGCAAGGTGCTGTTTTTCTACCGTCTATCTCAATACCGTTTCTTAAATTAAAAAGAATTTCGTCATTTATTTCAGGGCGGACGGTTACACGATAAACCTTCGCAAAATTATGACCCGGATGAGAAAGGGCGTTTGCAAATGCGCCGTCGTTTGTTAACAACAACAATCCTTCGGAGTCCTTATCAAGTCTGCCCACAGGATATATTCTGGCTTTAATATCACTAACTAAATCCATAACGGTTTTTCTGCCAAGTTCATCTGAAACCGTTGTTACATAACCTCTGGGTTTATGGAGCATAATATAATAATTTCTTGAAACACTGTTAATTCTTTTGCCCCTTACGGTAACCAAATCTTTTTTAGGATTAACTTTATCGCCTATATGAGCTACGTGACCGTTTACTTTAACTTTGCCTGCTTCAATTATTTCTTCACTTTTACGCCTTGAAGCAACGCCGCAATCTGCCATAAATTTTTGAAGTCTTACTAAATTATTGTTTGCCATAATACTCTATATTTTCAGTTGCCGTTAAAGGCAATTTTGAAATTTCCTTTTCTTTATATTTTATAACAACAAAGCCTATTTTATCACCGTTTTTAATTGGTGCATACAAAAAGGGAAAATGATAAATTTCCACGGAAATATTCTGTTTATTTAAAACAAAAACATTACCGCTGTATGTTGCGTTTAAATAATCGGATGAACTGCCCACAACATCAATTTTTATGCTGTTTTCTACCTTAACGCTTTCATATTTCTTAAAACAATCGTCATACAAAGAAATATGGTCGTTCCAATCATTCGGAGCATTCAACGTTACGCAAATTAAAACAGTTTCATTTTTCTTAACGGCAGATACAAGACACCTACCTGCTTTTTCCGTAAATCCTGTTTTAACACCCACACAACCGTCAATATAAGACAAAAGTTTATTGTGGTTATATATTGTTTGCTCTTCACCGTTAATTCTTATTATTTTACTTTTTTCACAGCATATTTCCGAAAAAATTTTATTATTTAAAGCGTTTAAGGTAAGCACAGCCATATCATAAGCAGTAGAATGATGATTTGCCTCATCAAGACCTGACGGAGTAACAAAATAACTGTTTCTCATTTTTAAATCATAAGCGGTTTTATTCATTAAATCCGCAAATTTTTCAAAGGAGCCTGAAAGATACAACGCAACGCTGTTTGCCGCATCATTACCGGAGCAAAGCATCATACCCACAGTGGCGTCATAAACAGAAATCTTATCTCCGGTACGAAGTCCTAATGAAGTACCGGTTGTATTAACCATTTCATCTGTAACGGTTATAATATCATCTAATTTGCCGCTTAAACAAGCAATATACGCCGTTAAAATTTTAGTTGTTGACGCAATACTACGCTGCTCATCCTTATTTTTTTCAAACAAAATTTCGCCGGTTGTTCCATCTATTACAACAGTACTTTCTGCGCTTATTTCACTACCGAAAACAGTAAACGGAACAAGAAAAAGCACGCACATAACTGTACAAATTATTCTTTTTAACAAAATAATCACCTGCTAAAATATATGCAGGTGATTAAAATTTTAACATTTATTATTCTGCAGAATTGGTTTTTTCATCTGCGTCTTTAGCCTTAACAAGCTGAGAAATTTGGTCAACAAGTTCAGGAATCATTGCGATTGCACGGTCTGCAGAAGATGAATAATTGTTTATTTGCATCATTCTAACTTTATCATTTTGAATTACGATAAATGCAACGGGAGTGATAGAAATACCACCGCCGCCACCGCCGCCGAAAAGTTCAGCATTTTGCTTTGACGGCAAATCTGTTCCGCCGCTTGTAAAGCCATAAGTAACCTTTGAAACAGGAATAAGCGTCGTGTCGCCTGTTGTCATAGGTTCACCAATAATAGTTGAAACATCAACCATTTCACGCATTTTTTCCAATGTGTTTTCCATTATTTTATTAACCGGTGTTTCTTTCATAATGAATCTCCTTATAAAAATTATTTATCTTTTATAATATTTACAACAAAAACTTTGCCTGCTTTAAAAAGCATTTTTACGATTGCACCCACGCTGAGCGAGCCGATAAACTGCAAACCGTATTCATTTTGCGGAGCAATAAAGTCCGGCATAATTAAATCGTCGTAATCATCAACACGCATTCCGTTTAAAATTATACCTTTTAAAGGATAATAATATTTGCATAATCTGCCATAAGCATTGGCAACGTCGGCAGCATCACCGCCGCCGATTATTATTTTAACATAAAGTGAGTAAATATGGAACCCCCTAAATAAAGCATTTATTGCAGAAGATGCTGTTTCCAACAAATTCGTTACAAAAAGCATTATTCCGACGATGCCGTCCTTATCCCAAATGTTTTTAATAAAGTTTGGCTTTTTTTCTTTTTGTGGCTTTTGATTTTGAGAAACTTGATTTTCCGTTTCATCTTGTTTAGGCGTTATATTCGGATTGTCTTTAAGTTCAATCTCCATTTTCTCGCCTGTTTCACAATCCGTAACTGTAATAACAGATTGAGAATTTTCTTTTTTCACGGTATCATCAGGTTTAATCTCATTTGTCGATTTTTCAATCTTTTCCGCTGTAGGTTGATTGTTGCTTTCTTTACTCTTTTTTTCTTTTTTATTTTTCTTTACTTTGTCAGCCGATTCGGCAGGAAACAAAATAAAAGATAAAATTTTAGAAAGTTCAATATCTTTTTCAATCCACAAAAC
>CAKSWS010000033.1 GCA_934512155.1 uncultured Eubacterium sp. | reverse complement strand
CAGCCACCCTGCCCTCCAGAAGTTTTGAGCAAAGCGTATCCGGCCTTTCGGTATTACCTACGGCTTTAAAAAAAGAATCCACGTCTGAGTTTAAAAAAGATGTTAACTCCCCATAATCCTGCAATTTTTTTATCGGTGCGGATGTTATTCGTTTTTCAACATCATCAACCAACTTTTTATCGACAATACTGTTCATATATGCAATAACCACAGAAGTTTTTGCGCTTTCGCCTACCTTAATCTGTTTTAATTTTAAATCAGGACTTTTTATACGCCGCCTGATAAGTGCTTTATTATCATTCAGCGTTTCAGTAAAGCATTCTTTTGCACCTTTAATATTTGATTCGTTAGACGATTCATCAGGTTCTCTTTTTGCAAAACCTTGTATTCCCAAAGCAAGATATTTCGCTACACCGTCAAAAATAACTATTGCAAACCCCGACGCCAAATAATAATAAATATCCTCAAAGGTTTTACCTTCACTTAACTCTAAAGAATCAATAACTGTCGTTTTAATTAAATCAAATAACTCGTTTTCACTTTTATATCCGCCTTTAAAGCGAAGCATTGGGGTCATTATCATTTGAGATAATTGAAGAGAATCTACCATTCCGTCAAGCACGCAAACAATACATTTTGTTCCGCAAACAACACATTCACGAAGCAAAAAATCAGAGCAATCCGCAAATTCACGTTCCAAACGATTTTTGTTATCAGAATAAGAAGAATAAATATTTTCCATATAAACACCTGTAATATTTTTTCAATAATTTAAATCATTATGCAAAGAATATTTACGGTGATAAAAATGAGTATAACATTAATAAGAGCAATAATTATTTACATTACGGTTATTCTTGCCGTAAGAATTATGGGCAAACGACAAATAGGCGAGTTAAAACCCCATGAGCTTGTAATAACCGTGCTTGTTTCCCAAGTGGCAAGTATTCCGCTGGAAGACAACAGCATGCCCTTGGCAAATATGTTTATTCCCATATTAATTTTTGTTTCATTTGAAATTTTAGCATCTGCACTTTCCATGAAAAGTTTTACTTTCAGAAATCTGCTTCAGGGAAAACCGATTTTTGTAATAAAAAACGGAAAAGTAAACCAAGAACAAATGAAACGCCTGCGTTTTACAATGGATGATTTAATTGATGCAGTAAGGCAAAAAGACGTGTTTGACATTTCTACGGTGCAAGACGCCGTTATTGAAACAAACGGTTCTGTATCTGTTTTACAAAAATCAGAACACCAACCCGTTACCCCAAAAGATTTAAATCTTTCCGTAGAAGAAATTTCTACACCCATATCAATAGTAATAGACGGAAAGCCGGTAACAGAATACTTCGGAAAAGAAAAAATCAAAAACAGTGAAATAGAATTGCTGATTCAAAGCACAAACAAAAATATTTCCGACATTATGCTTTTAACAATAGACGATACCGGCAACACATTTATTATTCCTAAATCAAACAATTAAAAGAGGTTGACTATGAAAAGAATTTGGTTTTCCGTAATATTTATTATATTAGCACTCAGCGTTTGCACTTTTGAACAAATTACCGTTAAAAGCGGTTATGAAAACATTACAAAAGCAATAGACAATGCACTTGAATGTGAAGACAAAACAAAAAAAACAGAATATTGTAAAGAAATAACAGCAGAGTGGAACAAATATTATAAAAAAATAACGCTTGTTACAGACCATTCCATTATTCAAAGTGCAGATGTTTCCATAAATACCCTAAAAGATATTTCAAATTACGACACAGAAGGTGCAGACGACACGCTGATAGAAGCAAAAAGCGAATTAAAGCAAATTTACGAAAGTTCAAGAATAACATTTTCAAATGTTTTTTAACAACAAAAAGCACCGACGGATTAACCCGTCGGTGCTTTTAAACATTTACAATTATCAAATTCAAGCATTGTTTTTAAGAACTTTTTTATCAAGTCCTCTTTTAACAATAATAAAATAAAACATTGTGCCGAGAACAAGAAGAACGCCTAACTCGCCCAAAGCAACCAATCCGCCCTGAACAAAGAAATCTGCCCAAATAAACGGACCGTCAACAAAGAAAGTTTCAATTTCCCAGCCGATTACAACGCCGTTAAAAATCGCCGGCATAAGCATTGCCAAAAACGGATAATTTTTAATTTTAACGTTTCTGAGCAAATACATACAAATTGTGGCACCCAGTGTTGCAAGAGAACCGAATATCATATCAAGAGGAAGCCCTTGACCGATATTAACTATGTTTGATAAAACGCAGCCTATGGTTAAACCGGGAATTGCTACAGGAGTAAACAGTGCAAGCACGTTTAAAACTTCCGACACACGAAACTGGACAGCCGCCGATGTTGTGCCCGGAAAAATAAAATTTTGGGCATAAGTTAAAGCAGCATACATTGCTGCAATTAACGCTGTTTGAACAATAACCAATACTTTTTTGTTTCTCATATTTACTTTTCTCCTTAGTTTTGTTTTTAGAAGACAAATTAATAATTTGCCTGGTCAGGATTTTGCGAACTGACAAGGAGATTATAAACCATAAAAAATAAAAATGCAATATAAAATTTAACTTACCGAATAATAAATTCTGTTTGCAATATTTTCAGGCTTAATGCTGAATGAAAAGCGCTTTAAAAACCTTTTGAACTTTGATTTATCAAATTCAATATTATTTACACATTTAACACGCACGCTTGAAGGCTCTGCCTTTTCTTCCAAATTAACAATAACGGTTTCGCCTGCTTCAATATCAAATCCGTTTTGAGACAGCACTTGATTACTTCCCAAAACATCTATATAAACGCCACGTGCAAAGGTATTTGATTTTATTGAAATTTTATTATCCGTTACCAAAACGGAAAGTTTTGCCTTGTCAAGCGCCAATTTTCTTTCCGGTAACAAAACGGCTGTTTTTTTACAAATCAATTCATCATCACAATAAAGTGTTGCAAAAATTGAAGTTCTTTTTTTATTTAATCCTACAGTTGAAAAGCTTACCGCCTTTGCCGATTTTCCTGCCGCAGAAACGCCTTGAACTTCCTTTTCAAAAACAACATTGCCGTTAAATTCAACCGCACCGTAAACAATTTTATAATCTTTATTTTGCAATAAATCGTTAAGAACAAAAATATCAACGCTGTTTTTATTATCACAAATTGAAACGGTAAACGGTGCATTAAACTGCTTTGAAGCATACATAAGCGGCTTCCATTTTCCGCTGTAATCTACAGAAGACCAACTTGGAGCACCCCAGCAATCATTATACTGCCACCAAAGAGAACCGTTGCATCTGCCTTTATGACGCCTGAAATGCTCTGTTGCATCCCTTATACACTCCATTTGAACAACGCCTGTTAAATAAATCAAATCATCAAACTTAATAGGTGCATAAAAACGTTCAAGCAAATAATAAAGCATTTTGCCGTTACCGCTTAAACATTTTTGATGAAACAGCATTGTTTTTGAATATAAATCGAGTTCACTGTCATCTGCAAAAGACCTGATACAGTCAATACTCGGCAAAGATTCCATGCCGTACTCACTGCAAAATCTTGTAAGTCTTTTTCTGTAGTATTTTAAATTCTTGCTTCCGTGCCAAACGTGCCACATATGAGTATCACCGCAAGCATCTCCGGTAATATTTTTTCTAAATTCTTTACCTATAGGTGAAGTTTCGATATATGGCGTATTAACGTCCGCTTTTCTGATTTCACCGGGCAAAATTTCATAAAAGAATTTTTTATACCACTGAACAATTTTTAACTTTTCCGGCATATATGAAAACATAAATTCTATTTCATTATTTCCGCACCACAACGCAAGACTTGGATGACTTTTCATTCGTTTAACATTTGATTCTACCTCTGCCTTAACGCTGTTTAAAAATTCTTCATCATAAAAAGGATACATAAGGCAGGCAAACATAAAATCCTGCCAAATCAAAATACCTTTTTCATCGCAAAGACTGCACAAATCATCATCTGCATAATAACCGCCGCCCCAAACTCTAATCATATTAAAGTTTGCTTTAATTGCGTCTTCAACTGTTTTTTCATGGTTTTTCTTACATATTCTGTCTCCAATAGCGTCTGACGGAATTAAATTTGAACCCTTGGCAAAAACAGGCACACCGTTTAACACAAACTGAAAATTATTACCGTATTCATCGGCACTGCGATTTAATTCAACAGTTCTTATACCGATTTTTTTTGAAATATCATTAACTTTAATTTCGTAAAGAGGCTGTGTTTCTCTGCCGCTTAATTCTCTTGTCCACCACAGCTCGGGATTTTCAATAACAACACTGCTGTGATTATTTTTAAAATTCAAAGGAATTTCATTACCTTTTGGGCAAATAATTTTGCCGCTGACATCAGGGTTTCCACAGCATTCCAAATCAACCGTAACAGTAGCTTTTCCGTTATCAATATGCTGATTAACATCAAAATCCAACACGGCATCATTATATAAAAGCAAATCAATATCTTTGATTATTCCGGAAAAAGGAAGGTTGATTCCCCAATCCCAGCCGAAATGGCAAGCCGGTTTTCTTATATAAGGAACGCCGTTAATTCCGTTTGCATTTGGAGGCAACGGATTTTTCTTTTGCCTTTCCTTAACGTAATTAACAGGCGATTTAAACAATATTTTTACACTGTTTTCGCCTAAAACCAAAAAGTCTTTAACATTCTTTTTAAAAGGCACATATGCATTTTGGCTTTTGGCAATCGGCTTTTCATTTATAAAAATCTCTGCCAAAGTATCTAACATATCACAGCTTAACACAATGTTTTTATACTTTAAATCCTCTTCATCAACTAAAAATGTTCTTTCAAATATTTTATCCTCTTCTGCAATATAAAGGCATTTTGCTTCATTTTCGCCATAAAAAGGGTCGTCAATAATATCTGCTTTAAGCAAAGCATTATAATCGGAAACAGGAACCTGTGCTTCACATTGCTTTGCGGAAGAACAAAGAGTTATTTTCCATATTCCGTTTAAAGTTTTTTTATACATAAAATTATCACCCGTAAAATATTATATCAAAAAACCAATATTAAAGCAACAAACTATTGATAATGTAAATATTAAGTGATATAATTTTTGCGAAAGTTGGTGATACTATGGCAAATTTAAACAGAGGGCTTATTATTTCCTGCCAGGCAGTAAAAGGCGAACCGCTTTATGGTTTAAATATTATGCACCATTTTGCAAAGGCTGCTGTTTTAGGCGGTGCAAAAGGCATTCGTGCAAATTACGTTGAAGACATTAACGCAATAAAAAAAGAGGTTGATGTGCCGGTTATAGGAATTATTAAGGCAGTTTATCCCGACAGTGATGTTTACATAACGCCCACGCTTAAAGAAGTTAAAGCACTTATTGAAACAGGATGCGAAGTGATTGCCCTTGATGCAACCGACAGAGTACGACCAAACGAACAAAAACTTGAAGATTTGGTTAATTACATTCGTAAAAAAGCACCAAACGTTGAAATTATGGCAGACTGCTCAAACTTCAACGAAGCAAAAAAAGCAGATGAATTGGGTTTTGACTACATCGGCAGCACAATGAGAGGCTATACCGAATACACAAAAGGAATTTCTATTCCCGATTACGAATTTTTAAGCAGAATGGTTACAGAACTTAACGCAAAAATCATTGCCGAAGGCGGAATTTGGGACACGGCACAGCTTGAAAAAGTTTTGCAATGCCACCCATATGCCGTTGTTATAGGCAGTGCAGTAACTCGACCCATGGACATTACAAGCCATTTTGCAAAAGTTTTTGAAGATAAGGAAGAATACAATGGAAAAAGCAATGAATAAATTTAAAGGATTATTTGCAGCCCTTTTAACTCCGTTTAACGAAGATGAAAGCATTAATTTTGAATCAATAAAAAAACTTGTGGAATTCAATATTCAAAACGGAATTGACGGTTTTTATGTTGGCGGAAGCACCGGAGAAGGACTTCTTCTTTCACCTGAAGAAAGAATGCAGGTTTTTGAATGTGTAAAAGAAGCAAACAAAGGCAGAGCAACACTTATTGCCCACGTAGGAACTATATCCACCAAAGACGCAATCAGAATGGCAAAATATGCGGAAAAATTGGAATATGACGCTATTTCAGCCGTTGCTCCTTACTATTACGGATTTACGCTTGACGCAATTTTAGGATATTACAACGATATTGTTAACAGCACGGAATTGCCAATGATTATTTACAATTTTCCAAATTCCGGCGGCTTTGCATTAACAAAAGATATTGCAAATAAACTGTTTGAAAATGATAAATTTATTGGCATTAAACACACATCAAGCGATATGTTTGCACTTCAGCAGTTTAAGCACCTTAACCGTGAAATTGTTGTTTATAACGGATTTGACGAAACATTGCTTGCAGGCTTGGGCATGGGTGCAGACGGTGCAATCGGCAGCACATACAACTTTATGGGCAAAAAGTTCAAAAAGATTATGGAAAGCTTTAACAGCGGAGAAATCGAAAAAGCAAAGCAGCTTCAAAACGAAGCAGATGAAATTATTTGTGAAATGATTAAATACGGCGTGTTCCAGTCAGAAAAAGCAATTTTAACGGAAATGGGCATTGATATGGGTCAATGCAGAAAACCTTTTTTGCCTATAACCGACGAATGCAGAAAATCAATGAAAAAAATTGCAGAAAAATTAATGAACGAAAACAAATAAAAATAAAGAAAAACAGTGCCTTTTAAACAGGCACTGTTTTTTCATAATTACAAAAATTAAAATAATTCTTTATGATTTTCCAAGGAATCCTTTTCCGTTATTTCCCTTATAACCCTGCAAGGATTACCTGCTGCCAAACTGTTTGCCGGAATATCTCTTGTAACAACACTGCCGGCGCCTATAACACATCCATCGCCTATTGTAACGCCGCCACAAACGGTAACATTACTTGCAAGCCAACAGTTATTACCTATTGTAATAGGCTTTGCATATTCAAAGTCATAAGGCTCACCGTTTTCTCTGAATCTAATATTTCTGTCTTGATACCTAAACGGATGCACTGCCGTAACAAGCGTAACATTTGGACCGAAAAATGCATTGTCGCCTATCTTAACCGGACAGACATCAAGAACCGTAAAATTAAAATTCGCAAAAAAGTTTTTACCGATAGTTGTAAAAACACCGTAATCAAAATAAACAGGACCTAATATACATGCCCCATCAGCTCTGTTTGGCAAAAGCTTATTTAAAATTTCTTCTCTTTCCTTTTGCTGGCTTTCAAAAGTATCATTATACATTTTTGAATATTTATGAGCGTTATCCCTTAACTGTTCAAGCTCTTTATCGCTCGGGTCATAAATTTTACCAAGAAGCATTTTTTCTTTTTCCGTCACATTTACCACCTCAAAACACTTTTTTTCATTATTGCATATTCAATAAAAAATTTCAATATATTTGTTACTTATGCTATATTTTGCGATTGACTTTGACAGAACGCAGAATTTAATGATAAAATAAGTCCATAAAATAAAAAGGGAGAAATTTATGAAAAAAGTATTATCGGCGGCATTGGCGGCTTTAATAATGGCCGGCAGTACCATTATACCCATGAGTGTTACCGCAGAAAACAATGTTAATTTAAACATTTCAAAAAGCAATATTTCTCATTCTGTTTCGCCCACTCTTTACGGTGCGTTTATAGAAGATATTTCAAAAGCTTGCGACGGCGGTCTTGTTTCAAATTTAATTTACAACAACAGTTTTGAATATAATGACAGCGACGATCAAAACACTGTTTTCAACGAATCTTATTGGACATTTGACAACATAAAGCACGAAATTAAAACAGAAAATTCAATGAACATTAACAATCCAAATTACGAACTGCTTACTGTTTCCGGAAAAGGCACAATTAAAAATTCGGGCTGCGTTGAAAATTGGAAATACAAAACTTGGACTCCCGATAAAAAATCACAATCACAAGCTGACATGGGATTTAAAGAAGGGGAAAAATATGATTTTTCATGCTACATTAAAAATATTGATTTTAACGGCACTGTAAGAGTTTATCTTGATTCAAAATCAAATGCCAACAAAGTTTATGAAATTGATATTTCAAACTGTAATGCAGACTGGAGAAAAGTTACCTGCGAACTTGAATCCGCAAAAACAGAAGACGGCGGCTTTGCCGTTGAATTTAACGGCACCGGTTCCCTTCAATTTGATTTTGCACAGCTTATTCCCCAAAACTCTTACGGTTACGGCGAAAACAAATGGCAATACACAACACTTCGTACCGATTTGGTTGAAGCATTAAAAAATCAAAATCCGGCGTTTATAAGATTCCCGGGCGGATGCTTTTGCGAGGGTGATTCCCTTGACAACCTGTTTAATTGGAAAAATACAATAGGTCCTGTAGAAGAAAGAAAACAAACATACAACGTATGGCGAAACGATGATGCAGGCGATTACTACATAAACACCAACTTTATGGGATACGGCGAATATTTTAACCTATGCGATGATTTAAACGCCCAGCCTGTTCCCTGCCTTAACGTTGGCTTAACATGTCAAGGCAGAAACGGTTTTGACTTAAATGTTGACGCTCTGAAAAAACTTTCTATGACGGATGATGAATTTAAAAATTATCTTTTAACAGAAAGAAACATTGAAGAAAAAGATGTTGAAAACAGAATCAATGAAGTAAATGCATTAAATTACAAAAACGAGGAAGATTGGAACAGTTACCTTGAAACCGTTGCATTAACTCCCGGAACACACCAATGGAATAACTATGTACAAGATATTCTTGATTTAATTGAATTTGCAAACGGCGACGCAAATTCAACATATTGGGGAGCTTTACGTGCAGCATACGGTCATCCGGAGCCATACGATTTAAAATATATTGAACTGGGCAATGAAAACTGGGGCGAAGTGTATTGGCGCAATTTCGACGCTCTTTACAAAGAAGTAAAAACCGCATATCCGGATATTCAAATTATAACAACATCCGGGACCTGGCTTGACGGAAAAGATTTTGAATATGCATGGAAAACGGTTAACGATAAATACACCGATTGCTTTGTTGACGAACATTATTATACAAGCCGTGATTATATGTATGAGATTAGCAACAGATATGACGGTTATGACAGAAACAGTGCAAAGGTGTTTGTTGGCGAATATGCCGCAACAGCTAACGGAATAGGCACAATTCAAACAAAAAGCAACATAGCAGAAGCGTTAGAAGAAGCCGCATATATGACGGGATTTGAGCGAAACGGCGATATTGTGGCAATGAGCGCATATGCCCCCACATTTGCAAAGATTAATTCCCAAAACTGGGCAGTTAACGAAATTTGGTTTGATTCACAAAGCACAGTGCTTACGCCAAGTTACTTTGTGCAGGCGCTTTATGCAAACAATGTAGGAAACGAATACATTAATGCCGATTTTGACAGTGATGTTCCGGTTTCACAACTTGCACAATCAGTAACTGTGGATACACAAAATCAAACCATTTACATAAAACTTGTTAATTCAGACAAAGAAAATGCAAGCGTTAATATTAATATTGATGGATTTGAAAACATTAATGCCGCTTCTGTTCAAACAATAAGCGGTGAATACAAATCAGCCTGCAACGAAATGAATAAACCTTATTATGTTGCACCTACTGAAGAAGATTTAGCGGTTAACGGAAGCACTGTTACGCTTAATGCAAAAAAATACAGTGTAAACGTTATAAGAATTACATATGGCAGTAACAACGGTGAAAATTTATTTACAATTAAAGATAAATTCCCGGAAATCGAAGGTAAATATTTACCTCCCGCTATTAAAGTTGCAATTCCTGCAACTGCCGCAGCGTTAATAATTATAGTTATAGCCGCAATTACAATTACTGTTATAATTAAAAAGAAAAAGAAAAATAAAAACAAATAAAAACAAAAAGAATCCCCAAGATCAACTTGAGGATTCTTTTTTTAATTAAAGTATTAAATTAACCGAAATATCTCTTTAAAAGACCTTCGAAAGCCTTGCCGTGGCGAGCTTCATCACGAGCCATTTCATGAACAGTATCGTGAATAGCATCAAGTCCGTCTTCTTTAGCCATTTTTGCAAGAGCAACTTTACCTGCTGTTGCACCGTTTTCAGCAGCAACCCTCATTTCAAGGTTTTTCTTTGTGGAATCGGTTACAACTTCACCAAGCATTTCTGCAAATTTAGCAGCATGCTCAGCTTCTTCATAAGCTGCCTTTTCCCAATAAAGACCGATTTCGGGATAGCCTTCTCTGTGAGCAACTCTTGCCATTGCAAGATACATACCTACTTCTGAACATTCGCCGTTGAAATTATCACGAAGACCCTGAACAATTTCTTCTCTTACTCCGTCTGTAATTCCAACAACATGTTCTGCAGCCCAACCCATTTGATTGTCTTCACGAACAGCCATTTTTGCTTTACAAATAGGGCAAATTTCAATCGGTTCATCACTTTCGTAGCCGCATACAGGGCAATAATACTTTTTAGACATAATAATAACTCCTTTTTATATGTTTAAATTTTTTATTTATCGCTACAGTTAGGACAAAGCCCACTGTAATAAACATCTTTTTGGTGAACAATAAAACCGCTTGGCAATTCATAGTTCACATTATCAACTTTAAAATCATAAATTTTTCCGCAATCCTTACAACGAAAATGACCGTGTACGCTTGTATCTGCATCATAGCGAATTCTTTCGCCGTCAATAGAAACAACCATAAGCAAACCTTTATCTGTTAAAGCCTTTAATGCATTATAAACAGTTGTTTTAGAAAAATTTGGATTTTGACTTAAAACGTTATCATAAATTTCAAGCACATCGGGGTGAGTTTTATGATTCGAAACATAATCAAAAACGGCAATTCGCTGAGGTGTGGCACGAAACTTCATTTTTTTAAACAAAGCAATAATTTCATCGTGTTGCATTATCTCTCTCCTTGCTACATTGTAATGATTACAATGTAAGTATACCATAAAAAATAACATTGTCAATACTTTTTCTAAATTATTTGACTATTTTTTTTAAATTTGTTATCTTATCAAATAAAGATTATTAATTACAATTATAAACATATTAAAGAAGGGGTAAAAATGGTTGAAGTAAATTGGAAAAAAATAAAACCGTATGAAGAGAAAGGCTTTGCCGTTCCGGTAACCGCACTGCTGATTGTGCTTGGCATAGTTGCGATTATAGTAGGATTTTTCAGCAATTATACATTGCTTGCATTAAAATATTTAACGGCAATTTTTATTTTTTTAACTGCCGCACTTAACATAAAAATCGAATCAAGAATTTTGCAAACATATTTAATGCTAGGCATACTTGATATTGGACTTGTCAGTGCAGGACTTATTCCGGTTCCCTCTGCGCTTACGGTTTTGCTGTTTGTAATAGTTTCAATTGCTTTGGCGGCAACAATTATTCTTTCCGTAATTTCTGGTGTTTTAATGAAAAAAGACACTGCATATGATTTTCCCGAAGTCAACAGAAGCAGTGTTTATGCAAATAAAGATGTTATGTTTTTTGCACCACATATGGATGATGAAATTAACTTATACGGCGGAATTATAGAAGAATATATTAAAAACAATTCAACTGTACGCATTGTTTTTACCACCAACGGTGATTTTCACGGAATAGGAAAAACAAGAATTAAAGAAGCGTTTAAAGTTGCCGAAAAGTACGGAATTAATGAAGAAAACATTATAATTTTAGGATACGGCGACAGCCTGTGCAATAATAAAGGCATTTCAATTTATAACTGCGCCGATGACGAAATATTAAATTCTGTTTACGGTATCAAGACCACATATGGCACTAAAAACCACAAGCCGTACAAAAATGAAGAATATACTAGAAACAATTTAAAAAGCGATATTAAAGATGTTTTAACAGAATTTAAACCGGACACTGTTTTTTGCTGTGATTATGACAGCCACCCCGACCACCGCACTCTCTCAATGCTTTTTGAAGAAGCAATGAGTGAAATTTTAGCAACAGCTCCCCTTTACACACCAATTGTTTTTAAAGGCTTTGCATATTCAACAGCTTGGGCCGGCAAAAAAGATTTTTACACAATTAACATTAAATCAACAGAAAATCCATACAATATGCCATATATGGAAGAAGTTAATTTTTATTCTTTTAAAGACAGAGTTCGTTTTCCTGTTGCAAAGGAAAGTCTTTCAAGAGTTTTACAAAACACGCTGTCTTATAAAGCAATGACAGAATACTGTAGCCAAACCGCCACAGACCATGCAAATAAAATTATAAACGGCGATAAAGTTTTTTGGCAAAAAAGAACAGACAGCTTGCTCTATAATGCCGAAATTTCCGCAAGCAGCGGCAACGCAAGCCACTTAACCGAATTTAAAACAGAGCACAGTAACAATGTTAACAATGTTGAAAGTATACCTGCCGATAACGCATGGGTTGCTGATTCAACAGACGAACATAAAATGTTGATGATAAAATTGCCGCAAAAAAGAAAAATTTCCTGCATTTACTTATATGAAAACCCAAATTCATCAAGCCATATTGTTAACGCAGTTGTTTCTCTTGGAATTAAAACATTTGCCACCGGCGAATTAAAAGAAAACGGAAGTGCAACAATTTTTGAATTTGCACCTGTTGAAACGGACACAATAGCAATTAAAATTAAAAACTACACAGGCAGTTGCTCATTACTTAAAATAGAAGCATTTGAACACACAGGCGATGAAAAAGCGAAGTTTATTAAAATCTGCAATGAACAAAACGATTTTTGTTACGACTACATTATAAACCCAACAGGCAAAGAAACATTTGAAATTTATACTTATCCTGATGTTAACAACTTTGACTTTGTTGCCGAATCAAATAACGAATGCATACAAATTGAAAAGGACGGTGGCAAATTAAATGTATTTTGCCCACCTGAAGAAACAGGAATTATTAAAATTACAGACGCATCAAATTCTACTGTTTATGATGAAATAAAAATTTCAAATCCAGATCCACGTGTTAAAGATATAATCAAATTAAAGCAAAAATATGAATCAAAAATTTTGTCGCCTGCAATGCAAGCAGAATATTACACTGGATTATTCAGAAGATTTAAAATATATTTTCCTATGAAGAAAATATAAAAAGGATTATTTTTGTAACCTCTTTGCCTCCCTTGTTAAAGAAGGCTTCATTATTTAGCCTCCCTTGTGAAAGGGTGATTCCCCTAACAGGGGAAATGTCTGCAACGCAGACAAAAGGGTTTAGGACCGCTTGCGATGGTGGGATTCTTGTAAGCCGTACATCATTTTATTGAATCCCCCTGTTTTCATAAATGAAAACATCTCCGAACCGGAGCCCGTCCCCTCTGCCACTACGTGGCATCTCCCCACACCGTGGGGAGTAACCCTTTAACAAGGGGGACTTATTTTTTATAATCGAATTGCCATTATTGCGTTATATGATTTTGTTTTGTACTGTTTTATTAAAAAACTCCCTCTGTTAAAGAGGGAGTTTTGCTGTTTAAGCGTTTTGAACAACATCACGGTAAAGGAATGTTACTATTTGTGCTCTTGTGCATGTTGCGTCTGGTGAGAAAAGAGTCGGCTTTGTTCCGATTGTTATTCCGTTTTCAAGCGCCCACAAAACAGGTGCATAAAAATATCTGTCTGCCGTTACATCTGTAAACGGATTTTTCACCGTGCTTGACGGTTCATTTTCTGCACGCCATATAAACGTTACTGCCTGCGCCCTTGTGCATGGTGCATTTGGTGAAAACAAAGTTGACGATGTGCCTATAGTTATTCCATTTTCCACTGCCCACAACACTGCTTTATAAAAATAATTTGCCGGTGTTACGTCTGTAAACGGATTTTTTGTTGTTTTCGGTTCAGGGCAACCTTTTGCTCTCCATATAAATGTTACTATTTGTGCACGTGTGCATGCGTCATCAGGTGAGAATCTTGTTGGTGATGTTCCTACCGTTATATCATTATCATACGCCCATTTTATTGGATCATAAAAGTATCTGTCTGGTGTTACATCTTCAAAATTCATTTGCTTTTCTTTTTTTGTTGCACCGCATGATGTGCATGTGTAAAGAATTGAGCCGTCTGCCTGCTTTACGCCTGCATTCCAAGTATGGGCATGCTCTTCAGGCTGAACTGTTTTTGTTGCACCGCACGCTGTGCATGTGTAAAGAATTGAGCCGTCTGCTTGCTTTACGCCTGCGTTCCAAGTATGGGTATGCACTTCAGGCGGAACTGTTTTTGTTGCACCGCACGATGTGCATGTGTAAAGAATTGAGCCGTCTGCCTGCTTTACGCCTGCATTCCAAGTATGAGTGTGTACTTCAGGCGGAGCTGTTTTTGTTTCGCCGCAAGCAAGACAACTTGCATTGTTGTCATACTGATGTCCTTGAACTTTACAAATATAATCTGCATTATTATACGTAACAACTGTTCCTGTACTTGTATATTCCAACCCATAATCAACAGTGAAGGTGTATTTATTTACATCAATTACAAAATCATAAATATTATCGCTTCTTGTTGATTCAAACACCTGTAAATCGGATGATTCGTTTGGCTGAAGCAAGAAAATACCTTTTGACGTTCTGTAATACACAGAATCGCCGATTGACTGCAAACCGGGATAATAAACCGTGTAGCCTGAATAATCAGAAAGCATATATGCCGTATTTACATCCCTAATTTGATTAATTGTGTAATGAGAATTATCAGTAAAAGTTATTTGAGAAACCGTAAACCCTGCATTTCCGAATGATGATGTATTTTTACCCACAGCGGCATACCAACTGCCAAGTGAATATTCGATTTTGTTAGACTGTGAACGCCAAAAGAAATCATCATAAACCGTTGACGAAGAAAGACCGTAAACATTTACACCGTTAGCCACCCAGTCGGAACCTTCATGTCCCTTTGCGGTCATAACCGAATCGGAACACATTAAGTTTGAATACCGGCAATATTCGGAAATAGGATTTGAAAGCAAATTCGGATTATTATAAACAGGATCATCCCAAGTGCAATCTACGCTGTAAAAATTACCGTCAAGATAAACAAGATTCCATGCATGGTTATTAACTGCACTTGTTACAATATACGATTTTATGCCAAGTTGGCGAACGATATAATTAAACGCCGTAGAATAGCCAAAGCACATTGTGCGCTTATTTATGAAGGCACCGTACAGATTATTATATGTTTGATCATAATTTACACTGTCGTAATCAATATTACAAACAAGATAATCATGAACACAAATTATTTTTTCAATATCTGTTTTAAGCTTTTTCGCCCGGGATACCACACTGTTTATACTTGAATTAATGATTTTATTTGCCGCAGCCACATCGGATTTAGACATAGTGTAGCTAAATACAACGGAATTAATTGTATTGTCATTGCCAATATAATATGAATACACACCATCCAAATAATAGCTTAACTCATAATAATTCATGTAAAGCATTATATTGTTTAAATCGGTTGCACTCATTTTAAACTCTGAAAGTTGAATTCCCGTTTCAAAATTTTCAATACCGTTTTTAATTTTTTCAACTGCTTTGCCGTATTTGTTTTCCACATAATCAAGTTGTGAAAGCGAATCGGCAACAGAACAGGTGCTGACGGAATTTGATAAATCAAACCCACCATACATATTTATTTCGCCCGTATTTTCACGCTCATTTGCAAAAGCATAAAATCCACAACCGGGCAAGATTACCATTAAAGCCAAAATTACGCTTAAAATTTTCTTAAAGCTGCTCAAAGCCGCATCTCCCTTCAAAACTATTTTTATTTACTCTTATTATAATAGAAAAACAACGCATGTGCAACACAATTAAACGTTTTTACTAACAATTAATAAAAAATGTGCAAAATTTATGTGCAATTTTTCAAATTTTATTGCATAAAATTATTTCAGCAAGTATAATTAACTAAAATACTGTTTTTTAAGGGGTAAAAAATGGATAAATACATATCAAAAAAAGAACTGCGTGCCTATGCCGTCGGTGCTTTGGGACAAGGCATGGTTTACGCTATTATGAGTTCTTATATTTCGGACTTTTATTTAAGTGTTTTAAAATTGACGCCGCTGTTTGTATTATTTTTAATGCTTTTTGCCAGAATTTGGGACGCTGTTAATGACCCGATTATGGGCTATATTGTTGACAGACGAAACCCTAAAAACGGCAAAATGAAACCATATTTAATTTACACACCGATTCCAATTGCCATTTTAACCGTACTTTTATTTTATGCACCTAATCTTTCCGGCACAAGCCTTATGATTTATGCCGCAGTTACATATGTTATGTGGGGAATGATTTACACTGCTTCCGATGTACCGTTTTGGAGTTTACCTAACGTTATGACTCCTAACCCGGACGAAAGAGGCGACGTTATAAGTAAAGCAAGAACGGCAAACGGAATAGGTTCTGCCGTACCTATGGCTATATTTATGATTTTAGGATTTATTTTACCTAAATTCAATCTTGCCGGCACAGAGCTTGAAAAAACAAAATATATGACCATTGCACTTATTTGTGCAATTTTCGGCAATCTTCTTTTTGTAAGAGTTTACTTTAAAACAAAAGAAAGAGTTAATATTCCGATTTCGCCCAAAAAAGCTAAAGGCGAAAAAGGTGCTTTAAAACTTATTTTAACTTGCAAACCTTTAATATTAACTGCACTTATGGGCATTTTAAGTTCAGCAAGATATATGTACCAAGCAGGCGCCGTTCATGTTGCAAGATACAGTTTTTACATAGGAAAAGATTTAACCGGATTATCGGAAGCAGAAAAAGAAGCAGCTTTACAGTCAAACATAAGCCTTGTTTCAACAGTCTTTGCCGTTGCAACCGCTGTTGGCATGTTTGGTGCAATGCTTATTATGCCGTTGCTTTTCAAAAAATTCAATTATAAGCAAATAATTATTGCTACTTCCCTGTTGGGATTTGCCGCATCAATGATTATGTGGTTTATCGGTTACGAGCATTTTTGGGCATGCGTACCGTTTCTTGTTATATCCTGCATCCCCTGCGGTGCAATCAATATTTGTGCCTTTGCAATGGTTGGCGACTGCCTTGATTATATGGAATGGTCAACAGGCAAAAGGCTTACGGGAATGGGCAGCGCCATTCAAAGCTTTGTTACAAAATTGGGAAATGCAATTTCAACATCATTTATTGTTCTTATGTACATTATAGTTAACCTTGACGTGGCAAGTATAAGCGCCAAAGTTACAGCTAATCCGCTTGAAGTAGGAACTCAAATTCGCACGGGAATGTTCAGCCTTGTATCTTTAATACCGGGTATTTCACTGCTTATTTGCATTATTCCTCTTTTCTTCTATGATTTGGTAGGTGAAAAGAAAAAAAGAATTACTGCCGAACTTGAACAGCAAAGAAAAGAACGCGGAATAGTTATTGACTGACAAATAACTTAAATAAAAAGCAGGAAGCTCAGTTTTCACCGAGCCTCCTGTTTTGCTTTTTATTCAGCTTTGAGTTTCTTTTCATCCTGTAATTTTTTGATTTTACCTGCCGAAAGAAGTATTGATTCAAGAATCAAACTCATGCAACACGGTACGGTAATGAAATTAAGTTTTAATATGTAAGAAACTGTAATTGATATAATAATTGCCAATAAAATCATCCACGAAATTTTTCTGAAATAGTTAAATTCTTTTTGAGAAAGGGGTTTTTCCGGCGTATCAAGAGGAGAAAATATAAAAATACACACGGCTGAAACTGCGCTTATTACAAGCAGTGCAATTTTAAAATCATAAATTTCAGACAGCTTTGCAACTGTAATACTTCCCACTATTGACAAAGTTGAAAAAATTTCGCACCTTGCCTCTGTTGATGCATGATAACCGCCGGCGTATTTTCTTATCAACAAAAATACCAAATAAAAAATTACACTTTGAGGAATTATTTTAAGTATGATTC
>CAKSWS010000032.1 GCA_934512155.1 uncultured Eubacterium sp. | reverse complement strand
GTTGAAACGAAGCCAAATGAAAAATCACTGCCCAAAGTTCCGCTGTGTTTTTCAATAACATTTGCAACAAGAGGCGTTACAAATTCACGAGAGTACATTTGAGTTTCTGCACCTACGGCGCCCTTGTGGCTGAATAAAGCAAAAGAATATCTGTTTAAGCCCAAATCCATCATAGCCTGCATAGAGTCTATTCTGTAGCTGTATTTAGGTGTATGAACGGCAGTTAAACGTAAAGTGTTATTACTGAATTTATCCCAACCATGCTTACATTCGCTTATAACCGAAACGCCGAATTCGCCGCTGTTATCTGTAATATCAGCCCAACGCTGGGCAGGAACTTCAAACAACTTTTCACTCATATTACCTCTTTGAATTGCACCAAGACCCAAATCAAAAGTTGCATTTGGATTTTCCGCTGTAAATGCAAAGCGATTTTTACAAAGTGTGCGCATTGAACGCCATTCTATTTCACTGTAAATATTAACAGTTTCGCCGCCATCCTCAAGCGTAATATAATTTACAAACTCTGATTTTTTGTCTGTTTGCTTAACCTTAACGGCAACTCTTGCAGGTCCGCTTTCCGTAATTTCAAGTGAAGATAAAATCGGATTTCTGTCAGGCTCCTTATTTGCTTCTTTAAAATTCATTTCCCAAGCAGGCCATGACTTTGAACCGGTATAATTAAACAAACCGAAAATTATAGGTTTATCAAGCAATTCACGCTCATTATCTGTTTTGTCTATAATTGATGAAATATCACCGTTTTTATTAAGAGTTACAATATATTTTTCATTTTCCAACGAATTGCCGTTAACAGATACACTGCTCTTAACAGGGCAGGGAATATCAGAAGGGCGAACGTCATAAACACGTGTACCCAATGATTTAACGTCAACAACAAAAAGAATTTCCGTTACATCATTTTTTATTGAAACAACCTGACTTTTAACCTCTTTTCCGTTATTATCAAAAACACGGACATAAGGTTTGCCGAAATTTTTAAGTTGAATTTTAACAACGCCGTGCCTGTCAAATTCAAGGCTGTTATATACGCTTACGGGAACGCCAACGCAAAAATCGGATTTTAACAAAGTTGAAAATGAACCCGTATAATTTTCTATTTCACCTGCAAACTGATTAATGGACATTGCATAATCGTTCCAAGAACGCCTGTAAACTCTTTGCACAGAAGTTCCCGGCGTATCATCATGAAATTGATGGGCAATAGCTCTTTTCCATGCTTTTTCAAGCACATATTCATTATAATCGGCTGTATTATAATATGACGCTTCAACGCCTGCCCTCTCCGCAATATCTGCCAAATCCTGACATTTAGCATTCCATCTTTTTCCGATTGCACGAGATGTATAACCGCCGACACCATGATTTTGCATAACAAGTTCTGTTTTCCAAACAGGAAGTTTTTCTTTAACCTCTACCGGTAATTTATCATCAATATCATGATAAATTTGGTCGGCACTTGCGGCAACAACTTCAATATCACTGCTGTTATTTTTGGCTATTTCATCTTCAACAAATTTAACGGATTTTTCTTCGGGAGCACCGCCCCTATCGCCTATACCATGGAACAAATATGTCCAGTCAAGTCCGTATTTTTCATTTTCTTTCAACTTATTTAAAACAAAATCCCAATCACGAAGTTTTGTTAACGTAAAGTAATAATCATGAGGATTACAGCTTGCATATATGTAATTTCCGTCTACGCCCTGCCATTTGCCTATATCAAACGGAGTACCATATGCACTGCCCCACGCCAATTTCTGAGTTGTAAAACCCATTAAATGGGCATGATGTGCAATGCTTGGAAGTGCCCAACCAAAGCCAAAACAGTCAGGCAAATAAATATCAACACTTCTTTTTCCGAATTTTTCATAAAAATATGAATTTCCAAAAAGAATATTTCTAAACAATGCTTCGGGAGACGGGCAGTTAACATCGCCGTTTTCAAAAGACGAACCGCAAACATTCCATCTGCCCTGCTTAACATACTCTTTTAACTCTTCAAATAATTCCGGATAATACTCTTCCATTAACTCATAGCGATATGAGCCTTCAAACGAAAAAGTATAATTGGGATATTTTTTAAATAAAGCAAAATTATCTACAAGTGTATCGTAAATATACTTACTTACGGTTGTTTCAAAATCCCAAGACCACACAGTGTCCAAATGAGATGTTGCAACCGTGTAAACTTTTTTCTTTTTACCCATATTTACCCCCAAAAGCAATAAATCATACTGCTACAATGTTAACAAGTTTACCGGGAACATAAATTTCTTTTTTTATTTCTTTACCAGCAATAGCGGCTGCAATTTTTTCATCCGTCTTTGCAAGTTCAAGGACTTTTTCTTTAGGCATATCAACAGGAACAACAATTCTTGAGCGAACTTTTCCCATAATTTGAAGAACAATTTCAACATTGTTTTCAACTGTTTTTGCATCGTCGAATTCAGGCCACTGTGCCTGGTTAACCATGCCGCCGAAATTCATTACATCCCACATTTCTTCTGTAACGTGAGGAGCAAACGGATTAAGAATAATTGTTAAATCTTTAAGTTCTTTCTTTGTTACACTGCCCTTTTCATAAATTTTATTAATAAGAGTCATCATAGCGGCAATAGCAGTATTACACTTAAGATTATCAATATCTTCTGTAACTTTTTTAATTGTTTTATGCATAAGTGCTTCTAAATCTTCGCTGTATTTATCTTCATCAACAACAATTTCCTGAAGATTCCAAAAACGCTCAACAAAACGTTTACATCCCTTAATTGAATCGGAATTCCAAGGAGCAGCCTTTTCAAAATCACCTATAAACATTTCATAAAGACGCATTGTGTCTGCACCGTATTGGTCTACAATTTCATCCGGATTAACAACATTGCCTCTTGATTTACTCATCTTTTCGCCGTTTTCGCCTAAAATCATACCATGCGAAGTACGTTTCATATACGGCTCTTTTGTAGGAACAACGCCAATATCATAAAGGAATTTATGCCAGAAACGGCTGTAAAGCAAGTGAAGCGTTGTATGCTCCATACCGCCGTTATACCAATCTACAGGAGACCAATATTCAAGTGCTTCCTTTGATGCAAGCTCTTTATCGTTATGAGGATCCATATAACGAAGGAAGTACCAAGATGAACCTGCCCACTGAGGCATTGTATCTGTTTCTCTTTTAGCAGGCCCGCCGCAACAAGGGCAAGTTGTGTTAACCCAATCTGTCATTTTAGCAAGCGGTGATTCACCTGTATCTGTAGGTTCGTAAGAATCAACATTAGGAAGTTCCAAAGGAAGTTCACTTTCAGGAATAGAAACATAGCCGCATTTTTCACAATTAACAATAGGAATAGGTTCACCCCAATATCTTTGACGGCTGAATACCCAATCTCGAAGTTTAAAGTTAACCTTTTCTCGTCCTTTTCCCTCTTTTTCAAGCCAAGCAATCATTTCCTTTTTAGCGTCTTCAACAGAAAGACCTGTTAAAAATCCGCTGTTAACAAGTTTGCCTGTATAGCAATCTGTAAATGCCTGCTGTTGAACATCTTCACCGCCGGCAACAACCTCAATAATAGGAAGATTGAATTTTTTTGCAAATTCCCAGTCTCTTGTATCATGAGCAGGAACAGCCATAATTGCACCTGTACCGTATGAAGTTAATACATAGTCTGAAATAAAAATCGGAATCTCGGTGTCATTAACAGGATTAATACCCATTACACCGTTAAGCTTAACGCCTGTTTTATCTTTATTAAGCTCTGTTCTTTCAAAATCACTTTTATGTGATGCCTCAACCTGATATGCACGAACCTCGTCCATATTTGCAATGTTATCTGCCCATTTTTCAATAAGAGGATGTTCGGGAGATATAACCATATATGTAGCACCAAAAAGTGTATCGCACCTTGTGGTATAAACAGTAAGAGTATCGCCCAATGTAGTTTTAAAATCAACTTCCGCACCGGTGCTTCTGCCAATCCAGTTTCTTTGCTGAACCTTAACCCTATCGATAAAATCAACATCGTCAAGGTCTTTAACAAGCCTGTCTGCATATTCTGTGATTTTAAGCATCCACTGACTTTGATTTTTACGAATAACTTCAGAACCGCAACGTTCACAAACGCCATTTACAACTTCTTCATTTGCAAGAACACACTTGCAAGATGTGCACCAGTTTACAGCCATTTCCTTTTTGTATGCAAGACCTTTTTTGAAAAGCTGAAGGAAAATCCACTGGGTCCACTTATAATATGATGGGTCGGTTGTATTAATTTCCCTTGTCCAGTCAAATGAAAAGCCCAATGATTGAAGCTGTTCTTTAAAATGAGCAACATTTTTCTTTGTTACCTCGGCAGGATGAACATGATTTTTAATTGCAAAATTTTCCGTAGGAAGACCAAAAGCATCCCAGCCCATAGGATAAAGAACATTATAACCTTGAAGTCTTTTCTTTCTTGCAACAATGTCAAGTGCAGTATAAGAACGAGGATGACCTACGTGCAAGCCCTGACCGCTTGGGTAAGGAAATTCAACAAGGCAATAAAATTTAGGAAGTGAATAATCCTGCTTTGCGGCAAAAGTGTTTTGAGAATACCAAACGTCCTGCCATTTCTTTTCAATCTTTTTAAAATTATATTCCATAATCAGTCCTCCAAAAACTTTTCTGTATTTAATATTTCTCCGTCTCCCCAAAGATGCTCTAATTTAAAATAATCACGCTGTTCCTTGTAAAAGACATGAATTACAACAGTTGAAAAATCAAGACAAATCCAACCCGACTGCCTGCCTTCAATGTGATGAGGCTCCTCGCCTGCTTCTTTTAACTTAAATTCAATTTCATCGGCAAGAGCTTTTACTTGAGTGGAAGATTCACCTGTAACAAGCACAAAATAATCGGCAATTATAGACAAATCTCTTATTCCGATTACCTGAATATCCTTGCCCTTTTTACTGTCTGCCGCTTTTACGGCAGTTTTAACAATATCAAGTGAGTTCATATATTCATTCCTTTTCAGTATTATTTTGTAATATATAATTATAACAATTCAGCGTATCAGGATGAATAACATTTCCCTTTTGCACCAAATCGCAAATTGTGTATTTTAAAGAATAAAGCATTGCCTTTTCAAGGCTTTCATTTGCCAAGCCACGCATAACATCCACATCAGGATAATTCCTGTCTGCTGAAATAAAATCAGCTGTAAAAACAACCTTTTCAAGCAATGTCATATCGCTTTTTCCGGTAGTGTGCCACCTAATTGCACCAAGAATATCCTCATCATCTACTCCAAGCACGTTTATACAATAGTACATACCGCTTATTTGATGATACACAAGAGGTGTAAATTTTTCCAATGGCAACAATTTTCCGCCGCCGTTTTCAATAATTTCAATTTGTTTTTCAACAGTTTCCTGCTTTGTAATATCGTGCAAAATTCCGGCAACATATGCTTTATCAGCGTTTGCACCGTATTTTTTTGCCAACGTTTCGGCAGCATCAGCCACATTCAAACTGTGAACATATCTATGCTCAGACAGGCGATGCTTAATAACGATTTTATACTCTTCTGCTTTATTCCGTATACAATCCATTTTCAAAAATATAATTTAAAACCTTTGAAGGAATTAAATCGTTTACCTTTTCATTATTTTTTATTTTCGCCCTTATTTCGCTGCTGGAAACAACAACCGGGTCATAATTTACAACAATGTAATTTTGGCATTTTAAAATATTTTCCGCATATTCCCTCAGCTGTGCACACTTGTTTTCATTTCTTTTAGCAGTGCAAAGAGTTACACTGTTTAAAATATCGTTATATCTATACCAAGTATTAAAGCTAAGGAATTGATCTTCTCCGACAATTAAATAAATTTCAGGATTATTAAACTGCTGTTTTATTTCCGAAACGGTGTTATAAGTGTAACTTTTTCCTTTAAGTTTAAACTCAATATCTGACACTTCCACCTTTTTTACATTTTCAAATGCAAAATTAAGCATATTTATTCTGTCGGTTTTACTTGCAAAATCAGTATTTGATTTATGTGGCGGATTTGCAGTGGGAACAACAATTAATTTATCTAAATTTAAAAATTCCGTATATTTAACAGCTAATTTAATATGTCCGTTATGCACCGGATTAAAAGCACCGCCGAAAATGCCTATTTTCAATGTCTGTCGCCTCTGTTTGGTTTATTGTACTTAGCCCACGGATGTGCTTCTTCATACTCTTTTTGTCTTTGGCGAAGACCTTTTATTTTAACTTTTTTCTTAACAATCTTTTTTCCTGATGCTTTTGCGCGTTCCTGCTTTTTTCTGTTAACCTTATCCTTATCTATTTTTCTGTAAATAACAATAACACCGCCGATAACCTGAATTACATCTGCTCCTAAAGCCGCCGCCAACTTGTCCGCAAATTCTCTGGGGGTTTCCGGTGCGGTTTCAAGATGAACACGTATTTTAATAAGCTCACGTGCATCAAGTGTATCATCTACCTGAGCAATTAAATTATCGGAAATCCCCTCTTTGCCTATCTGAATAATCGGTTCAAGTGAATTTGCCTGTGCCCTTAATGCCGCTCTTTCTTTAGATGTCATATGATTTTCTCCAATTCCTGTGTTAATTTTCTTAATGCATTACCTCTATGGCTGATTTTGTCTTTCTCTTCAGCCGTATATCTGCCAAAGGCTTTTCCGTTTATAATAAATAACGGATCATAACCGAAGCCCTCGCTTCCGTCTCTTTCAAAGCCGATATATCCGTGGCATTCACCTCTTACCGTAATCTCTTTTCCGTCAGGAAAAACACAGCAAATGGCACAAACATAATAAGCCGTTCTTTTTTCCATTGGCACACCGTTTAATTTTTCAAGAAGCAAATCGTTATTTGCCTCATCATCGCCATGACCGCCGGAAAAACGTGCCGAATAAATGCCCGGTGCACCGTTTAAATAATCAACGCAAAGTCCGCTGTCATCAGCAATAGCAGGCATATTCATTGTCTTGCAGGCACTGACTGCCTTTTTGCGTGCATTTTCTTCAAATGTATTACCGTCTTCCACAACTTCGGGAATTTCCGTGCCAAGCATTTTTGCAGTAACCACATTAATACCCAATGGCGATAATATACGCTGCATTTCAGCTAATTTTTTCATATTGTTTGTTGCTAAAATAAAATCCATTACTTTTCATCTCCGTCAAATAAGCCTGCAGCAAAAGCGTCTGCATCAAAAGGCTGCAAATCGTCTATTTGTTCGCCGACACCCACAAACTTAACAGGAACATCAAGCTCATTATTTATAGCAAGTACAACGCCGCCTCTTGCCGTTCCGTCAAGTTTAGTTAATACAATACCTGTTATGCCTGCTGCCTCTTTAAAATCTTTTGCCTGATTAACTGCATTTTGACCGGTTGTGGCATCAAGCACCAAAAGTACTTCCTTGGAAGCATCCGGCAATTCACGGTTAATTACACGGCTGATTTTATTAAGCTCATCCATAAGATTTTTCTTATTATGAAGCCTACCGGCAGTATCTATAATAATCACATCACAATTTCTTGCCTTACCTGCCTGAATAGTATCAAAAACAACCGATGCCGGGTCAGAACCTTCGGCAGATTTTATTAAATCAACATCTGCCCTGTCTGCCCAAACTTGAAGTTGTTCAATAGCGGCGGCACGAAAAGTATCGGCAGCACCTAAAATAACGCTTCTGCCCTGCTCTTTAAGTCTTAGAGCAAGTTTGCCGATTGTAGTTGTTTTACCTACGCCGTTAACGCCTATAACAAGAATTACAGACGGCTTTGTGCGAAGTCTTAAATAACTACCGCCCCAAACAATACCGGAAACAATATCCTTCATTGTTTCACGAACCTGCTTTACACTTTTAATATTATCATTTTCAACTTTACTTTTTAAGCTTGTAATAATTTTTTCGGCTGTAGGAAATCCCACATCACCCATTATTAATATTTCTTCAAGTTCCTCGTAAAGTTCGTCTGTTATTTCTTCATAAGACTCAATAACCTCGTCCATTTGTGCGGTCATACCCTCTTCACGGGTTTTTTTCAAGCCTTTTCTGAATTTATCAAATAATCCCATACCGTATTCCTTTCCGAAAAATCACAAAATTATTCTAATCCCATTTGTGCGGCAAGCTCTGCACTTTGAAGTTCAAGAAGCTTTGAAACGCCTTTTTCCTGCATTGTAACACCGTAAAGCACATCTGCCTCTTCCATGGTACCACGCCTGTGTGTAATTGAAATAAACTGTGTTTTATCTGTCATTTTGCGCATATATTTTGCAAAACGCTCAACATTAACATCATCAAGCGCCGCCTCAACCTCATCATAAATACAAAATGGAGCCGGGGTAACCTTTAACACACTGAAAAGCAATGCCATGGCTGCAAGTGATTTTTCGCCGCCGGAAAATAAATTGATATTTTGAACAGATTTTCCGGGTGGTTGAATTTTAATTTCAATAGGACTTTCAAGGCAATTATCAGGCTGTTCCAAAATAAGCTCGCCTTTACCGCCGCCAAAGAAATCGGCAAATGAAAGTTTGAATTCCTCGTTAATCTTATTAAACTGAGTTAAGAATTTTTCACTCATTGAAGAAGTTAAATCTTCGATAATTCTGTTAAGCTCTGATTTTGATTTTTCAATATCGTCAATTTGCTCTTTAAGAAATTCATATCTTTCAGAAACCTCTTTATATTCTTCAATAGCACCAACATTAATAGAGCCGAGATTTTTAATAGATACTTTAATTTCATGCAAACGCTTTTTAGCCGCCGTCATATCTTCAATAACAATGTTTAAAGCCTCTGCCTCTCGCCTTGTTAATTCATACTGCTCAAACAGCATGTCATTTAACTCGTCATATTCCTTGCGCATTGCAATTTTACGCTCATCAAGACGAACTATTTCACCTGAAAGTTTTTCTCTTTCCTGGCTTTTTGTTCTTTCTAAAATTCTTAGTTCGCCGGAACGTTTTTCCAAATTATTTCTGTTTTCTATTTGCTCGCCGATATTTTCGTTTGAATATGCGGCTTTTGCTCTTAACTTATCTGCCTGTGATTTAACTTCATTAATATTTGCCATTAATATTTCATTGCGTTTTTTATATTCCGCAATTTCATCTTCAATAGACTTTACTCTGTCGCTTTGCGTTGATTTACGAAGAACAAGTTCTTCTTTTGCTATTTTAGCGGCTTCAATATCTCTTGCAACCGAAACAAGCAATAAATTAATTTCTTCCGTTTGACTGCGAATTTCTTCCCGTTTATCGGCAACATCCTTTGCATTGCCTGAAATTAATTCAAGCTTGCTTTCTGCTTCATCTATTTCACTTTGAGCCGCTTGAATTTCCTCTTCGCCTTTGTTAAAAGCGGCAGTAAACAATTCAATTCTGCCAAGTGCATTTTCTTTTTCGGATTCAAATGATTTTCTTTGTGCGTTTAAAGAAGAAATTTTATCTTGAATAAGTTTGTTTTCCCCTTCTTCACGAATTAAATCTTCCTTAGCAGTTCTTAAATCAGCCTCTACAGCCTGCATTTCTGCGGCAAATTTATTAGCATCCTCCAACGCAGATTTAAATTCACCGGCAATTTTATCTGCTTGGTGCTGAAGCTTTTCTGCCTCTTCGTTTAACTCATCTATCATGTTAGAACGAGAAAGTATTCCTGCGCCCTTTGCACGGCTGCCGCCTGTCATTGAACCGCCGGCATTAATTACCTGCCCATCCAATGTAACAATTTTAAACCTGTTACTGTATTTTTTAGCAATGCCGATTGCACAATCCATATCATCAACTACGGCAACACGAGCCAAAAAACTGTTTACTATTTCACGGTATTCGCTGTCGCATGAAACCAAATCGCTTGCCACGGCAACAAAGCCCAAATTATTCTCAAGCTCTGTTTCGTTAAGTGTTTTGCCTTTAATTCTTGAAACAGGCAAAAAAGTGGCTCTGCCCAAATTGTTTTCTTTAAGAAAATACATTGCACGTTTACCGTCTGCCTCATTGGAAACAACAATATTTTGCATTGCGGCACCCAGTGCAACTTCAACAGCTGTTGAATATTCGTTTTCAACCTGAATTAATTGAGAAAGCGGACCGTGAATTCCTGAAAGAGCATTTGACTTTGCACGGTGCATAACGGCTTTAACGGCACCGGAATAACCCTCCATATTTTTTTCCAAATCAGCAAGCATTTTTGCCCTTGACTGCTTTTCGGCAAGATTTCTGTTTGCTTTTTCAAGTTGATTTTTTAAACTTTCTGTTTTTTCGGTTTTAGAGTTTAATTTAAGCTGAAATCCGTTTAAACTGTTTTGATTTTCATCAATCCGTTCTTGCAAAAACTTAAGATTTTCATCACTTTCTGCTTTTCTGGCATTTTCTGCTTTAATTTCATTGTCAATAACGGCAATACTTTCATCAACTGTTCCGAAACGTGATTGAATTTCCTCTATACTCGATTTTGCCTGTGAACATTTTACTCTGCTGTCGGATAATTTAAGGGTTAACGATGTTATAAGCTGATTAAGTTCAACAGTTGCTTTTGAAAACTCCTCATTTGATGAGAAAAGATTTTCTGCCTGTTGAGTTAATTCCTTTAACTCTTCCCTTTTTTCAGCACTGATATTAAGATTCTTTTCAATAAAATTTTCTTTTTCTTTAATTTGACCGTCTATAGACAAATTACCTTCATCAGCGGTTTTAATTTCATTTTGAAGTCTTTCGACAGTTTCCCTGTTATGATTATATGTAGTTTCAAGAACTGAAGCTTCGCCGTCTTTGCGAAGTGCTTCTTCCTCAAATTCTGCCGAACCCATTCTGATTTGTTCGATTTGTGTATTAATTTCGGCAATTTGATCAAGAACCTTTTCAATTTCCGTTTCAATGCTTTTCAGCTCATTTTCACAAAGAGAATATGACTCGTTTGCGGCGTCAATTTTATGCTCCTGTTCTCTTAAATCATTAGTAAACTTATTTATTTTGTTAAGCCAAACGCCGATTTCAAGATTTTTCTTTTCTCCGGAAAGTTCAATAAATTTAGCTGCCTTTTCACTTTGAATTTTAAGAGGGCCTACTCTGCCTTCAAGTTCACCTAAAATATCCAGCAATCTTACAAGATTTTCCTGTGCCTGAGCAAGCCTTTTTTCTGCGTCTGTTCTTTTATGTCTAAACCTTGAAATACCGGCAGCCTCTTCAAAAATTTCACGCCTGTCCTCATTTTTTGCAGAAATAATAGAATCAATTTTACCTTGACCTACCATTGAATAACCGTCTGCACCCAAGCCTGTATCCATAAATAATTCATGAATATCACGCCTTCTTACATTTTCGCCGTCTATTTTATACTCGCTTTCACCGCTTCTGTAATAACGGCGACAAACAGTTACAATTTCCCCTTTATCTTTCAAGGTGCCGTCTGTGTTGTCAAGAGTAAGCTGAACCTGAGCAAAGCCGATTGCTTTTCGTGTGGAAGTACCACCGAAAATAACATCCTCCATTTTAGAGCCTCTTAAATTTTTAGTAGATGTTTCACCCCAAACCCAACGCACGGCGTCGGAAATATTACTTTTACCCGAGCCGTTTGGTCCTACAATAGCGGTAATGCCCTTTCCGAAATTTAATTCAGTTTTATCCGGGAATGATTTAAATCCCTGCATTTCAAGTGTTCTTAAAACCATTTTTCTTTCCTTTTGAATTATTGTTTGGCTTATTTACTGTTTTTTTACCCACAGCACCTTTGTTTTTTCTTAATTTATTTTCTTCCGAAGCAAGAATTCGCTTTGCCTCTCGTTTTCTTTTTTCTTTTTCGTCGTTTAATTCACCGGGAATAATAACACCGGTATTATTCTTTTCTGCAATAACTCTTAATTTTTTAGCACGCTTTTCGCTGTAAGGTTCAATACGAAGATTATCCGGTACAATAGTGTCATCAACATAAATCTCAACATAATAACCCTGTTCTTTTAAAACAGCTAAATTCATTTTCTTATTGCCTAAAATTTTAGACATTGATTTATGATTAATAAAAATCAAATATTTGCCTTTTGGCTGTTCCAAAATTTCATTAAGCATAATACGTGATGTAACAAGTTCGCCCAGGCAATCGTGAAAACCGCCTGCCAGCATTTCGCTTTTTAATACTTCCGACGAATGAAGACCAAGCCTTATTATTCTGATGCCCTTTTCTTTAAACAGCGGCACAATTTTTGCACATATTTTAACAGACTCCTCAACGCCGTTAACTTTATATTTTCCATCTTCATACAACTTTGCAAGATATGTATTTTCAAGAACCACTGTTGGATAAATTCTAACGGTATCCGGCTGAAGTTTAATTATTTCATTAGCTGTATATATATCAAGTGCATCGTTTGAACCATACAAGCCCGTCATCATTTGCAAGCCCAATTCAAAACCCTTTTTCTTAATCAATGCGGCAGATTTTTTTATATCCTCAACAGTATGTCCACGCATATTTTTTTGAAGCACGGTTTTATTCATACTCTGTGCACCCAATTCAATGGATGTTACGCCGTATTTTTTTAAGACAGCCAAAATATCTTTATCTATGCAATCAGGACGTGTTGAAATACGAATCCCCATTACGTCGCCGTTTTTAACATAAGGATATGCCGCCTCTAAAAGAGAAATCATATAGTCCTTATCTATTGCCGTAAATGAACCGCCGAAAAATGCAATTTCATAAACATAACCATCAAGATTAAGGGCAAGCGCACCGTCTACAACATCTTTAACATCCTGCGGTGTAGGCGCTTTTTGCTGACCGGTAATTATGTTTTGATTGCAAAATGAGCATTTATGAGGGCAACCGATATGAGGAACGAAAATTGAAATATTGCCTTTTCTCATAAGCCCATTAACTGCAAAGCTTCCTTTGCAGCCTCCTGCTCTGCCTGTTTTTTACTTTTTCCGCAGCCTTTACCGATTACATTTGAATTCAAATGAACTTCTGCTTCAAACGTTTTATTATGATCGGGTCCAAATTCCCCGGTTATTACGTAATTTAAAGTTTCATCAGGATTTTGCTGAACAATTTCCTGCAAATAAGTTTTATAATCTTTAAAATTGATTCTGTGGTTTTTAAGTTCTGCTTCTAAAAAATGAAGAACATGTTTTTTTGCATATTCCATTCCGCCGTCAAGATAAACCGCTGCAATAAGTGCTTCAAAAGCATCTTCCAAAATTGAAGGACGTTCCTGACCGCCGTTATTAATTTCACCTTTGCCCATTAACAAATAATTGCCTAAATTAATTTCTTTTGCAAAGCCGGACAAACTTGCGGTACAAACAAGGCTTGAACGAAGTTTTGACAAATCGCCCTCTGCCATATCTGGAAATTCTTCAAACAAGAATTCTGCAGAAATTATTGAAAGCACAGCGTCGCCTAAAAATTCCATTCGCTCATTGCATTTAATACCGTTTCGCACTTCATTGGCATAACTTGAATGAGTTAACGCCTCATTCAAATATTCTATATTTTTAAATTTATATCCGATTTTTTCCTCAAGTACTGATAAATCCTTATTCATTAATCTCAAACGCTTTCTCTGTTTCTTCAATTAAATTATTATCTAAAAACCAAACCGCCTGCTTAACGGCATTTTTAAACGTGCGAGCATCTGCCGAACCGTGTGCCTTAACAACAGGTTTTCTAACCCCAAGTAAAACTGCACCGCCGTATTCTTTATAATCAAACTGTTTTTTCATTTTTTTGATACCGCCCATTACACCTGCGGCGCAAAGCATTGTAAATATATTTTTCTTAAAAATATCGTTAATACCATTCATTAAAACTTTAGCAACGCCCTCATAAGTTTTAAGTATTAGATTTCCCGTAAATCCGTCTGCAACAACAACATCTGCATCGCCAAAAGGAATTTGCCTGCCTTCAATATTGCCTATAAAATTATAATCGGCATTTTTCATAAGACTGTAGGCTTCTTTAATTACAGGCGTTCCCTTTGTTTCCTCTTCACCGTTATTTGCAAGAGCAACCGTGGGATTTTCACACTTCATAATTTTTTGCATATAAAGACTGCCCATTTTGCCGAACTGATATAAAAATTCAGGTCTGCACTCTGCATTAGCACCGCAATCCATAAGCAAAAACGGTTTTTTTGCACTTGGCATAACAGAAGCAATACACGGTCGCTTTATGCCCTTAATTCGTTTTGTAATAAGCGTTGCACCAACAGTTACGGCACCTGTATTACCTGCCGAAACAAAAGCGTCTCCCACTCCGTCATTTAATAATTTAAAGCCAACGCCCATACTTGAATCGGCTTTTTCTTTTAAAACGCTTTTTGCTTCATCACACATTGTAATAACACCCTTAGTGTTTTCTATTTGTGCATTTTTTAATTCAACAATATTATTATCGTCAATGCATTTTAAAATAACGTCTTCATCGCCTGTTAAAACCACATCTATTCCATATTCTTTAACAGCCATAGCCGTTCCCTTTAATATTTCAAGCGGCGCATTATCACCGCTCATAGCATCAACAATAATTTTCATTTATTAATTTCCTTTTCTAAATCTGCCAAAGCTCTTTGCGAAATTTTGGCATATCTTTCTCTTTTATCTCTTATTTTAGGTTCAATAGGCGGTAATACACCGAAATTTGCACCCATAGGTTGAAAATTTTTAACCGATTCATCGCTTATATATCTTGACAAAGCACCTATCATGGTAGTTTCCGGTAAAATCAAACTGTCTTTCCCATTTGCAAAACGCAATGCGTTAATGCCTGCCATAATACCTGAAGCGGCAGATTCCATATAACCTTCTACTCCGGTAATTTGACCTGCAAAAAATACATTTGGATACTTTTTTAAACTGAAATCGCCGTTTAAACAACGTGGCGAATCAATAAAAGAATTCCTATGCATTACACCATACCTTACAAATTCAGCATTTTCCAAACCGGGAATCATTGAAAAAACACGTTTTTGCTCGCCGAATTTCAAATTTGTTTGAAAGCCAACAAGATTAAACATTGTACCTTTGCTGTTTTCACGCCTTAACTGAACGCACGCCCAGGGTCTGTGATTTGTTGCCGGATTTATCAAACCAACAGGCTTCATAGGTCCGAAACGAGGTGCATCAAGTCCTCTTTTTGCAAGCTTTTCAATAGGCATACAACCTTCATAAACATCAAAATCGTGAACAACTGCGCCCTCTGCATTAATAAGCTCCGATATAAAATTTTCATACTGCTCTTTGTTGAAAGGACAGTTGATATAGTCTTCTTCACCGCCTCTGCCATAACGTGAAGCACCGAAAGCAATGTCATAATTTATTGATTCTGCGGTAACGATAGGAGCGGCAGCGTCGTAAAACGAAAGTCCGTTTCCGCAAATACTTTTAACGGCGTCACTCATCTTACCGTCGGTTAGGGGTCCGGTGGCAACAACTGTTACTGTACCGTCGTTTAATGAAATTTCCGTTTCTTCTTTATACTGAATTTCGATATTCGGATTAGATTTTATTTTCTTTGTTACTTCAAAAGAAAACTTATCTCTGTCTACAGCTAAGGCACCGCCTGCAGCAACTGCGTTCTTTCTTGCAACGGGAACTGTTAAAGAACCTAAAACAGCCATTTCCTCCTTTAAAAGACCTGCGGCAGAATCAATTCTGCTTGCCTTTAAAGAATTTGAACAAACAAGCTCTGCAAAATTTTCACTTTTATGAGCCGGTGATTTTTTATTTGGCTTTTGTTCAACCAAAACAACCTTTTCGCCGGCATTTGCAATTTGCCACGCCGCTTCAACACCGGCAAGACCTGCACCTATAACCTTAAACTTCATTAATCCTCTTCGCTCTTTTTCTTTCTTGGCACCGGCTTTGTAAAACCGCAATTTTCAACATCCGGACAATAAAGAACATTACCTTTTTTTCTAAATAAAGATTTTCCGCATTTAGGGCAAATTTCTTCGCTCGGTAAATCCCATGTCATAAAGTTGCAATTTGGGTAATTTGAACAACCGTAAAACGAAGTGCCTTTTTTTGTTTTCTTTTCAATAACATCGCCGCCGCATTCGGGGCATTTTGCTTTTGTTTTGTAAACAAGCGGCTTTGTGTTTTTGCATTCAGGGTAACCGGGGCATGCAAGGAATTTGCCAAACCTGCCTACTTTAATTACCATATTTCTGCCGCATTTTTCACAAATTTCATCTGTTTCTTCTTCTTTAAGTTTAATTTTTACACCTTGCATATCACGCTTTGCCTGCTCAAGAGGCTTTTCAAAATCATCATAATAAAGGTGAATCATATCTTTATAATTTTTCTCGCCACTGTCAATTAAATCCAAATCCTCTTCCATTTTTGAGGTGTATTTAACATTAACAATATTCGGCATTCTGTCTTCCAATAATTTGGTAACAGCCTCACCAAGCTCTGTTGGAACAAACTGCTTACCCTCTCTTTTAACATATTCACGGGCAACTATTGTTGATGTTATGGTTACATATGTTGACGGTCTGCCAACCCCGTTTTCTTCTAACGTTTTGGTAAGACTTGCTTCTGTATATCTTGCAGGGGGTTGGGTAAAATGCTGATTACCTAAAATAGATTTAAGTTTTAATTCATCACCAACGGCTATTGGCGGAAGTACAACTGAATTATCATCTTTAGAATCATCTTTTGATTCTTCATAAAGTGCTGTAAAACCGTCAAACTTAACAGTGTAACCGCTGGCAGTAAAAATATAATCGCCTGCTGAAATTTCAACCTTTACTGTTTCCTGAAGGCAATTTTCCATCAACGAAGCAATAAAACGTTCCCAAACAAGTTTATAAATTTTATACTGGTCGGAAGTTAAAGAATCTTTAACCGAATCCGGTGTTATATTTGGCATAGACGGTCTTATTGCTTCATGGCCGTCTTGCACATTGCCTTTTGATTTGAAAAATCTTGGCTTTTTAGGTAAATATTTTTCGCCGTAAGTTTCTTTAATGAACTGATTACCTGCTTCCCTTGCCTCATCGGAAATACGAAGAGAGTCGGTTCTCATATAAGTAATCAAACCTACGGTTCCCATACCCTTAACATCAAGACCTTCATAAAGTTCCTGTGCAGCTTTCATTGTGCGTCTTGCTTGGAATGACAAACGGCGTGAAGCTTCTTGCTGCAAAGTTGATGTAATAAACGGAGGTGTAGGACTTTTCTTTCTTGTTCCTTTTTTAACTGAAGTTACCTTAAACTCACAGTTTTCCAAATCGGCAAGAACAGCGTCGCTTTCTTCCTTACACTTAATTTTAATTTTTTCACCGTTTTTACTGTAAACAGCGGCAGAAAAAACTTTTTTTCCGGGAGGATTTGTAAACTTTGCGTCTACAGACCAATATTCTTGAGGAACAAACGCCCTGATTTCATTTTCCCTGTCTACAATAAGGCGTAAAGCAACAGACTGAACTCTGCCTGCCGAAAGACCCCTTCTGATTTTTTGACTGATAAACGGAGATAATTTGTAACCGATAAGGCGATCTAATATACGTCTTGCCTGCTGTGCATTTACCAAATCAATATCTATTGACCTTGGCTGCGCCATGCCTTCGGTTACACCGTGTTTTGTAATTTCATTAAACGTAACACGGTTTTTTTCGTCTAAATCAAGGCCGAGCAATGTTGCCAAATGCCAACTGATTGCCTCTCCCTCTCTATCAGGGTCGGTTGCAAGATAAACATAATCGGAAGCGTCTGCTTTTTTCTTTAAATCTTTTACAAAATTTTCTTTACCTTTGATAACCGCATACTTCGGCTCAAAGTCATTATCTATATCAACAGAAAGGCGTGCTGCAGGCAAATCACGAACATGCCCCATAGATGCCACAACATCGTAACCCTTTCCCAAATATCCTTTAATGTTTTTTGCCTTTGCAGGCGATTCCACAATAACAAGTTTTGACATTTATTTTTTCCTTTCAAGCAAGTTTATATCTTTTTCCCTCTGCACTTTCAATAAGTTCACCGATTTCAAGAACCGTTAAAGCCGAAAGAACTGCAGAAGAAGACAAACCGCTACGTTCTGTAATAATATCTATATGGGTAAATTCATCTGTTAATGATTCATAAACAATTTTTGAATTACCGCTTAATGTTAATGCCGTTTGACGGTGTTTTTCACGCTTTGCCCTTGATTTTCTTAAGTTCTCAAATGAAACGTCGGAATAATCATTTGGCATGGCATTAATATTTTTTATTTTCAAACTTTCATAAATTTCCGCCGATGTTTTAACACAGCTTAAATCAAGATTAAATTCTTCCGCATAAGGAAAAAGCAAATCAACAGGATTAACGGCAACAAAAGCACCGTCGCTTATTAATTTATTTGTTCCGGTAAAATTGCTTTCAAGCACCGAACAGGGAATTGCAAAAACATCTCGCCCTTGTTCAAGGGCTGTGTTTGCCGTGATAAGGCTTCCGCTTTTCACACCGGCTTCAACAACTAAAACTCCCAATGAAATACCGCTTATAATTCTGTTTCTCATGGGGAATGTATATCTTGTTGCTTTTGTAAACGGCGGATATTCTGTAATTAAAGCACCGCTGTTTCTTATTTCCTGACGAAGTGGCAAATTTTCCATAAGGTAATTTGTACCAAGTCCGCAACCTAAAACTGCAACTGTTTTACCGTTTACGGCAAGCGCACCTTTGTGTGCCGCAGTATCAACGCCCAATGCACCGCCGGAAACTATTATTCCGCCCCCTGCACAAACGCCTCTGCTCATAACATTTGCTACATTTATTGCATAACTGCTTGCTTTTCTTGTGCCTACAATTCCTATAACCGCACTGCTGTCAATATCGGGCAGTTCACCGTCGCAATAAAGAACCGCCGGCGGATTTTCAATATCACGAAGTCTTTGAGGATAATTTTTATCATCATAACAAATAATACCCCAATTATTTTTATCACAAATATCAATAATATTTTCTGCCGTCGAAAGCTTTGTTTTTTCAAGTTTATTAATTTGTACAGGTGAAAAAGCCGGACTCATTCGCCACTGCATAATAT
>CAKSWS010000031.1 GCA_934512155.1 uncultured Eubacterium sp. | reverse complement strand
CCGTGAGGGTGGTCATTCGGGTTCATAACAGAACCACGTACTGTAGGTCTCCAACCCATGTTGCGTTTACGGCCCGCTTTACCGATTTTAACATTTGCATGATCGGTGTTGCCAACAACGCCAACAGTTGCCATACATTCACAAGGAACATTGCGAAGTTCGCCTGAAGGAAGTCTGAGAAGTGCATAAGGTCCTTCAAGAGCCATAAGCTGAGCGCTGTTACCTGCTGAACGAGCAAGCTGAGCACCTCTGCCTGGATAAAGCTCTACATTATGAACAATAGTACCAACAGGGATGTTCTTAAGCGGAAGTGCATTACCTGCAACGATATCTGCGTTTGGACCTGCAACTACTGTTGCGCCTACTTTAAGACCTTCAGGAGCAATGATGTAGCTCTTTACGCCGTCTTCATATTGAATAAGAGCGATGTGAGCTGAACGGTTTGGGTCATACTCAATAGTCTTAACCTGTGCCGGAATATCAAATTTCTGTCTTTTGAAATCGATAACACGGTATTTTCTTCTGTTACCGCCGCCACGATGACGAACGGTGATTCTTCCGTAAGAGTTACGGCCTGATTTTTTGCTGATTGGTTCAAGCAAAGATCTTTCAGGAGCAACTTTTGAGAGGGAAGAATAATCTGTAACCGACATATTTCTTCTTGAAGGAGTAGTCGGCTTATAATTCTTAATAGCCATTATTATTTCTCCTTTCCGAGTAACTTTGCGAAGAGATGGCACTCTTCATACCTCATCACCCGAAATATTCTCATTATTCGCTATACTATATTATATAAGGGATGAATTACATCATATCATTGAAGAATTCAATGTCTTTTGAATCTTCAGCAAGAGTAACGATAGCTTTTTTCCAAGAAGGAGTGTAGCCGCTGTTCATACCCTGACGACGCTCATGACCTCTTACATTGATTGTGTTTACCTTAGCAACCTTTGTGCCCGGGAAAACTTCTTCAATAGCCTTAGCGATTTCGATTTTGTTTGCATCCTTTGCAACTTTGAAGGTATATTTCTTCATCATAAGGCCTGTCATTGATTCTTCGGTAATGATTGGCTTAATGATAATATCGTGAGCAGTTTTCATTATGCATATACCTCCTCAATCTTCTTTGCTGCTTCCTTAAGAACAACAAAATTGTTGCAGTTAAGAATATCATAAACACAAAGAGTGTTTACTGTAACTACCTTAACGCCTTCAATATTACGAGCGCTCTTGTAGATTACTTCATCATTTTCAGGAAGAACAAGTAAAACTTTCTTTCCTGTTTTAAGCTTTGCAAGCATATCAACAACTGCTTTGGTTTTGATTGCTTCAAGCTCGATTTTGTTAACAACCATCATTTCAGATGCAGCAACCTTGCTGGAAAGTGCAGACTTCATAGCAAGTCTTTTAACTTTCTTGTTGATGTTAACTTTATATTTTCTCGGTTTAGGGCCGAGAGCAATACCGCCGTGTGTCCACTGTGGGCTGCGAGTTGAACCCTGACGAGCACGACCTGTTCCCTTTTGTCTCCAAGGCTTTGCACCGCCGCCAGATACTTCTGAACGAGTGAGAGTTGACTGTGTGCCTTGACGCTGTGCTGCAAGATAACTTACAACAGCAAGATGCATTGCATTAGCGTTTGGTTCAATACCGAACACTGAATCTGCAAGTTCTAATTTTGAAGTCTTACGACCTTCTTGGCTGTAAACCTGAACCTGTGCCATTTCTGTCTCTCCTTTCGTTAAGCTTTAACTGCGTCTGCAATTACAACAATTCCGCCCTTAGGACCCGGAATTGCGCCCTTAATTGCAATAAGATTGTTTTCAGCATCAACCTTAGCAACTGTGAGGTTTTGAATTGTTACTGTTTCATGTCCGTAGTGGCCTGCCATCTTTCTGCCCTTAAATACTCTTGAAGGACTTGAGCAAGCACCGAGTGAACCTTGGTGACGAGCGTTAGGACCTGTACCGTGTGATTCACGAAGTCTTGAGAAATTCCAACGCTTAATTGCACCGGCTGTACCGTGGCCTTTTGATGTACCTTTTACATCTACGATTTCGCCTTCTGCAAAAGTGTCTGCCTTAATGATATCGCCAACGTTAAGTGCTGAACAATCTTCAAGACGGAATTCCTTAAGTGTTTTTTTAGGAGCAACGTCATTCTTATCAAAATGACCTTTCATCGGCTTATTAACTCTGCTTGCTTTAACATCGCCAAAGCCGATTTGAAGAGCTTCGTAGCCGTCATTCTCCATTGTTTTCTTTTGGGTAACTACGCATGGACCTGCTTCAACTACTGTTACCGGAATAACTTTTCCGTTTTCGTCAAAAATCTGGGTCATGCCGATTTTCTTACCGATAATACCTTTTTTCATATTTTACCTCCTTGGTTATTGGTTGGTTTTACCAACTTGACCTCAGCTGCGCCGATTTTGAAATTATAATTTAATTTCGATGTCAACGCCTGCCGGGAGCTCAAGACTTGTCAAAGCTTCAACTGTTTTGTTTGAAGGTCTGAGAATGTCAATGAGTCTTTTGTGTGTTCTTTGCTCAAACTGTTCACGGCTGTCTTTATACTTGTGAACGGCACGAAGGATTGTTACAACTTCTTTCTCTGTAGGAAGAGGAATAGGACCGCTAACCTGAGCGCCTGTATTCTTTGCAGTTTCAACAATCTTTTCTGCAGCCTGATCAACAAGGCTGTGATCATAGCCTTTAAGTCTGATGCGAATCTTAACTTTGCTTGCTGCCATTGATTTTTCCTCCTGAAAAATTTGGTGCGAGTCTTTACTTTCAATTAACACCCACCCGTGTGTTTCAACCCTGCCCATTTAGAAACCGAATGACAGTATATCATTCGGGCCGGACACCACAGGCTTTTGATGTTCGCAAGTCATCTGTGAGTGCAAATTTACTAATATGATTTCGCCCGGTTTAAAATCGGACATACTCCGCCGAAATTCCCGCTTGGGTTAAGCGCCACCTCCGGCATCATCGCATATCTTGTTGTGAGAAATAGGACGTTACTATATAAATATATATAATATGCCCTTTTCATCACGCTGTGCTATTATATTATATATAACACCCTTTGTCAAGAGAATTTTTTAAAAAATTTTTTCGTTATTTCCACCAAAATCAATGCTAAAAATTTTGTACTATTTCACAATAAAATATTTTGTGGTTCTTGTGCTTTTAAAACGCCAAAACCACTATATATTGATTAAATGTAAATTTTGCAAAAAAAAAGCGAAGAATGCCGTAAAAGCATTCTTCGCCGATTAACATAAACATTATTTTAATTATTTATATAATGGTCCGTAATTTAAACATGCTCTGTAGTCTGCAGACTGAGTATCTTCTGTACCGAAAGCAGCCCAAGCATGAGGTCTGAATATTTTACTGTCATCAACATTATGCATATTTACAGGAATACGAAGCATTGAAGCAACAGTAATAATATCAGCGCCTACGTGACCGTAAACTGTTACGCCGTGGTTTGCGCCCCAATTAGCCATAACACTGTAAACATCCTTAAATGCGTCCTTACCTGTAAGGTTTGGAACAAACCAAGTTGTAGGCCATGTTCTGTCGGTTCTGACATCGATTTTATTATGAATTTCATCAGGCAAATCGGCAGTATAACCTTCTGCAAGTTGAATAACAGGACCGATACCGTCTACAACGTTAACACGAAGCATTGTAACAGGCATTTCTGCACGGCAACGGAAATGGCTTGAAAATCCGCCGCCACGGAAATATTCATAGTTTGCTCTGCACCAATCTGTAGCATTAAGACAAGATTTAATATCACTGTCTGTCATTTCCCAGAACGGTTTCATACAAGATTTGCCATTTTCGTTTTTAGATGCACCTGAGCCGTCAAGAGCAGTAGCACCTGAATTAATAAGGTGAATAAAGCCGTTTGCAGCAACACCGTCAGGCTTAATGCCTGTAACTCTTTCGCAAGCTTCCGGGCTCCAATATGTACGAACATCATGAAAGCAAGGTGCAGTATTTGAAACGAGATTACCAATCATCATTGCAACGCCGTTTAAAGTGTCGTTTTCAGTTGCAAAAGGAGTTGGTGCCTTAGGGCCGTTCCAGTCAAAGCTGCTTGCCATGATTGCTTCTGTAAAGTCTGCATTAGGAAGCCAGTCTGTCCAGTTTCTTTGACCTTGAAAACCGCCGGCAATGGCGTTTTTGCCCAAAGCCTCTTCATGCCAACCCATTTCATCAAGCTTTTTATTTCCGTAAAGAATATCTCTTATAACAAGAGTCATTTTAATAATGAACTCCCAATCTTTATCCGGTGCAACAACCTTTGATTTTCTGATAATTTCAGGAAAATCCTTACCTGCGTTACAGTCAAAGCCTTCTTTACAGTTTTCTTTAACCCATTTATATGCTTTGTCAAATTCATCGTGATCATAAATTTCAAGAGTTATACGACGAACGATTTCCGTCATATCAACCCATTCTGCACGGATACCAAAATATTTTTGAAACATATCGGCATTACAATATGAACCTGCAATACCCATTGCTACACCGCCCAAATTTACATATGCCTTATTTTTCATCCAACCCACAGCAACCGCCGATTTTGCAAAGCGAAGAATTTTCTCTGCAACATCGGCAGGAATTGAATTATCATCAATATCCTGAACGTCATGACCGTAAATAGAGAATGCCGGCAGACCTTTTTGGGCATAGGCAGCCATTACAGCAGCAAGATATACAGCGCCGGGACGCTCAGTACCGTTAAAGCCCCAAACAGCCTTAATTGTTTGCGGGTCCATATCAAATGTTTCAGAGCCGTAGCACCAACAAGGCGTTACTGAAAGAGTGGCAACAACATTTTGATTTGAAAAATATTCTGCACATTCAGCAGCCTCTGCGCCGCCGCCGATAGTACCGTTATTAATAACGCACTGAACCGGTGTGCCGTCAGGATACTTTAAATTTGTTTCAATAAGTTTTTTAGCTTCTTCAGCCATTGTCATTGTTTTGGACTCAAGGCTTTCTCTTACTCCGCCCCATCTGCCGTCAATGACAGGTCTTAATCCTATTTTAGGATATACCATAAATATTTACCCCCTGTTTATAATTTGCACATAACGATTAAACGCCTTATCCCACTCATCGGTATGATTAGGTTTATAGTTATGAGTTTTTTCGCTTTGTTTAATTATTTTTCTGCCCTCATCAACATTTTTAATTTCATCCAGAGCAATAAGTTGCAAAATAATATTGCCAAGAGCCGTAGCCTCTACAGGCCCTGCAACCACCGGCATATCGGTGCTGTTTGCCGTTAATTCACACAAAAAACCATCTTTAGTGCCACCGCCTAAAATATGAAGAACATCAAAAGTTTTTCCTGTGCATTCTTTAATTTGTTCAACAGCATATCTGTACTTTAAAGCAAGGCTTTCATATATACATCTTACAATTTCGCCAATTGTTTGAGGAACATATTGATTTGTAATTTCACAATACTTTTTAATTTTTTCAATTAGGTTACCGTGTGCGGACAAAACAGGTGCATCAGGGTCTACAAAACACTTAAACGGTTCACTTTCCCTTGCAGCAATTTCCAAATCATTATAAGAAAGTTTTTGACCTGCCGCCTCCAGCTCTTTTTTTGTTTGCTGAATAAGCCACAATCCGCTAATGTTTTTTAAATAATCTATTTTTCCGTTTGCACCGAGTTCGTTTGAAAGTTCAAGAGCATTGCTTTTTTCCGTAAGCACCGGAAAATCAAGCTCGCACCCGATTAAAGACCAAGTGCCGCAAGATAAAAATATTGGATTTTCACCATCGTTACAAGGCATTGATGCTACTGCACACTGAGTATCATGACCTGCAACGGTTATAACTTTAATCCCGTTATATTCACCGTTAACGGTTGCACTTTTAACGATTTTAGGTAAAATATTTTTGTTTACACTGCATTTTTCAACAACGCTGTCGCTCCACTGCTTATTTACAGGATTAAGCATTTGAGATGTTGAAGCTATAGTTTCATCACAAACAATATTTCCTGTTAAAAGATAGCCAAATAAATCAGGCATAAAAACAATTTTTTTGGCATCACCTAACTTTTTATCGCTTACAAGCTGAAAAAGCGTGTTAATGTTCATAATTTGATTGCCTGTTTCGGAATACAAATCATTAAAATTTATAACCTTTTCAACCTTTTCCAATGCATTTTCGGTTCTTAAATCTCTATAGTGATAAGGTAAATCAATTAATTCGCCGTTTTTGCCAATTAAGCCATAGTCTACGCCCCAAGTATCAAAAGCCAAAGCGTCTATATTGCCTGCCTTTGCAACGGCAGTTTTGATTTCATTCAAAATCATAGGAACATCGTGATGAACGCCCGTATCATCAATTACGGGGATATTTTCAAAACGATGAATTTCTTCATATGAAATTTTACCGTTATCATAAACCGCTTTAATAGCCCTGCCGCTTGAAGCGCCAAAATCAAAAGCAACTACAGTTTTCATTTAACTACCCCTTTTTTCAAAAGGATGTTTGCATAAATTGCTTCCTCGCCTGTTGCAATGATTAAATAAGCATTTTTTGCCCGTTCATAAAAAGCAAAACGCTCGGTATATTCAATATTTACACTTTTGCCCTCATGCTTTTTGATAATTTCGTCGTACTTATCCCAAATAGGAGGAACGCCGCAAGTTTCGCCTTCAACAAGCTGCATAAGAGCAACCGGTTTTTCTGTATAAGTATCAAGAGGAATAAGACTCAAAACCGCATCCAATATTTCAGGTACGCCATGACCGTCTGCTCTGACAACAACAGCGTTTTTACCTACGCTTTCGCCGGGAAAATTACCGTCTGCAATAACTACTTCATCGCCATGACCCATTTCGCAAAGGGCTTTTAACAGTTCCGGCGACAAAACACTTGGAATTCCTTTTAACATAAATTACTCCTTATTATCTGCATGAAGCATTGGGTCATCCGGATTAAACTGCTTATAGCCCGGATGCCTGCCCGTAACTCTGTAATAACCTCTTAAATCAATAAGTTTTTGAATATTTTCTTTGCTGATATCGTGACTGCCACCCAAAATAACGGCATTGATTGTGATTTTCGCCCAAAGTTCAAGACTTTCCATTCTGTAAAAAGCAGTTATAACATCACTGCCCACTGCAAGAGCGCCGTGGTTTTCAAGAAGCATAACGTCATGTTCTTCAAGATAAGGTTCAATAGCATCCGGAACCTCTGTTGTAGATGGTGTACCGTAAGGTGTTAACGGAACTGCACCGATAACTGCAACATCTTCAATCATATTATACATATCCATTGCTTTATGAGCCACTGCGAAGCCTGTTGCTCCGGGTGGATGAGCGTGAATTACGCTTTTAACGTCATCACGCTTATCATAACAACGAAGATGCATTTTAATTTCACTTGAAGGTCTTAAACCCTCGGCAGCCTCAATCACATTACCCTTACTGTCTAACAAAACAAGTTTTTCGGGTGTAATAAAAGATTTGCTCATACCTGTTGGCGTTGCAAGAATATTGCCGTTTTCAAGTTTTACGCTAACATTACCGTCATTTGCGGCAACCCAACCAAGCTGCCACATTTTATGGCAAACATCACAGATTTGGGCTTTAATTTCATCAATATTTTCCATTAGTTTTACCCCTTTCCTTTGATAAAATTTTACAAATATATTATATAATAATAATTAATATAATTCAAGTAAACATATTATGAATACACAAAAAAGTGCCGATGAATTCATCGACACTTTTTTAATAACCTATTTAACTTTTTTCTTTTTAGAAACAACAGCTTCACAAATGCACCAAGCAGCAAATCCTGCAATGCCCAAAACAGTTGCTGCATTACCTGCTTTTTGACCCGGAGTTTCAAATTTCATTTCAATTCGATGCTCACCTGCTGTAAGTTCAATACCCATAAATGTTTTGCAAAGTTCTTTATACTCTGTTTTTTCGCCGTCAACATAAACCGTCCAACCTTCGGCATAAGGAATGGTTAACATAACCAAACTGTCATTATCTGTTTTATAAGTTCCGGAAATAACATTTCCGTTTACATTTAAATCGGTGCTTGAACCTGCAGTTAATTTTTCGCAAACATGATTATATGCATCCTCATTAAGCTGTGAAACATAAATTTCATGTTTCTTTGAAAGTTCCTTTTTATTTTTTGAAACATGTTTAATTTCTATTTCAACAACATCACCGGCATTGTAATTGCCTAAATAAACAGCATTTTCAAGGAAACGCTGGCAAATATTTTGGGCTAATTCGCCATTTACATACAAACGGCAATTTTCTTTATAATCATCACTGTGAAGCTTATAGCCGTCAGTATAAAAGTATAGCGGTCCGTTTACGGAAGCAGTTACAGAATATTTTTCCGAGCCGTCCTTAAAACTTACAAGTTCAGGATTAAGATTTTCGTAAATTTCGTCATCTTCACCCAAAAGTTGATTTACAAAAATTTCTTGATTATCAAAAGGATTTAAACCATATTCCACATTTTCTGCCGCATTTTCGGAAACGTTATATGCCAGAGGCAAAGCATTTATATTTTCATACATTGCATAACCGTCAGGCATTTTGCTTTCCATTTCGTAAGGCGACATTCCAAAGGTTTGACTTTGTGCCAATTCATACTTAACGCCCAAAACAGTTTCCGTTAAAATCATTGAACTGTTCCAATAAGTATCTGTTGGGAACATGATTTTATCATTTGAATTTTCATCCGGAATATAGGTTGAATCCGAATAGCCCATTGACGCCATAAATTCATCCACATTGCCGTCATAAGTAGAACTGTAATGCTCTATGCTGTTATAGTTAAACAAAAGCGGTTCGCAGGTTGCAACATCACTTTTAAGTTTTGAAAGATAAGAGTAATTTTTCTCGAATCTGTAGAAAGAAGTGTCCTTCGATTTCATTTCATCAACAATAGCAGACATATTTTTTGTATAATCTGAATAAACACTGTCAGACACATCGTAATCTCTGAATGCCAAAAGCGAATTAACCCCTAATTCACCGAATGTAAGCAAAGCCACAAGTACAACTGAAACGGTTTTAACCGCCTTATTGCTTTTTTGGCAATAATAAACAATAAGTAACAAAGTATAAAATGCAAATGCGAAAAGATAAACATTTGCAACAAATCTGTTTTCAAATGCATTTTGCAAATCAAGAATTAAAGCAACGCCGGCAATAAGGCCGAGTGCTTTAAACATTGCAGGCTTTTCAACAACATTTCCGTTATCTTGAATGGCTTTAACAGCTTTACCTGCAAGCATTATCATAACAAAGCCAAAAACAAATGCAAAACGGAAATTATACGAATTACTTTTAACAAAAGCCGTCCACATTAATTCAAATTCTTTAAAGCAGAATCCGAAAATCATAAACACAAACAGCATTGCAGAACATATTTTTGTTTTAAGGTCAATTCTTTTATCAAACAAAAGATAAACCACAAGAAGAAGAACTATGCCTCCGATATAAAGCAAAGGCGAAGTTTTGGTATTAACAGAAGAATTTATATCAAATCCTCTGAAAGTATAAAGAAAGCTGAAATTCATTTGAGCATAAATAAGCTTAAACGTTGCTTTACCGCCTACAAGAGAAAGACACGCCGGCAAAAGAACGGCACAGCTTGTAAGCACGCCCAAAATCATATCTGCAACAAATTTAACACAATCCAAAACAAAGTTTTTAACTTTGCCCTTAAAATCATGAAAATCATATTTCAAAACAAGCTCAAAAAGGAAGTAAAAGCCTGTCATAAGACAAACCATAAAACCTGAATACCAGTTCGAAATAATTGCCATTGCAATAGAAAAATAAAGCAGTCCTTTTTTGTTTTTATGAAGAAGCTCGTATGCACCAAGGCAGGCAAGAGGTAATAAAACCGCACCATCAAGCCACATTATATTTCTGCAATAATAAACATTATACTCCATAAGAGCATAGCAAGTTGAAAGTATAACCGTAACAACGCTGCTAATGTTGTACCTTTTCTTTAAAAAGTAACTTGCCGTTAAACCGGCGAAAGACATTTTTAAAATTGTTTCCAATGATAAAAACAAACCGATTTGTGATTTATCAAAAAAGTAAATCAGCAAATTCAACGGACAAGTAAGATAATAAGCAACCAAACCTGCCATTTGACCGCCGAGTGATTTTGAAGCAGAGTAAGCAAGACTTGCATTACCGTGTAAAACATCCCATAAATAGCCAAAATAATCTTTGTATTGAAGTTTTGAATCCCACATAAAAACATTTAAGTCGCCAAAAGGAGCAATACCCTCATAAGCAAACGCAACACACAAAAGTGCCAATGGGATTGTAAAAGCAACTGCCAAAAGCAATATTGTTTTGCCATGTTTTTTGAAAAATGATTTCATTTTTCCACCGCCAATCTTTATTTGCAAACGCATAATAATCCACTATATTGCATTTTAACATATAAAATACAACATTTCAACAAATAAAAAGCAGTTTGGAAATTATTAAACAACCAACTGCTTTAATTATTTATATACATTATATTTCACTTACATTCATTTGCCATGGTTTGGGCAAAAACAGCATAACCCTTTTGAGGATTATTTACAATAACATGGGTTATTGCACCTATAAGCTTGCCGTTTTGAATTATAGGTGTGCCACTCATTCCCTGCACAATACCGCCCGTTTTTTGCAATAATTCCTCATCCGTAATTTTAATGATCATATTTTTTTCGTTTTCATTATAAAAAATTCTTTGAATCTGCGCCGAATATGTTTTTGGTGTCTCCCCTTCAACGGTGCAAATTATTTGGCAAAAACCTTTTTCAATTTCCTGAACAGACGCAATTTCATAAGCATTTGTACCCGATAAATCAGTTTGATTTGTGTATTTGCCATAAACGCCGTAGGTTGTATTTTTTGTTAAAGCCGCAATGGATTTATTTAAAAAATCACAGCTTAAAGAACCTGTTTCCTCGGCAGAAGATTTTGTTACCGACGTAACGCAGGTTTCAACTGCTTCACCGTTTAAAATAGGCATAATATCGCCTGTGTCCACATCTGTAACAGGATGACCCAAAGTTGCAACAGTTGACGTTTTAGGATAATAAAATGTAACCGTACCTATACCGGCAGTTGAATCACGAACCCACATACCCGCCTTATAGCAACCCTCATTTTGCACATAAACAGGGTGAAGTGTAAACGTTTTATAAACAGAATTTCGTTTAATTTTAATAGTATAATCTTTTCCGTTGTTATCGTTTAAAACATTTTCAACTTCATCAGACGAATAAACACGCTTACCGTTTATTGAAACAATAACATCGCCAACCTGCAAACCTGCCGATTTAGATGGGTTTACTATTTTGCCGTCAATATTTATATCCTTTGTGCCGACAATAATAACGCCGTCGGTATAAAGTTTAATTCCAAATGATTTACCTGAAACAAGAACTTTATTACTTTCACTGCTTATAATTGTTTCATTTTTAACAGGAATAACGCCGAGAAGTTTTAATTCACCGTCTGTACCGCCCACAGAATCGGCACTTTGAAAATCAACGCTTTCATAATCTTTATGTGCCGTAACATTATAAATTTGTTGAAATTGCGGCAAATCATTACCGTAAACCACCACATTATTGGGCAATGCCACTGTGCCGTAAATCACAAGAGAATAAATAACGGCTGTAAACAATGCAAAAAATGAATCTATTATTCTAACGGCTTTTTTCAAAAATATCACCAAAACCTTTCGAATGTAAATAACAAAACAAATTACGCAAATTAAAAATGTAAAAAGCACTAATAACATTATTTACAATCTTGATGATATTAATTATTGAAAAAATTTGAAAAAAATAAAATAAAAGCACTGCTTTCGCAGTGCTTAAATACATTTTATGTTTAACACTTAAATAGAAACATCAAGTGCAATTTGATAAAGATTTTCATCAATATGCTTTGTCATATTAAGTGCTTCAAAAATATCAAAATCAACAACGTTGCCCTTTTGAGCAGCAACAACACGGTTGCCGATTCCTTTCATTAAAAGTTCTTTAACAGCATAATGACCCATACGAGTTGCCATAACTCTGTCTTGAACAGTAGGAGAACCTCCCCTTTGAATATGGCCTAAAATGCAAGCACGTGATTCAACGCCTGTTTTTGCCTGAATTTCCTTTGCAAGTTCAGTAACATCAACGCCTACGCCCTCTGCCACAACGACAAGAAAGTGCTTTTTATCTGTTTTTTGAGTTCTTTGCATTCTTTCAATAACATCCTTTTGAATATCAAATTCAATTTCAGGAATAAGAATTGATGTGGCACCAACGGCAATACCTGCATTAAGAGCAAGATAACCCGCACGACGACCCATTACCTCAACAACAGTACATCTGTCATGAGATTCTGTTGTATCACGAACCTTATCCACACATTCCATAATTGTATTAAGGCAAGTATCATAACCTATTGTATAATCACAGCAAGCAATATCATTATCAATAGTACCCGGAATACCAACGCAAGGAATACCTCTTTCAGACAAATCCCTTGCGCCTCTGAAAGAGCCGTCGCCGCCGATAACAACAACGCCTTCAATACCGTGCTCTTTACAAGTACGAATTGCTTTGCGCATACCCTCTTCTGTTGCAAATTCAACCGAGCGTGCACTGTAAAGTTTTGTTCCGCCTCTGTGAATAATATCTGAAACAGAGCGAAGATCCATTTCAACAAAGTCGCCGTTAATTAAACCGTTGTAACCTCTGATAACACCTAAAACTTTAATTCCGTTAACACAAGCCGTTCTTACAACTGCACGAACAGCCGCATTCATTCCCGGAGCATCGCCGCCGCTTGTTAATACTGCAATAGTTTTCATAATAAATATCCTCCAATTCAAGAATAAAATATTCGATAAAAAATATAGTACAATAAAACATAAACTTTTTTAATTTTACTTAATCTGCCATAAAAAGTCAATAGATTATAACTAATAATTATAAAATAAGAGCAACATTCTCACTGCCCAATAAAGATTTTAACCCGTCAATAAACATTTTATTGCCCGAAACGCAGAACTGATTGTTTAAACGAACATATTTTTTTGTGTTTAAATAATAAAAATACACAGGTAAGTCGCCCTTGTTTTGCTCTATATAATTTTTGGCGGCAATTATATTTTTATCATTTTCAGATGAAAATCTTAAAAACAAACCTGTTCTTTTAGGCTTTTTTAAATTTTGTGCCGGAGCTGCTTTTCGAGCCGGCATACTGTTTTCATTAGGTGCACCGAATATTACGTCTGCCAAAATTTTTGAATCCTTTTCCTCCTCACAGGAAATCGTGCCGCTTACGGTCATCACTCCGCCGTTTCGTATATATTGGGCATACTTTTCAAGTGTATTGGGAAATACAATAACCTCCACACTGCCGGACATATCTTCAAGCAATACAAATGCCATATTTTTTCCGTTTTTTGTTTGTTTAATTGTTATGCGTGAAATTATGCCGCACAAAATCACCTTGTTTCCGTCTTTTAAACTTGAAAAATCATTTTTTCCGGCTTCAAGAACATCAAATGTTTTTGCATAACCTAATTTTTCAATAACAGAATCATACTTATCAAGAGGATGACCTGAAAGATAAAGTCCTGTCATTTCCTTTTCCATTTTAAGAAGCTCGGATTTTGGAAATTCATCAACAGCCGGCATATCAAATTCAAACCCGAAACTATTATCATTTCCGCCCAAATCAAAAAATCCAACCTGACCGTACATTGTTTTTCTTCTGTAATCATCAAGATTTGATACAAGGGCAGGCAACGCCTGAAGCATTTGACGCCTGTTTGCTCCCAATGAATCAAGAACACCGCATTTGATAAGACTTTCAACTGCACGACGGTTAAAATGGCTTGTTTGAAGTCTTGAGCAAAAATCAAACAAGTCTTTATATTTGCCGTTTTCACGTTCTTTTATAATATCATTAATAAATTCAGAGCCTAAATTTTTAATACCCAACAAACCGTAATTAATAGTTTTGCCGTTTGCAGAAAAGCCTTTAGCCGATGAATTAACATCCGGTACGGCAAGTTTTAATCCAAGCCGCTTACATTCGGCAATATAACGAGCAACTTTATTTGATGAATCAAGAACAGAAGTTAAAAGTGCCGCCATAAATTCTGCCGGATAATAACATTTTAAATATGCTGTTCTGTATGCAACAAGAGCATAACAGGCAGCGTGAGATTTATTAAAAGCATACTTTGCAAATTCACTGATTTGATTAAAAATGCCAATTGCAACATCCTGAGAAATATTATTTTTTTCACAGCCATTAATAAACGTTACTCTTTCAGCCTCAAGCACATCTTTTTTCTTTTTACTCATTGCCCTGCGCACCACATCGGCTCTGCCGTAGGAATACCCTGCCAAAACACGGAAAATTTGCATAACTTGTTCCTGATAAACTATACAGCCGAAAGTATCTTTTAAAACAGGCTCCAACAAAGGAGTGGTATAAATTATATTTTCAGGATGATGAGAATTGTTAACAAAAGTATCAATTTGCTTTGCCGGACCTGGGCGATAAAGCGAATTGGCTGCAATTAGATGTTCTAATTTTGTTGGCTTTAAATTCATAAGCATTTGCTTCATTCCTGCAGATTCAAACTGAAAAATGCCCTCTGTTTGACCAAAAGCAAACAATTTATATACATTTGGGTCATCAATAGAAATTTTTTCAATATCTACCCCTGCCTGCTTTGAAGCATCATTAATAACAGTTAATGTTCGCAAGCCTAAAAAGTCCATTTTCAACAACCCAAGTTCTTCAAGGGAGGTCATAATGTACTGAGTAACTATTAAATCGTCATTTGTAGCAAGAGGAACATAAGAAGAAACAACATCGTGCGTAATTACAACACCGGCGGCATGAGTGCTGGTGTTTCGAGGCATACCCTCTACCTTTTTTGCTGTTTCTATAAGCTCCTTAACGTTGCTGTTAGATTCCATTAATTCACGTAATTCTTTTGATTTTTGAACTGCACCGTCAATAGTTATATGAAAATCATTTGGTACAAGTTTTGCCACAGCGTCAACAGACGCATAAGGCATACCCATAACACGCCCAACATCACGAATGGCGGCACGGGTTTGCAATGTGCCGAAAGTTACAATTTGAGCCACATGGTCGGCACCGTATTTTTGAGTTACATAATCAATAACTTCGCCACGGCGTTCATAACAGAAATCTATATCAAAATCCGGCATTGAAACTCTTTCAGGATTTAAAAATCGTTCAAAAAGCAGATTATATTTCATAGGATCTAAATCGGTAATACCTATGCAATAAGCCGCCAAAGAGCCTGCACCGGAGCCTCTGCCCGGACCAACAGGAATTCCGTTTCTTTTTGCAAAAGAAACAAAATCCGCAACGATTAAATAATAATCCGTATACCCCATTTTGTTAACTGTTTTAAGCTCATATTCTAAGCGTTTATAATATTCATCCGGCGGATTACCGTATCGTTTTTTCATGCCAGAATAACAACACTGCTTAAAATACTCAAAATGGTCCATATTATTCGGAGTTTTGTAATAAGGCAATTTGGTATTGCCGAATTCAAAATCAAAATTACATCTTTTTGCAATTTCTTCCGTATTTGAAATTGCCTGTGGAGTATCGGCAAAAATCGTTGCCATTTCCTGCTCGCTTTTTAAATAAAACTCGTTTGAATGAAATTCAAGCCCTGTATCTTCGCCCAAAATATGATTTGTGGCAATGCAAATAAGAACCTGCTGCACCTTGCTGTCTTGCTTTTCGATATAATGCACATCATTAGTGGCAACAAGAGGTATACCTGTATCATCCGAAAGTCTTTTCAAGCCCTCATTTACTCTTTTTTGCTCATCTAAGCCGTGATTTTGAAGTTCCAAAAAATAATTATTTTCGCCAAAAACATCACGATACCACAAGGCAACATTTTTTGCCCCCTCATAATCCTTAGCTAAAAGGCGCTGGGGTATTTCACCTGCCAAACAAGCCGAAAGGCATACTATTCCCTGATGATATTTTTCAAGAATATCATGATCAACCCTGGGTTTATAATAATATCCCTCAATATATGCTTTTGAAACAAGCTTAATTAAATTTTTATAGCCCTGTTCGTTTTCACAAAGAAGAATTAAATGGTTATACTCCTTATCAAGCACTTTTTCTTTATCAAATCGTGTTCGTGGAGCAACATAAACCTCGCAACCTATTATCGGCTTAATTCCGTGCTTTTTACAAGCCTTATAAAAATCAACAGCCCCATACATATTACCGTGGTCGGTAATTGCAAGGGACTGCATTCCAAGTTCTTTTGCACGAAGCACAAGTTGTTCAATTCTGCAAGCCCCGTCAAGAAGCGAATATTCTGTGTGCACGTGTAAATGAGTAAACATAATTATAATTCCTTTGAAATTTCAACTATTCTTTTAAGCCTGTGATTAAGTCCGCTTCTGCTTAAAGGCGGATTACATTTTTTTGCAAGTTCGGAAAGGCTCATTTCAGGATTTTCATTACGCAAAACAGCAACGCTTTGCAAATTTTCAGGTAAATATTCCATTCCTTTTTCTGCCCATATTTTTTCAATAGCAATCATTTGAGATGCAACGGCATTTACCATTCTGTTTATATTTGCCGTTTCACAATTTGCCTGACGGTTTGCTTTATTTCTGAAATCTTTAACGATTTTTATATTCATCATTTCAAACATTGCGCCGGATGCACCCATAATATACAAACAATCTTCTATAGATTCGCTTTCCTTAAAATACACTATATTATAGCCTTTTCTGTTTGTATATTTCGGCTTCAATTCCATTTCCTTAAGCAATGTTAAAAGACTTTTGGAAAGATTTAAATAAGGCACCGTAAATTCTAAATGATAATCTTTTTTCGGAGTGGACACCGTGCCGCAGGACAAGAAAGCACCGGCAACAAACGCATGCCGGCAATTTTCACAATCAAAAACAGAATGATTAATTTTTAAACTACCCTTTCCGGTATGGTCAAAAACTTTTAAAAGCTTGGCACAATCCTGTTTATCAGCAACGGAAACCGTAAAATTTCTACCCTTGGGCGAACGTTTAAAATCAGTTTTAATATTATACAAAGTTTTAATTAATTCTGCATAAAGCAATGCCACATTTTCATTTTCCGTTTGCAACGAAACATCACACGCATTAAAACTTTTGCCAAAAATACACATTCCGTAAAGCAATGATTTTTTGCAACAATTAAACTCATATTCCGTTTTAACGAGTTCGTCCTTAACTTCCATTGAAAATGACATATAATTACAACCTAATTTCTGTTAATATCACGGTGGTTAACAGAAACGTTATCCCACTTCTTCTCAAAATGCTCTTTTAACGCCTCTGCTATTGCAACAGAACGGTGATTACCGCCCGTGCAGCCTATTGCAAATACAATTTGACTTTTGCCCTCTCTAATATAAAGAGGATTAAGAAAATCAAGCATATCAATTAATTTATCTAACAATTCCTTTGATTCTTTAAACGAAAATACGTAATCACGAACCTCACTGTCAAGACCTGTTTTTGTTTTAAGATTTTCAACCCAATAAGGATTAGGCAAACATCTTACATCTATAACAAAATCAGCCTCTGTGGGAATACCGTGTTTAAAACCAAATGACATAACATTTATATGCATTATATCTTTATCACTGCCGATAAGAATTTGAGTTAAACGGTTACGAAGCTGATTGCCCGAAATATCGGATGTATCAATAATAAAATCAGCCCTTGAACGAATAGGGGTCATAATTTCTTTTTCATAAGCAAGAGCTTTTGAAATATCGCCGTTAAACCTATCTGCAAAAGGATGTTTTCTGCGTGTAAGCTTATATCTTTTAAGAGCAATATGTGTTTTTATATCAAGATAAACAACCTTTACGTTATAATCGTATCTTTCAACATCTGCCAAAACATTTGCAACAGAATCAAAATTTTCAGTTGAACGAATATCAATAACTATTGCAACTTTACGATGGTCTGTTTGCTTTGAAAGCAAATCCAAAAACGAAGTTAACAAAAACGGCGGCATATTATCAATACAATAATAACCCACATCTTCCATAAATCCGATAGCAGTTGATTTGCCTGCACCGGAAAGACCTGTAATAATTACTAATTCTTTTTCTTCTTTTATCATTATTTTGTTACCCTAATTTCCATTTCCAGCTTAACGCCTTTTTCTTTCAGCACTGTTTCACTGCAAAGTTTACATAAATCCAAAACATCTTTGCATGTAGCACCGCCTTTATTAATTACAAAGCCTGCGTGCTTTTCACTAACCTGTGCTCCGCCCACAGAACTTCCCTTTAAATTACATTCTTCAATAAGAGCACCGGCAAAATATCCCTCGGGTCTTTTAAACGTTGAACCTGCACTTGGATATTCAAGCGGCTGTTTATCTTTTCTTCTTTGAAGAAAATCATCCATTTTTGCCTTAATTTCTTTTTTATCGCCCTTTTTAAGTTTCAAATAAACACCTGTTATGACACAATTATTATCATAATAAGCGGAATGACGGTAAGCTAAATTTAAAGCGTCCTTTTCAAGAAAACCTTTGTTTCCGTCGCCGTCAATATGACTGCATTTAAACAGCACGTCCTTCATTTCACCGCCGTATGCACCGGCATTCATAAATGCACCGCCGCCGCATGAACCGGGAATGCCGAAAGCAAATTCCAAGCCCGACAAACTGTTTTCCAAAGCAAAACGGCACACTTTCATAAGTGAAGCGCCGCTTTGTGCAAATATTGTTTCATCATCAATCAATTCAATATTTGCAAAATTATTATCAAAGCAAATAACGCAAGCATCTATTCCGTTATCATCCACCAACAAATTTGAACCGTTGCCCACAGGCAAAAAACGAATTTGATTTTCATTGCAGCATTTTATAATTTCTGCAACATCATTTTCACTGCCCGGGAAAGCCATTATTTTTGCATTACCGCCGATTTTAAAAGTTGTATGCTTTGACATCGGTTCATTTTGAGCATATTTAATATTCAGTTGATTTAAAAGTTTAACTAAATTATCCAAAAAATCACCGTTATTTATTTGTTGCCTGACCAAGAAGAGCGGCACCTATAATACCGGCGTCATTTCCAAGTTCGGCTTTCATAATTTTAGTTTGAATTTTACTGTAAATAGAATATCTTTCCGCCTGAATATATCTGCGAAGAGGAGTTAAAAGTGTTTCGCCTTCATTACAAATTCCGCCGCCGATACAAATGATTTCAGGCTGAAGTGCATTTACAAGGTTAATAAGTCCGCAAGCCACATATTTTACATAGTTGTTAACAACCTCAATGCCTGCAATGTCGCCCTTGCGCATAGCATCAAACGCAGTTCTGCCGGAAACCTTGCCCTCTGCCTTTACAATTTCATGCATAGCAGATTCCGGATGAAGGTCCATAGCACGCTTAGTTTGACGAATAAGAGCAGTAGCCGAAGCATATGCTTCCCAACAACCTTTTCTGCCGCAAGTGCAAGGTTCGCCGTCAACAGCAATAACCATATGACCGCATTCACCGCCGGCACAGTTCACACCTGTAATAATTTTACCGTCAATAATAATACCCGAACCTACACCTGTACCCAAAGTTACGGCAACAAAATTATCACAACCGTTTCCGCAACCTGCATAAGCCTCGCCCAAAGCGGCACAATTGGCGTCGTTTGCAACATAAACCGGAACCTCACTGCCAAGACGTGCGTTAATCATTTCACGTGCGGGAACATTTTCAAAGCCAAGATTATTTGCAAATTCAATAACTCCGTCATCATTAACGGTACCCGGTGTTCCAAGTCCTATTGAATCTATATCTTTAAGTGTAATTCCTGCTTTATCCATTGCCTCTCTGCAAACACTTGCAATATCATCAAAAATTGCATCTGCCGAACGAGGCGTGGCAGTAGGGGTTTTACCTACGCCGACAATTTTATACTTTTCATCCACAACTGCGGCAACAATATTAGTTCCGCCCAAATCTATTCCAATATTATACATAAAACATATACCCCTTTACCAAATCTTAATTTCTTTATCTTGGGAAACAGTATCTTCCATACCAAGCCCCACCATTAACTCTTTAGCGGCGTTATAACCCATTTTCTTTTGACGGTTATTCATTGCAGCCGTTTCAATGATTACCGCAAGGTTTCTGCCGGGATTAACCGGAACGGTTATAACAGGAACCTTAATATCAAGAATTTCCGTATATTCGTTATCTAGCCCAAGTCTGTCGTAAGCCTTGGTTGCATCCCAAGGTTCAAGCTGGATTACCATGTTGATTTTTTCAGAATCTTTAACAGAACCCATACCGAAAAGACGGCGTGCGTTTATTATGCCTATACCTCTAAGCTCAATAAAATGACGAATATTATTAGGCGATGAACCTGTTAACGTGTGAGCATCAATTCGACGTATTTCAACAGCGTCATCGGCAATAAGACGATGACCTCTTTTAATAAGTTCAACGGCAGTTTCCGATTTACCTGCGCCGCTTTCACCTATAATCAAAACGCCCTCGCCGTATACTTCACACAAAACGCCGTGTCGTGTAATACGAGGTGCAAGATTAACATTTAAAAATTGAATTAAAGCCGCAAGGAAATTTGATGTTTCATCAACTGTTCTGAGAAGCGGCACTTCATATTTTTCACACAAAGAAAGAAATAATTCGGGAACATCAAGTCCTCTTGTTATAACTGCGGCAGCAGGTTTTAACCCAAGCCAATAAGTTAACGCCTTTTCCTGTTCTTCCATGCTCATAC
>CAKSWS010000030.1 GCA_934512155.1 uncultured Eubacterium sp. | reverse complement strand
AAAAAGCCTCGGAACACGAATGTTCCGAGGTAATGGCAGAGGTATAAGGATTCGAACCTTAAATGACGGAGTCAGAGTCCGGAGTGTTACCGTTACACTATACCTCTAAATGACAACGGTGAAATTATAACACATTACTTTTAAATATTCAAGTATTAATTTGATTTTTACATGAAAAAAGGAGTTTTTTCTGCAAAAACGTATTATTTTTCTGCGTTTTTGCATATTTTCTTGATATTGACACTAAAATTTTATATTCTTACGTTAGGAAATTTTTTAATAATGGAGGATAAAAATGAGAGAACAAGATTTTGTAAATTACATTAAAGCTTGGATGCTTGAAAATGGTAAAGAGGATAATGAATTTTTAAAAACAGATTACTTTGCCGAAAAACTGCTTGAAAAAGCACTTAAAGAAGATGTTGACGGTGTTATTGTGGAAGACAACGATTTGTTTTTAATCGGCAAATATTATCACACAATAAGATTAAACAAGGAGCTTTCCAAAACAGGGGAGTCTGAATTTATAAAATTCATTGCTTATGGATTTGGCTACAAAGAGCAAGGCACCGGAATTAATGACGGCGATTTGTATGATTATACAGAATTTGATTTTCTTGTAATTTAAATGATTTTGTGCGTTATATGTTCACTGAATGTGAAATAAGGAATAGTAATCATCACGTAATTTTTTGTACTACCAATAAAATTGAAATAAGGTATTTGTTTTTGAATAGGTGGGAATGGTATAGCTTTTCTTGCAAAAACGTTATATTTTTCTGCGTTTTTGCAAAATCTATTGACTTTATGTTTGCTTTTTGTAGAATATGGTTAGATTTTGTTGCTGATTTTTTATTTTTTGCAGTGATTATTTTGTTGGAAAAGCGGCGCAGTTAACTCCCTTCTATATTCCTTTAAATTTTACTGTGCCGCTTTTTCATATATATCTATTAATATTTTTTGGTTTTTGACTTTTTAGTTTTAATTACAACTTATTACGGATTGTGTTGCTATGGTAGTAAAATTAAATTTTGTTGAATACTATTCAATGGTACATATGCCAAAAGAAAGTATTGAAAAAATAAAAAATATAACTATTACTCAGTTTAAGAAATGGTTGGAAAGCGGAACTTGCACATTTGTTATAAGTGACGGTATTCATCTTTGTTATAATGAACTTGATGTAATTCGTTGGTTACGTCAAATAAATTGTTCATCCAGAGATGTTTATTTTTTAGAAAGATATATGGATGCAAGAAAAAAATCCAATTATAATCCGGATATAATTTTAGAATTTGAAAATGCGGAAATGGAATACGTTTTGCGTCACTATAACATTTGAAAAGGTAAAAGAATAAAAGACAGTTCATTGTGCGGTGTGCATCATGAACTGTCTTTTTATTGCTATTATAATTGGCTTATTCTGAAAACTTTGCAAGCGTGTTTGGAAAGCGTTGCTGAAATTGTTTTGGCAGTAAATCTTTCGTTGTTCCAAAGCTCATGTATCGCATATGACGAACCTGTTGCTTCAAAATTTAAATATTCATCTGTAACAAGCTCATTAATGTCATACGAAAAGCCTTTTACATGGCTGCTTTTATTGTAAAAGCAAATTGCCACATCACCGTTTGCAAGCGGTCTTGCAATAATATCAATTCCGTGTGATGTTTTAATTTTCTTTGCCGGTTTGCCAAGAGGGTCTTGGTCTATTAAAATAAGGCTTTTATTGGTAACTGTTTTAAGCGTTTCATTATTTGTTGCCGGATTTCCATTTGCGTCAATAAATTTTCTTATATCATTTCCTAAAATAAGGGGAGCTGCCAACATACACCACAAGCTGAAGTGCGTTTTGTTTTCATCATCTGTAAAATTACCGTTGCCAACCTCAAGCATATCGGGGTCGTTCCAGTTGCCTACGCCGGCGCTTTTATAAAGCTTTAACGTGTATTTGTAAATACCGTGCACGCTAAACCATTTTGCTGTAATGTCGGGTGTTGTGCGCCACATATTACCTGCTTTTGCACCCCAATTCCACGGAAATGCATTACCCCATTCACAAATTGAATAAACAATAGGCTTTTCTGCAATTCCGTATTCCGATGCAGTATCCTGCACGGCTTTTTTTAATGCGTTGCCCATTCGTTTGTATTGAATGTACGAGCTGTCGGCAAACGTTTTAATTGGGTTTTGAATAATAACTTCATTAGAGCCGCCTTTAAGCTTAACTGAAAGCTGTGTTCTTCCTGTTGGGCTGGATGCTCTTGTTTTTGGGAAAAATACTTCGTGAAGTTCGCCGTTAACAATAACCTGTATATATTGTTGGTGGCGTGTGTATGTTTTATATGTTAAAAGTGTTATTACATAGTTGCCTTCAAAATTAACAACGGGGCTAAATGTGATTTTTCCTGCGCCGTGGTTTATTAAACCTATGCCTTTTCCGCTTGGTAATGCTTTAATGTTAAGAATTCTTGCTCTTCCGTCAAGTTTTGCATCTTCAGGTTTTAATATAAGTTCTGCTGTGCTTCCGGGTCTGCTTATTTCTACTGCTTCAATAACAGGTGCGTCGCCGCTTATAATTTGGTGGTGGCAAAAATCGTATTTAAAAAATTCGCATCCCCAGCCGGCAATTGTTTTAGCGTCAATTTCTTCTTTACCTAAGCTTGCAGGCAAATCCTCGCAGGTTAAAGTGCCGTTTGATGAGTAAAGACCAACTTTCATACCCATGGCGTTAACTTTTGTAATAAGGTTTGAAATTCCGTTTGGGAATTTTTCTAAATCACCTTGAAGCCTGCCGTTTTTATCTCGCATTGAGCTTTGCCAACAGTCATCTAAATTAATATATTGGTAGCCTGCTTCAAGCAAACCTGATTTTTTCATTGCGTCGGCAGTGTTTAAAATCAATTCTTCGCTTATATTTTGGCGAAAGGTGTTCCAGCTGCTCCATCCCATTGGAGGTGTTAACGCTGCACCGTTATTATAATTTTCTTCGTTTTCAATATTAATTGTAATCTTTGTGGGCATTTTAATTTTTTCCATTGCACAAAGAGGGCATTTGCCGCTTTTTCTGTAAGTTACAAACCAAATAATAAAACAAAGTGCTAATATAATTAAAACGGTAATTAAAAACTTCATAAAAGTCCTATCTCCTTAAAGAAATCAAATTCTTGTTTTGCCTGTTCAATAGTTTTTTTGTCATTAAGACCTGTTGCAGTGTTTAATGCTGATTTTTTGCGGTGCCTTAAATTGTAAAAAATTCTGTAAATCCAAGCAATAGGCGTTAAATACGGTTTTCCGTAAATAAATTTAATGTATGGCATGGTTTTTAATTTACTGTACGGTGGAAATATAATCCTTAATTTTACTGCCAACGGATTTGTATGCTTGTTTGCTTCAAAATCTTTTCTTGCAACAACAGCAGAATTGTTTCTGTGTGATTTTCCGAATGCACCGAAAGAAACAATAAAATCCTCTGTTTTTTGGGTATCTTTGTTAAAGCACACGCCTGTTCCGTACCATTTAAAACAAACTGAAAGTATTTCTTTTGAGAATTTGCCGAGTCCTGCAATTTCTAAGTCTGAAACGACTTTTTTTAGGTCAACGTTTGCGTATTTAAGCATTACAGCCAAATCAAGTATTAATTTTATGCCTGCACCGTAATCATGAAAATGGTGTGCTATGTGAGCTATTAAGTATTCAAATTGAAAAGTGTTATTAAATTCACCTTCACAACCGCAAAATGTTGCGTTATCTTTTGCATTTAAAAAGTAGTTTATAACCTTTTGCTTGTCTACACTGTCATTCAGCAAGTTAGAGTGCATTTCAATTTTAACATTAAATTGCTCGTAGTCCCAAACAGGTCCACTTTCGTTTTTAACGGTAAATCCTGCTTTTGTCATGGCATCTTTAGCGGCAATAACATCATTTTCGTCGATTAAAATATCAATGTCGCCCATTATTCTGCTTTCCGGGATGGGAAAATATTTTTTTATGTCAATTCCTTTAAATGGAATAAATTTAATATTTGCACGGCTTAGAGCATTTTTAGCTGTGTTTGCAATTTCATTTTGTAAATTTGATACATAAATAACGTCGAAAAACTTTTCTTTAACTTGATTAAAAACAGCAGGAGAAATAACATTTTTGTTTACTGAGTTATTAACAGCACAATAAACAACACCTAAAAGATTGTGAGCTGCTGCGTAATTAAACAGGGTAGTGTAGTTAATATCTTCTTTAAGTGTTGTTTTTTCGTTGTATAAATATGCTTTTGTAAGTTCAACTAAAAATTTATATTCTTTATTCATTTACCCAAATACTGCGTTTCCTACAATAAGGGAAAGCACGGTCATAATAAGACCTGCAATGAAAACGCCAAGTGAAATAACTAAAAATGATTTTTTCTTATCTAAATGTAAAAGGGAGGCTAAAAGGGCACCGGTCCATCCGCCTGTTCCCGGTAAAGGTATTGCAACAAATAAAAGCAATCCCCAAATGCCGTATTTGTCAATTTTATCTCGTTTTTTAAGTGTTTTGTCTTCAAGCCAAAACACAAGTTTTTTTATACCCGGTACTTTTTTCAATAATTCAAAAATCCAGTTAATAAGCAGTAATATTAACGGAATAGGAATTATGTTGCCGATAAAGCTTATAATAAAGCCTTTAAATGTGTTCATTTGCAGTAATACGATTGCTGTAAACATACCCAATCTGCATTCAAGCACAGGCATTAATGAAATAAGGAATACAACAAGTTCATCCGGTATTCCGTGGGATGATAAAAATTCTTGAATTGTTTGGCAAAGTTGTTGCATATAATTTCTCCTAAATATAATTATTTTTGTTTAAAAATTCATGTGCAGCTTTGATTATGCTTTTGTCATTTTCAAATTTTAAAAGGCTTAAAGCACGGTCATAAGTAAGCCAAATATAATCTTCAATTTCTTCTGCCTGAATGTTTGTTGAAGTGTCGTTTGTTGTACCTACAAAAATAGAAACGGATTTTTCAATTTTGTTTTGAATTTTATATTTTGATATGCATTCAAAACCGTTAATAATTTTAACGTGAATTCCTGTTTCTTCAAGCACCTCTCGACGTGCAGTGTCTTCCTTTGTTTCGCCTTGTTCTATATGACCTTTTGGAAAGCCCCAATGGGCAGAGCGTTTGTTTTTAATAAGAAGATACCGTATTTCACCTTTAATGTCTCTGTAAACAACAGCGCCGCAACTGCTTTCATAAAGACATTCAATTTTATAATCTGAAAAATCACGGTCTAAATTAATATATTCTTTAATATCATTAATTATAAACCTTGTGCTTTTGGGTGCCACAACCCAAATGTATTTTCCGTTTTGTTTGTTACAAAGCACAGCTATAACTCGCCCGTCAAAATTACGCACAGGATGGTGAATTCCCATTATGAATGCTTCTTGATTTTTTATATCGTAAACAGTTCCGTAATTCAGCGGATAAGTATAGCCCGTGCTGTCATCTACTGAGCCGATAGGTTTAACGACCTTGACTCTGACATATTTGCCGAGCATTTTTTCACCACCGATTAATAGTAATATATGAATTTATTATACTAAAAAAATATATAATATACAAGTATTAATTACATTATATATAATAAGTAAAATGCAAAACTGCGTTTTTTACAATTATTCGGCTTATATAATAATATTTTGTAAAAAGGCATCAAAAAAGGCATCCCGAAAGGGATGCCCGTTTTGTTTATCAAACTTTTAATTAAGCAAGAGTTTGAAGAAGTTCACACAGTGAAGAAATAACTTCGTCTGTATCGCCGGAAAGCATACCGAGTACCTGAGATACTACATCAGAGATAGAATCGCTTGCTCCGCCAAGGAGACCGCTTACAAGGTTGTTAATTGTGTTGAAGTTATCTTTGTAGTTAACTGTGTTAATAAGGTAACGAAGAACAGAAATAAGAACTTCGCTTGGATCTGCCTTAACATAAATTCTTGAACCAAATGTTGCAGCTTGTGAAGGCTCATCAGTAATTACCGTGCCATGTGAAGCAAGCTGGAACCAATCAATCGGCATAAGTTCAAGGCCAAGAGGTTGACCGCCGATTTTGATTAATTTAAGAACTGAGTTAAGAAGAGTTACAATGTTGTCTTTACCGATAAGCGGTTTAAGAGAACCTGAAAGGTCATAAATGTCAAGGTGGAATTTAACGCCAAGACCAAGACCGTTAATCATACCGTCAATATCAACGCCAAGAGCCTTAATTACATCGTTTACCTCTACAATCGGCTGAAGTGAATCAAGAAGTGCAGTAATCGGAAGAAGGAGATTGTCGATTAACTGAAGCAAGCCATCGTTTGCGAAGAACAATGAAAGGTTTGGAAGAATGCTGCAAAGCATTTGGATAGGAGCGTTAAGAATATCTTCAACCTTGTCAAGAAGAGGATTGAGGATGTCAAGAAGAATAGCGTCGTATTCCTTGCTCATATCCTGTCTGTATTGATACTGAGTTTTAATGTTGTAAAGACCGAATGCTTCCATAAGAGGAACGATTGCTGAAGTGTAACCGTCTGAACCCGGAAGGTAAATAAGGTCAAATAAGCCAAGCATTCCGTCGTTAAGAAGAACATCAAGTACACCGTAAAGAGGACGAAGTGCTGCACAAAGTGCGTGAACAAAGCTGTCTCTGTCTGTTACGCCCCAAGTTAAGCTGTCCTTGTTAACCTTGCTCCAAGAACCTGCCTTTTTAATAGCATTTGCTGCACTTGAATATGACTGACCGTAGTCTTTGTCTGTAAGAAGTTTAGCAACGTTCTCAGTTGTAAAGTCAATGTTTGTTTGAGCAAGAAGTTGAGTAAGGTTCAAATTCTTGTTGATTTCAACCTTTTCGATTGCACCGTAAAGTCCACATACAAGTGAGCTGATAATGTCATCTTTGTAGATAAGACCGCCTATTAATTGGTTAAGACCGCCGTCAACAAGACCGCCAACAAGACCGTCAAGCATTGGTCCGATAATTGTAAGGAAGTCAACATCTACAGTTGAAGGATAACTGAAGTCATAGTTCTTATAAGTGAAGTTTCTGTAATCGAAGAATGAGTTTTCAGGGTTCTGCATAAGGAGGTAGAATACTGCTTTAACAATTTCATCTTTATGAGCACCGCTGATTTGGTTAAATACTGTTGTAACAATATTTACGATTGTCTTATTCTTAGCAACAGCGTCAATAGAACAAATAATCTTTTTAAGGCTGTTTGCATTTGTAATAAGAAGGTCGCTTACATAGCGAAGAACTGCAACAAGTGTTTCACCTTGGTTTGCACTGATGCGGATTCCTTTGCCGCCTGCAACACTGTTAAATGATGTTTGTGTGCCGTGGCTTGCAAGTGTAGACCACTTAAATTCAGGAAGTTTAATTCCTAAGTCTTTAAGTAATGAGTTTACGATAGGAATAATAGCATCTTGAATGTTGCTTGAGTTGAGGTCGCTGAGTTTAAGACTGATGTTAACCTTTGTTTTAAGGTTGCTGTTGATTACATTTGAAAGAATGCCGCCTAAATCGGTACCTGCAATATCTTCAATAATTGCATCAACATTTACACCGTTTTTGCTTAACTGACCTAAGATATCCTGTGTAACAGGAGCAAGAAGGTTGTTAAGGAATTGAGTGATTCCGCCATTGTCAATAAAGTATGCAACGTTTGGAAGAACCGCTGTAATTGTGTCAAACGGATTTGCAAGAACTTTATCTACAAAACCGAAGAGTGGGTTAAGAATGTTAATAATAAGGTTATCTTTTGCCTTATTGTAATCGTTGATGTACTGAGAATTTGTTTTAATTCCGTCGCACATAAATGCCTCAAGAAGAGGAATGATTGCACTTTCGTAACCGTTTGAACCGCCAATCTTCATATCTTTGATTAAAGCAAGAATGTCGGTTAAATCAAGTTCAATTCTGTTATAAAGAGTGTTTCCGTCTGCTGTGTTTTTAATGTAAACATTTAACTTGGAATCTTTTAATACAACGCTGTATTCAATGTCACCGCTTGTGCCGTTAATTCCAAAGTTAAGTGTAGGAACAATGCTTGCAACGGCTTCGCCGAGGTTAATGTCTTTTGAAGCAAGGAATGCTGCAAGTACATCGTTTACAGGGCGGCAAAGAGCAGCAAGTGCATTAATGAAGCCCTGTTCTGCTTTTGCTGAACCGTCTGTGAAGCCCCAGTTAATGTTTTTAACCTGTTTCCAACTTGAACACTTTTTAAGTTGTGCTGCTGCGGAAGAGTAGGTGTTGCCGAAACTCTTATCTGTAAGGTAAGAAGCAAGGTCGGCAGGTGAGAAGTGAATTGTTGATTCAAGAGCTCCGTAAACAGCGGTTGCAATTTTTGTAACCATTTCATTCTTAAAGAGAAGGTTGTTTACAAGTTCAGGAAGTCCTTCATAATCAAGAACACCAAGGCTTTGAAGAAGTGGGAACACATTTTTAACAAGTGAATCAAGTGAATCTACTGCGTCGTCCGCATCGCTTGCTGTAATTCCTGAAGGATAAGTAAATGTGTTTGTTTCTTTTGCAAGGTATTCTTCAAATGTCCAGTAAGCTTCTGTTGGGTTAGAAACAGAGTTAAGAACACCTGAAATAATGTTAAGCACTTTGTTTGCATCAAGTTTATTAATCATGCTAAGGATTTGCTTGTAATTATTTCCAAGTAAGCCTTGAATTAAGCCGGAACTAAGAACTGAGTCAACTGCAATAGCATAAACCATAAGGAATGCGTTTGCTGTGCTTAATTTTGAGAAGTGGTTGAAATCAAATTCAACTTTAACTGCACTTTGAACAGAGTTGATTAAGTTAACAATAATGTTGCTGCCTGAAACATCAACAGCACCTGTAATTTTGTCATTAAGACCTTTTACTGTTTCACTAAGAGTAGGCGAAAGAACTGCAACAACATTTCCAAGTCCGTTAATTTCGCTTGTAATAGGTGTTAATACACCGTTAAGAATTTGTTTAACGTTTTCGTCTGTAAGAACTGCGCTTATGCCTTGAAGAGCACTTACAAGTGTTGTTGCAGGAGCAGCAAGTAATTTGTTAAGAAGCTCTGAAACAAATGTTGTTACGCCAAGCATAAGTTCTTTACCGGAATTATCATCCGGCGTGTAAAGATTTAAGCCGCAAGTGTTTGCTACTGAATCAAATACCGGAGTAAGAACTTGGTCGTAGTAGCCTGTTGTGTCTGCACTGAGAAGTGTGCCAACGATTGCTGTGATAGGACCAAGGGCATCAAACAAGTTTCTGTAGAATGCCTGTTTGTCTCCTGCGTTAAAGCTGTAGCCAAGGTCTGTAGCATACTTTGAAACTGAAAGCTCGCTCCAAGTAATGTAGTCTTTAATATGTTCGTCAACATTTGAACGAACAGCTATTGAACTTGGTGAGAAAATACCGTCAATAGCATTTACAATGTAGTCATTGTCATCGCCCTTAATGTTAATAACCTGATTGAGGATATCTTCAAGGAGAGAATATGTTTCTGTAACGAGAATTGAAAGTTCTTTGTTTGTATAAACTTTCTTTGCGTCAACAGGACCGTTAGAGTTTGTATTTCTCTTAGGTGCAAAATTGTCTTTAATGCTTTCTGCACAAATTACTTCAAGGTAATCTCTAACAACTTTCATAATTTCATCGGCGGTATCTTTACCGAAGTGGTTAACAATAAATGTAACTACGCCTGAAAGAATTCCGTCTACCTTGTCAATAGAGAAGCCGTTAACATAAGTGTTTTCAAGAATTGTTGAAATCAATTCGTCAACTGAAGTAAGTAATTCTTTAGCAACTTTTTCATTCTCTTTTGTAAGAATGTATTTTTCGCTGTTGTATTTAATAGCAATAGGAGCTGTTGTTGCGTTTGTGCCTACTGCATTAAGTGCATTTGTTGTTGTGTCTGTATCTGTGTCTGCTTTTTTGTTTGCATTAACAATGCTCATTACAATGTCTACAAGCGGGCCAACGTTTGCAATAAGGTAGTAAGCTGAATCTTCGCTTAAGCCCCAATATTGTTCGCCGTTTGTTGCACAAGGAATTTCTCTGTTGTCAAATGCAAAGCTGTAGTCGCTGTTTCTTGTAAGATAGAAGAAACTGTTGAAAATATCTGTAACAACACTGTCATCATTGAATCCGCCCAAAGAAGTAATTAAGCTGCTTATGATTGGAAGATTGTCTGTAATTGTGTTGCTGCTGTTTGTTACGTCGTGGAACAAATCAATAATTGCGTTCAACCAGTCGCTTACAATTAATTGAACAAGCCATGAAGAAACGTTTGAAGGATCTCTGTCATCGCCAATATCAAAGATGTGTTCTTTAACGTCTGTAAGTGTATCGTTATTTGCTGTGCCGTATGTTGTTGTAACAGCATCATTGTCTGTACCTACGGTAATTGAACCGGTGCTGCGTGAAATACGGCTGTCAAACTTCCAGTCTGAATTTACATTGTAAAGTGCAAGAAGTTTTGTTACAAAATTGTTTATGATTGAAGGAAGTGCAACACCAATGTTGTTAATTCCTTTACAAATCGTTGCTTCTTCACCGTTGAGTGTGCCGCCGAGTTTAGCGTCTGCAGTGTCATTTGTGTTATGGCTGTCTGCATATTCTGCAACTGCGTCGTTAAGAACGCTTATAACAGTTTTAAGAAGTTCTGCAACGCCGGCATCCATTGAAGCGGTAAATTTGCAGTTAACAAGTTTTTCGGCAATAAGTTTGTCAAGTGCACCTACTGTTGAAATAATAGGTACCTGTTGACCGTCCTCTGTTGTAAGGTCAGCATAAAAGCCTTTTGTTGCTTTTGCAGTGCTGCCTGTTGCCATGTAATCTGTAAGTGCAGGAAGAATGTAGTTTAAGTCAAATGAAAGTGATGTAATACCGTATGTATTAAACAAATCCATAACTTTGTTGTAAGCATCTTCGCTGATATTTTTCAAAATACCGTTATCCGGATCGGCAATCATTTCATAAATAACGCCGTTAAATGCATCGCCGTCGCCGTTGAATACGATAGGAAGAATGATTTCGTCAATCAAAATTGTTAAAAGAGGAAGAATGTTTGCAACTGCGCCAATAGGGTCTGTTGCAACATTCTTGTAAATACCTTGTAAGCTTGCGATAATAGTATCCCAAGTTAAAGGATTTCCGTTTTCGTCTTTAATTTGAGTTAAAGCAGAAACTACTGTTGAAACGATATCATTTAAGTTAATACCTAAACTGCTTAAGTCAAAATTAACGCCGAGTTTAGGAAGAAGATAGTTTAACAAACCGGTAAGGTCTGTTGCCATTGCAACATAACCGTCAATGATTGAAGCAGTTAATTCAAGGTAATCGCCTGATTCAAACGGATAATTTGCAGAAACGAATTTGTACTCGCTCATCAATTTGTTTGTATAATTGTCATTAACATCTTGAGTAAGTAATGTAGAAACATCTGTTGAAGCTACAAATTTAGAAGTATAAGCATCTGCACAAACTTTCGTAAATTTCTTAGCATGTTCAGGCATTGTATCTTGGAATGTTGATAAAGTACCCGTTCCGTTTTTAAATGCATTACGGAAATTAACAAATACTGCATAGTCATCCATTCTTGAAGATGTAACTTGAAGACTGCCGATGTAATCTTTGAATTCTTTGCTGAATCCTAAGTTGGATAAATCATTAACAATGAACTGTTGCAAGTAGCTGTTTGATTGGCAAATGTTATAAGACCTGCCGTTAGGGAAAACAACTTTTGGGTTAGTGTTCATGTAATCAACTTGAGCTTGGGTTAATCCCATACCGGCAATAGCAGTTTGACCGTCGCTGACTGTTGAGTACTTTAACAATGAAAGCATACCGAGAATATATTCGGTATAATGCTCGGAGTTTCCGATTTCGTCGGCACCAAGAACATTTTGGAAAAATTCAGCTGCAAGTGCCTGGCGATAGACACCGCTTTTTCCTTGGTCATCGATACCCGTGTATTCGCTGAAGTCAAAATCTTTAACAAAGTCTTCATAAGATAACGAACTTGAGAATGAGTTAAACCAATTTTTGTAGTAATCCTTAGTGAAACCGGTATTGCCGCCGCCTTCAACAATACAAAGATTGTATAATCCTGCCATAACAGCATATTGGTCTACAATTACGTAATAAAGTAAGTCGCCTAAATCTTTGCAAGAAAGTGAACTGTCAACAAATGAAATGATAGCATTGTAAGTATCAATAAGAATTGACAAGTCGTAGTCATTTGTTTTCATTGCAAAGGCACCGTTAGCACTTTCGTAAGCACTAAGCATTGCCTTAACTTCACTTAATGATTTATTAAGTGTAACGCTTGCTTCACCATAAGATTTGGTTAATCCGATTTTTGCGGCAATGTTGCTGATTTCTTCAATAGCGCCATTGGTAAGGTTAGAAACGTTATCTTTAACAGTATTTCTTGCCTGAAGAAGTTCTTCAAGACCCATAACTTTGTTGCCTTCACCGTCGGTATAACCGTTTAAGTACTTGTAGCAAAGCTTTTGTAAATCTGAACCGTGTTCATCTGCATTGTCTCTGCAAACGGAATAAATTGTCCAAAAGTCTGTTGCTGCGCCATCTTCATTAAGATAAGCGTAATTTTCTGCGTCTTTTTCTGCATCTCCTGATGAAAGACCTGCGTCTGCAAGCACGCTGCTCATTGAAGCGCCTGCAAGTTTAGGATACAGGAATGCGGACAACTGACTCATAAATTCGTAAAACTTTGCAGATTTTACGTCTTCATTGTCGTTTTGCGCGTTTTTGATTGCATCTAAGTCGGTAATACCGATTGATGCAAGTTTTTCTTCGCCAATAGCATCAAGTATTGTGGGAAGAAGTGAGTCTAAAAGCTGGTCAAGCGCTTCTACACTCTTGTCGGCACTTGCATACTTGTCGCTGAAAGGACTGTTGTCCTTCGGATTAACTTCTTTTGCAAAAGCAGCAAATCCGGCAGAGCAGGCAGTAAGTGCCATTACCACAGCTAAGAAAAAGCTGAGGACTCTTTTGCTCGTTTTCATAATCATCTCTCCTTCATAATGAATTAGGATTTTTCACCCCTTAGTATTTCGCACAGAATTAAGCCTCTTAATAAACTATTCCGCTTATTAACAATTTGTTCATAAGTTGGACAGTAAAAGGGCGCAATATATCTATGCGCACGAACAAATACAATATATTTATACCAAATATATAAACGCAAGTCAATACCTTTTTTCGAGTTTTTAACAAATTGTGAACATATTAAAGCTGTTTGTAACAAAATTAAGCGAATTTAAACACGATTTTTTGAAGTCGTTAACTGGAAATAAACAAAAAATTAACTGATAATAAATAAAAAAGGTGTTTGTTTACAATTTTTAAAGGCATTGTTTCTGAATTTATTGTGTAAAGGGATTTTCCTTTAATAAATTGTGCCGATTTTAAATATTTTTTAAAAAATAACCGCTATATATTGTTTGTAAAGATTAAACACTTTACTAATTCGACAAAATTAATAAACTCACAATTTTTACAAATAACGCAAATATGTAAATTCAATTATTAACAAATTATAAATTTTTTGTAAAAAACTTTTTGCTCAACTGCACAAATTTTATGACATAATTTTGGCAAAATTAACGAAATTTTATTAATTGATTTCGGTTCGTTGACTTTGCCGGTTTTATATGGTTAAATAATAATGTGTTTAATGGTGCAATTATGCGTTTTAGGCATCTGTTTGGAATTTTCCTTAACTTGGTTTATAATCGGCTGTGTCCGAAGGTCAGAAATCGGGGCTTTTGCTTAGCATAACGGTCCTTAACCAAAATATACACATTAATTTATTTGTGGAATTCTAAAATTTAGTAGAGGTGAAAATTGAATGAAGTCAAATTCATTTAGCAAGAAACTTTTATCAATGATTCTTGCAATTTTAATGGCTGCATCCTGTTTTACCGGCGCTATGAGCGCATTCGCTTCCGAAAGCATTTCGGGCGACACCGAAGATACTTTGTATGATAACAATCTTGTATACAATTTCCTCGGTTGGGTAGAAGCAACAGACGTGCAGGTGTTAGACGCTCTTCTTGATTTCGCAGACGAAATGATGGCAGAAAATCTTGGCGCTGCAAAAGGTACTTTAGATATTTCCGTTGCTACTCTTGATTACGACATGACAAGTGTTAACGGTGCACTGTCAACTTTAAACAGTGCAAGACAGTTGCTTAAATCTACTGCTATTAAGTTGTTCCTTGGCGGCGATGCTAAAAAAATCAACCTTGGCGGTCAGCTTAAGAATTATGTTACCACCGGCGGCAATGGAGATGTTATGACTCGTCAAAACTCTTCATCAAAAGACATTATTCGCGGTATTGTTAACATTCTTTATATGAACTCAAACAGTTATGCAAATGAAAAAAACAATAACAGCAATGTCAACGACGGCGGTCCTGTTTTTCAAGATTTTGTTAACGGTAGTTTTAACCTTGGCGGACTTGAAGGTTTGATTATGAGCATTGTAAGCAGTGCAGCAGGCATTAATGCCGGCAATTCTGTTTATCAGCTTCTCGGTAACTTACTCGGTCTTCCAAGCGGTTACCAAAAGAACCTTGTAAACAATGTTGTTGTATATATGTTAAAAACATATGTAGCAGACGACCTTACTAAGGACGGCGTAAACAACAATATTAATACAAGCGGAACTACATACTATTTCGTTGGCGATAACGGCGAAAAGCTTTCTATTGAACAGTGGGCTTTCGACGCAATCAATAATGGCGTTTTGCAAACACTTATCGGTTTAGATGAGAATTATATGTTTAAAAATGAAGACGGCTCTGCAAACTTTGAGCTTAGTGTTGATGACACCGGTTATGATGATCTTTACAAAGCATTCAAACCTGTTTTTGAACATACACTTCTTCCTCTTCTTTCAACAATCAGCGTTAGCCACAGCTTTGTAACAGATTTTACAAAGATGTATTATGATTATGTTAATAAGCAGAATATTACTGCTCCTTCAACTCAAAGTGAACTTGACAGTTATTGGACAGAATCTGCTATTAATAATTGGATTAACGCAGATTATGAAAAAATCGGTTTATACATCGGCGGTATTAAAGCAGCAAACAGCACAAGCGATAACTTGGTATTCCAGTATCCGGATATTGCAGTAAGAGATGAGGCCGGCAATGTTCTTTCTCTTGCAGATGGTGTTACTGCAACTGATGTTAAAACAGCAATGATTGAACTTTTCAATTCTCTTGACAGGGATGAAACTTCAATTGACGCTACAACATTATTCAGTAAAGTTCTTTACAGCCCTGTTGCAGTTGCACTTGGTTGTAAAACAGGTGTTCTTAACCTTAACATTAAAGATTACTACTTAACAAAGTACAATCTTGTAAACTTCTTTGATATGAGCACATTGCCTGACGGCGGTTCATTGAAAGATAATGTTTACGGTTTCCTTAAAGAACTCCTTTCAATCTTCTTCCCAACATTTAACGATTGGGCTCCTGATTCTGCAACACAAGATGTAGACGGTATCGTTTCAGAAGTTGTTGCAAGTGCTTTCAAACTTATTAAGTTTGTTGGCGACAGTGCAAGTGCCGCAATCTTTGCAGGTTATGAGGAACTTAACGAAAGCAATCTTGAAAGCGCAATTATGCCGCTTGCAAAGGCTATCCTTGGTCAGATTGATATGGTTAAGCAAATCCACCAGGATGAATGGGATAAATGTGATGATATTGAAGGCATCTTCTATGTATGTCTCAGCGAATATCTTAAATACAATCTTCCTCAGTATGACTATACTTGCCTTGCAAAAGTTGATTCAGAAGGTCATTATGACGTAACAATCAACGATATCCTTCCAATGGCTCGTGATGCAGTTGCTTATGTAATGCAGTCATTAGTTCCTATTAAGGATAAAGAAGGCAATGAATGGGATGTTATGAAGAAGGGCGGCACAAAGAACGGTGCTCTTGTAGATGCAAACACAACATTGTTTGACATGCTCAACTATGTAGTTTGCTACTATGCAGACGATTCAGGTATTGCTCAGCTTCTTAACCTTACTGAGTATTCAGTAAACGGCACAGCTTCTTATGCAAGTGCTATTACAAGAAATAACACTTTGTGGCAAAACCTTGATATTGTTGCTAACAAGTTCTTCCCTGTACTCGGCGACTTCTTTGGCGTTGATTCAATAAGTTCTGAAGAATTGATTATGAACACTGTTGTTTATGGTCTTACAAATGTTAGTGATACAAATTCAACAAGCTTCGGCCACGGCAAACAGGGAATCTCTGCTATTCTTTATAACCTTGTTTATGCTTTCACAGACAGTAGCGTTATGCAGGGCAAGATTCTTAATGTTGCTTACAATGCAATTGCAGATCTCTTTAACGTTGTTTTAGGTGCTCGTGATGCTAAAGATGGATTTGGTGCTGCACTTCCTGCAAACACAGGCGTTCAGCCATTCTCCGATGCAATTCAAAACAGAATTCTCGGCGGCGGCAGCGTTAACCCATCAAGTGCTTGCGATTACAACAACTACACTTCAGAAGGTCTTATCGGTGTTATTCTCGGCAGACTTGCTGAAAATTCACGTTCAGGTATTCTTTATACAAAGAGCAGCAGAGATGTTGAAGATACAATCCTTCCGGGCGTTGCATTCATTCTTAAGGCTGTAAACGACCTTGTTGGTTTCATTCCTCAACTTAGTGAGCATACTTTCAGAACTCCTACTGCTTCACCTGCAAGATCTTCTATTAACAGTTATGAAACTGATACTGAAATTGAAGATCAGTACATTGGTGTAACAAATAATGCAGCAGGTTTAAACAGAGCAATCTTTAATGACGGCTCAGATTCGCCTACACAAATTTCTCGTTACTATATTAAAGTAACAGATATTACTTGTGTAAATGATGAAAATCTTACTGTTGACCTTGGCACAAGATATGAAAACGATAACGGTTCTTATGTTGTTGATTCATCACGTGAACTTACAACCGTTACTCCTGCAACAACCGCTTACTATAAAGTAAATGGCGCTTGCAGCGAAATTGGTTCAAAACAGTTCTACGTTACATATGATATCACTGATAAAGACGGTAATGTTATTGCTCCTTCATACACAGGTCTTAAAACAGTAACTTCATTCTATGTTACAGATGATATTTCATGGTACGACCAGCTTTATACCAGTAGCCATACATTTAACAGTGCTTATTTAAGTACAACTGCGAACGCAGTTACTAAGTTCGCCGGAACAAATGTTGAAGCTACTAAGGTAACAAATGCTTTTGGCAAGAATCAAAAGTTAGTAGTATGTTATCCTGCAAACGTTATTCTTGAAGGTGGTTCACCTGAAACATTCTCAAATATTAGAATGTATTTAAAAAATATTGCTAAAAGTGGATTTGGTACAATTAAATATGAACGCTCAATGGATACGGCATATTTGTTTGACGGCGATTCACAAAACAAAGCTATTCCTTTGTTTGATGATCAGGGTAACGTTCTTGACATTTCAAAGAAGGATTACTATTATCCTGATGCTAACAACGGCGAAGGTGCTTGGATTGTAGATAACTCATCTTATAATGACCTTGCTTATACAGATACACGTACTCACATTGTATTCACTCCTGAACAGGTTGCTGAAATCGGCGGCGCTGTTACAATGGAAAACGGTACTTGCAAGCTTGTTACCATTCCTTACAGCAAGGGTGTAGAGGCAGGCGTAACTTGGGGTACTCCTATCAAAGGTGTATATCTTGATGTGCCAAGTACTAAATTGTCTAACAATGAGGATTCATGGATTTCTTGGCTTAAGGTTATGGATGGTGTTAAATCCGTTGACCCGGGTAGTTACACATTCCAAATTTTCTTCCCGAATGACAACGGATCTGCTTCAGGTTCAATTAACGTAACTATTGTTGATACTGTAGACAGAAATACAACTCAGTCTTCATATAACGCTCTTGATAAATTCCAAAGTAGTTATATGGAAAGCGACTTTGATAAGCTTACAGCTGAAGATGCTAATATTCTTGGTTTAACAACAAATGACAGCTATTTTGATGCAATTCAATCTGCACTTACAGCTGCAAATGCTGCTATTGCTAAGCCTATTTCAATTTCAGTAGTAGCTAACAATGAAAAGGTTGCTACAGACAGAGTTAAGCAAGTTGCTACTGCTTCATCAACTGTTCCTTACGGCGATGTTGCTTACCAGCAATTAACTACAGTTCCTGCTTCAGGTATGGAATACTATGCACTTCAGCAGGATGAATTCGGAAATGCTTCTTCAACCACATATTATTATATGGATAAAGAGGGCAAGTTCCCTTACTACACAAATACAGCCGTTGAAGCTACAAAAGCTAACTTTGATTCAGGCAACTATGTATTTGTAACAACAGACGGCAAGGTTGCTACATCATTTGATTCTAAAGCAACATACACCGTTCATGTTAAGAATACTCAGGAATATAAGTCAGCATGGCAGTTTACTTATGATACTCCATACTATGGAACAACAAGTGAACTTTCAGGCAATTACCTTGCAAAACAGTATAAGTATGCTGATGCAAACGGTAACGCTTCTACATCCAAGAAGCAGTGGACTTATAAATATCCTGATGTAATCACTGCTAACGTTGCAAACGACGGCACAGATTACAGATCTGAATACTTAAAGCAATCAGATCTTGCTAAATACGTTCTCGAAGTTGCTCAAAAGCATGTAAGCTCTGCAGGCGCTAAGAGAATTGCTGACGAAATCATTAAAGACAGAAAGGACCTTAACGAAAACAACTTCGATAAAGTTTCTTACAACTTAATGGTTAAAGCAGCAAAAGCAGGTGAAGCACTTATCAGCACATCTTATGACAAGGAATTCATCCAAATGACTGAATCTTCAGATAAATATGAAGTAACAGGTCAATATAGTTTCTATGTTATGAATGGCTCAACAGTATCACCTGAAACAGATAAACTTGTTGCAACAACAACTTATCCGTTGTTCCTTGCTGCACTTGCTCGTGGCGATTATGCTGCAAGCGGTCTTAATGCTTCTTCAGTAGCAGGCAAGGATTACTACTTTGGTTATTACGACGCTGTTAAAGATGAAAGCGGCAATATTGTTTACACATATTCAACAACTTCATCAGGCGTTGCTATTAACGAAGCTATCCGCATGTACAACATGTACAAAGCACAGGTAGTTAACCGTGGTTACAAAGATAACAACCTTGCATTACTTCAGGAAGTTCTTTGTGCTACAAACGATGCTTATAACTACAAATATAACATCGACGCTCTTCAAACTTATGTTGCTTCTGCATTCACAGGCACTGTAAGTTATGAAGATAATAAACTTGTTGCCGGTTCAGGTACTGTAACATTCAGCAATGCTTCGGCAACACCTAAGTACGGTGTACTTGAAAACGGCGTTCTTAAGAACGACGGTTACACAGAAGAATCATGGCAGAATTATGTTGATGCTCTTGCAGAAGCAGTAGCTTCAGTTAAGAACGCTTCAACTGCTATTGGTTACGAAACAGGTATGTACACACCTTCAGCAGGCAGCTTCGATCATCAGGTTTCCGATATTAATACACTTCGTACAAACCTTATGATTGCTGAAAACAAGCTTGAAAAAGCTGCTGTTTCAGACGGCTACACTGTATCTGGTTATATCGCTGCACTTGATTCAAAAACAGCAACAGAAGGCAAATATGCAGTTGTTGGTGCAGAAGTAAAGGTAGGAGATATAACTGCAGTAACAGATAACGACGGTAAGTTTGTTCTTGAAGGATTAGCAAACGGTACTTATGATGCACAAGTAACATATAAGTATGGTTTCACAAGAACATTTAAGATCGTTGTTAACGGTGCAGATATAAATTCAAACGTTAAGGTTGGCATAGTAAGCTGTGACTTTAACGGAGACGGATTTATAACAACAAATGACTATAATATGTACATGGACAATGTAGGTAAAACATCAACCAGCAGTGGATTTGATATTGGTTATGACCTTAACAGAGATAATTTTGTTACAACAAATGACTATAATATCTACACTGAATTTGTTGGTGCAACTGCAAGTTCAATGGCATATACTGAAACCGTAATCAAATAATTGATTATTCTTTAAAATTCAGCAGGAGCGAAAGTTCCTGCTGAATGTTCGATTTAATGTAATAATTAAATCATTAAATTCATACAGTTTAGAAGGGGACAGAGGAATGAAAAAAAGTTCAATACTTATGTTAACTGTCTTCTTTACCTTGGTTTTATCCATATTTATTTTTCCAAGTGTTGTTTATGCTCAAACAGGCACTTTGGAAAATGAAAAACCGCAAATCTCTGCTTCATATACGGACGGGGATGGCAATTTGGCAGACGGTAACCAACTTACCGCCGGCTCTTACACAATGCAAATTGCTTTAACAGGAATGGAAAGCATTTCTCAAATGGAATTAACAGCAACCTATGGTGAAGAAGTTTCCTTTGGAAATTATTCCACCTTGGCAGACAGCAATTCAAGTGTTGATGCAGTTTGCTCAATTTCAGGCGGTAATTTTATTCTTGGTCTTGTTTCCAAAAATGCAGATTGTACCGCCATTGATTCGGAAAAAACAGTTATTTTCACAGCGTCAATTACAGTTACTTCAGAAACTGCCGTTGATATGGAAAATGTAATTTCTGTTTCACAAAATCCGAATTTTACTTATTTAGAAGCTGATTACGGCGATGTTAAAACCACCGGGGTTTACGATTGTTATGCATTAGGCACAAATGCCGATTATGCCGGCACCGTTTACTCAATGAAGTGTGATTTATCTCCGCAGTTGGTACAAACCTATACAGTTTCCGGTTATATCGCTGCACTTGATTCAAAAACAGCAACAGAAGGCAAATATGCAGTTGTTGGTGCAGAAGTAAAGGTAGG
>CAKSWS010000029.1 GCA_934512155.1 uncultured Eubacterium sp. | reverse complement strand
AAAACCAATGGAGTATGAAAACGAAGAAGGGTATAAAATATTTGTTGGCAGAAACAATGTTATGAATGACAAATTAACTTTAAAAACCGCTAAAAATTATGATATGTGGTTTCATGTTAAAGATATGCCCGGTTCGCACGTTATCGTTCAAAGTAACGGCGGTGAATTTACTGATAAAGTTATACGACAGGCGGCGCTCCTTGCGGCTTATAACAGTAAAGCAGGCAGTTCATCAAATGTTCCTGTTGATTATACTCTTGTAAAAAATGTGAAAAAACCCTCCGGTGCAAAACCGGGAATTGTTATTTATGTTGATTATAAAACAGAATTTGTTACGCCTAATGTTCAGGAAATCGAAAGGATAAAAAGAATTGTTTAATGTTGCTGTAATTTTAGGTGCCGGAAACGGCACCCGTATGGAAATGAAAAAAAGCAAAATGTTGCTTGAAATCGGCGGCAAAACCGTTATTGAAAGAAGTGTAAAAGCTTTTTTGGATTTGCCTGAAATTGATGAGATTATTGTTGTTTGCCGAGAATGTGATGTAGAAGAGTTTTCAAAACTTATTACAGATGATCGTGTTACGTTTGTTATTGGCGGAGATACACGCCAGCAAAGCGTAAAAAATGCCGTTGAAAATATTGATGGTTGTGATTATTTGATTATTCACGACGGCGCACGTCCGCTTGTAACACAGCAAGTTGTTTTGCAAACATTGGATGAGGCTGTGCTTTCAGGTGCTGCTGCAACAGGCGTTCGTGTTAAAGACACAATAAAGGTTGTAGATGATGATTTGCTGATTACAGATACTCCAAACAGAAATACCCTTGTTTCAATACAAACGCCTCAAATTTTTAAATTTGATTTATATAAAAAAGCAATGGAAAAGGCAAATGCAGAAAACCGTGATTTTACGGATGATTGTTGCCTTATTGAAAATTTAGGTAAAAATGTTTATACTGTTTTAGGTGATTACAACAATATTAAAATTACTACTCAAAGCGATATTCCTTTGGCTGAATCTATTTTAAAAGTAAGGGGAGAGATGTAAAGTGAGAATAGGACACGGTTATGACGTTCACCGTTTTAGTGAAAATCGTAAATGTATAATAGGCGGTGTTGACATACCTTGTGAATTAGGACTTTTAGGTCATAGTGATGCCGATGTGCTTCTTCACGCAATAAGCGATGCGCTTTTGGGTGCCGCTGCTTTAGGCGATATTGGTAAGCTTTTCCCGGATACATCACCTGAATTTGAAGGTGCAGACAGTTTGGTACTTTTAGAAAAAGTTGTAGATGTGCTTTTGGAAAAAGGTTATAAAATAGGTAATATAGATTCAACCGTAATTGCGCAAATGCCTAAAATGGCACCGTATATTAATGAGATGCGAATTAATATTGCACGTGTATGCAAATGCGATGTTGATTGTGTGTCCGTTAAAGCAACAACTGAAGAAAAGTTGGGATTTACAGGTGCAAAACAGGGAATTGCGGCACATGCCGTTTGCATAATTGAATAATTTTGTTCATAAATTATAGTCTGAATACATTATAATATAGTGTGTGCAGACTATATTTTTTATATATTTTTTTAAATATTTGTTAACACTATTGACAAATGGAAAAAACTTGCTAAAATAGTAATTAGCACTCGGGTGTTAAGAGTGCTAAATGAGTAAATTATAATTTGATAGAGGTGAAATTCTTATGACTATTAAACCACTTGCAGACAAAGTTTTGCTTAAATCGGTTGAGGCAGAAGAAACAACAGCATCAGGTCTTTTTATTGCCGCTTCGGCACAGGAAAAGCCTGAATTTATGTTAGTAGAGGCAGTAGGTCCGGGTACAGAAAAAAATCCTATGACCGTTAGTGCCGGCGATAAAGTAATTATCACGAAATACAGCGGCACCGATGTAAAAATGGACGGTGTTGATTACACTATTGCTTCTGTTAAAGATATTCTTGCAGTAGTTGAATAATTAGGAGGTAATTTTGTTATGGCAAAAGATATTATTTATGGCGAAGAGGCACGCAAAGCCCTTCAATCAGGTATTGATAAACTTGCAAATACCGTTAAAATTACATTAGGTCCAAAAGGCAGAAATGTTGTTCTTGACAAAAAATACGGCGCTCCGCTTATTACTAACGACGGTGTAACTATCGCCAAGGAAATTGAACTTGAAGACCCATTTGAAAATATGGGTGCACAGCTTGTTAAAGAGGTTTCTTCAAAAACTAATGATGATGCCGGCGACGGAACAACAACAGCAACACTTCTTGCTCAGGCTCTTGTTCGTGAAGGTATGAAAAATGTTGCCGCAGGTGCAAATCCTATGGCTGTTAAAAATGGAATTAAAGCCGCTGTAGATGCTGCTGTAAATGCTGTTAAGGAAAATTCACAACAGGTTAAAGGCAGCAGCGATATTGCACGTGTTGCAACAGTTTCCGCAGCTGATGAATATGTTGGTAATCTTATTGCCGACGCTATGGAAAAAGTTTCTTCAGACGGAGTAATTACCATTGAGGAATCAAAAACTGCCGAAACAACTTGTGAAGTTGTAGAAGGTATGCAGTTTGACCGTGGCTACATCAGCCCATATATGGTAACAGATACCGATAAAATGGAAGCAGTAATTGATGATGCTCTTCTTCTTATTACAGATAAAAAGATTTCATCTGTTCAAGATATTCTTCCTCTTCTTGAAGCAGTGTTAAAAGCAGGTCAAAAACTCGTTATCGTCGCTGAAGATGTAGAAGGCGAAGCACTTCAAACAATCGTTCTTAATAAATTGCGCGGCACGTTTACATGCGTTTGTGTTAAAGCACCGGGATTCGGCGACAGAAGAAAAGATATGCTTCAGGATATTGCAACTCTTACAGGCGGTCAGGTAATTACTTCTGATTTAGGTATCGAGCTTAAAGATGCAACAATGGCTATGCTCGGCAAAGCCCGTCAAGTGAAAGTTACTAAAGAAAATACAATTATTGTAGACGGTGCAGGCAATCAGGATGAAATCAAAGCACGAGTAAATCAAATTAAATCATCTATTGAATCTTCAACTTCTGATTTTGACCGTGAAAAACTTCAGGAACGTCTTGCTAAAATGGCAGGCGGCGTAGCAGTTATTAAAGTAGGCGCTGCTACAGAAACAGAAATGAAAGAAAAGAAGCTTCGTATAGAAGATGCTCTTGCAGCAACAAAAGCAGCTGTTGAAGAGGGTATCGTTGCAGGCGGCGGCGTTGCTCTTATTAATGCAATACCTGAGGTTGAAAAACTTCTTAATACCGATGATGCCGATTTCAAAACAGGCGTTTCAATCGTTCTTAAAGCCCTTGAAGAGCCTGTTCGTCAAATTGCCGCAAATGCAGGTATGGAAGGCTCGGTTGTTCTTGATAAAATCCTTAATTCAAATAAGATTGGCTACGGTTATAATTTCGCTTCTAACGAATATTGTGATATGATTGAAAGCGGTATCGTTGACCCTGCAAAGGTAACACGTTCTGCTATTCAAAACGCAGCTTCTGTTGCTTCTATGGTTCTTACAACAGAATCACTTGTAACAGATATTAAAGACCCACAGGCTGATGCCGCAAATGCAGCAGCAATGGCGGCTGCCGCACAGGGTGGTATGTATTAATATTAATTATCAAAGGCTCTTGACTTTAAGAGCCTTTGATTATATAATATGGTTAGTTAACACTAACCTTAGGAGGCTTGAATTATGACGAAATATAAAGTTAAGGTAGACGGTATGATGTGTTCTATGTGTGAGGCTCACATTAACGATTGTGTTAGAAAGAGTTTTAATGTAAGCAAGGTGAATTCATCCCACACAAAGGGCACTTGCGAAATCATTGCAGATAATATTGATGTTGTGGAATTGGAAAAAGCAATTAACTCAACAGGATATACTGTTAGGGGGATTTCCTCCGAACCGTATGAAAAGAAAAGTTTTTTGTCAAAATTTCATAAAAAATCTTGACAAATTTTGTAACTGATATTATTATAGATGCATATTTAAACACGTTGACGAGAACAAAAATCGGTTTTTACCTTTTTTCAGAGAATTGCCGGTAGGTGCAAGGCATAAAAAGCAAAATCGTAATATCCTCTCCGAGTGGCTGTGCTGAATTTCAGTAGGTGCAGACGGCGGCAACCGTTATAAAAGCAAGCGAATGTCAGTTCGTTAAGTGCATCGTAAGATGAATAAGAGTGGTACCACGGTATTAATTATCGCCTCTTTGCCTTTTGGCAAAGGGGCGTTTTTTTGTATATAAAACAGGAGGAAAGAATATGAAAGATTGTGTTGAAATTCGTTGGCACGGCAGAGGCGGTCAGGGTGCAAAAACGGCCGCATTGCTTCTTGCCGATGTTGCCTTTAAAACAGGCAGTTATGTTCAGGGCTTTCCTGAATACGGTCCGGAAAGAATGGGTGCACCTATTACAGCTTATAACAGAATAAGCAAAAACAAAATCAGGGTTCATTCAAATATTTATCACCCCGATTATGTGGTTGTTGTTGATGAAGGGTTGCTTGATACAGTTGACGTTACAGCCGGTTTAAGTGAGAACGGTGCAATTCTTATTAATACTGCAAAAAATAAAAGTGAAATTATGCATCATTTAAACGGTTATAAAGGTAAGGTTTTTACTATTGATGCCCGTAAGGTTTCCGTTGCATGCCTTGGCAAATATTTTCCTAATTCACCAATGCTTGCTGGTATTGTTAAGGTTTCAGGTGTAATGGAATTTCACGAGTTTCTTTCTGAAATGGAAGCTTCATTTGCACATAAATTTTCTTCAAAGCCTGAAGTTATTGAGGGTAATATGAATGCTCTTAAAATGGCTTATGACGAAGTTAAATAGGAGGTATAAAAATGAAATCAGATGTTAATAAGTTAAATCTTGATTGTAAATGGCAGGATTTAACGGAAGGTATGCAAATTTACGGCTCACAAACCTCCGTTGATTTTAATACAGGCGAATGGACTTCCGTTAAACCTGAACTTCACGAGGATTTGTGCGTTCATTGCCTTATGTGCGTTCCTGTTTGCCCCGACAGTGTAATTCCTGTTGTAGACGGAAAAAGAGGCGCTTTTGATTATAACCATTGCAAGGGTTGCGGTATTTGTGTAAAAGCGTGCCACACCGGCGCTATTACAATGAAGGGGGTTAAATAATATGGCAAGAAGAGATCGTTTAAGCGGTAACGAAGCAGTTGCAGAGGCACTTCGCCAAATTAATCCTGACGTTATGGCAGCTTTTCCAATTACTCCATCAACTGAAATTCCGCAATATTTTTCAAAACTTGTTGCTTCAGGCAAGGTTGATTCTGAATTTATTCCCGTTGAATCCGAACACTCGGCTATGTCTGCCGTTATCGGTGCAGAGGCAGCAGGTGCACGTTCCGTAACTGCCACATCTTCTGCAGGTATGGCACTTATGTGGGAAGAACTTTATCTTGCGGCTTCAAACAGGTTGCCTTGTGTGTTAACTCTTGTTAACCGTGCACTTTCAGGCCCTATTAATATTAACTGCGACCATAGTGATTCTATGGGTGCAAGAGATGCCGGTTGGATTCAGATTTATGCAGAAAATAATCAGGAAGTGTATGATAATCTTGTTATGGCATACAGAATTGCAGAACACAAAAATGTTAAGCTTCCGGTTATGATTTGCCAAGACGGTTTTATTACTTCTCATGCAGTTGAAAATATTGAACTTCTTGAGGATAAAGATGTAAAAGATTTTGTTGGCGAATATGAGCCTGAAAATTATCTTCTCAATCCTGAAATGCCTATGGCAGTAGGCCCTTACAGTGTAACAAATTATTATTTTGAAGCAAAAAGGGCACAGGCTGAGGCACTTAAAAATGCAAAGCAAGTTACTCTTGACGTTGCGAAAGAATATAAAGAAATCAGCGGCAGAGAATACGGACTTTTTGAAGAATATAAAATGGATGACGCTGAATTTGCAGTAGTTATTATCGGTTCGGCTGCAGGTACAACAAAAGAAGCTGTTGACGAATTAAGAGAACAGGGAATTAAAGCAGGCCTTATTAAAATTCGTTTGTTCCGTCCGTTCCCGGGCAGTGAAATTGCAAATGCACTTAAAAATTGTAAAGCCGTTGCTTTGATGGACAGAACAGAAAGCTACAATGATTGTTGCGGTCCTCTTGGTGCGGAAGTTACATCGGCATTGTACAGAGAAAAAGCAGATTGCTTAACAGTTAACTATGTGTATGGTTTGGGCGGCAGAGATGTTACTGTTTCCGAAATGAAAGATATTTATGCAGAACTTGAAAGCATTGCACAAAGCGGTAAGGTTGAAAATCCGTATCGCTATATGGGCGTAAGAGAGTAAGGAGGGTTTTTCAATGTATAATTTTAAAGAATATGTAGGCAGAGAAGAACGCCTTGCCGGTGGACACAGAATGTGTGCAGGTTGCGGTGGCACAATCGCTGTAAGAAATGTATTAAAAGGCTTAAAACCGGGTGATAAAGCCGTTGTGGGCAATGCTACCGGTTGTCTTGAAGTATCTTCATTTATGTATCCTTATACTGCGTATAAAGACAGTTATATTCATAATGCGTTTGAAAATGCAGGCGCTACAATGAGCGGCGTTGAAGGCGCATATAATGCACTTCGCCGTAAGGGTAAACTTGACGAAACATATAAATTTATTACGTTTGGCGGCGACGGCGGTACTTATGATATCGGCTTTCAATCACTTTCCGGTGCAATGGAACGTGGCCACGATATGGTTTATGTTTGCTATGATAACGGCGCTTATATGAATACAGGTATTCAGCGTTCTTCCGCAACACCCATGTTTGCCGATACAACAACAACTCCGATTGGCACAAATTCAAACGGTAAACCCCAATATAGAAAAGATTTATCTGCAATTATTGCAGAACATAAGGTGCCTTATGTTGCACAAACCACTTTTGTTCAAAATTTTCGTGATTTGCATATTAAATCCGAAAAGGCAATTTATACAAAAGGTGCGGCATTTCTTAATATTATGGCCCCTTGTCCTCGTGGCTGGAGATATAATACTTGGGATATTATGGAAATTTGTAAGCTTGCCGTTGAAACACGTTATTGGCCTCTTTTTGAAGTTGTAGACGGTGTTTGGACTCTTAACTACGAACCTAAAAAATATGTTCCTATTGAAGAATGGCTTTGTAAGCAAGGCAGATTTAAACATATGTTTAAACCTGAAAATGAATGGATGATTGAAGCGTTCCAGAAAGAAGTTGACCGTCGTTGGGATGAACTTGTAAATCGTTGCACTCGCTTTATGGGCGCTTAATTAGATAATAAAAAACCTCTTGAAAATTAATTCAAGAGGTTTTTTGTTTACATTTGAAAATTTTTTATGTATTCATCCATACAAGTTTCAATGATTTTTTGAGCCACTTTGCAATCATCAACTTCAAGCACTGCGGTGGGTTTATCCTTTTCAAGTGATTTATATACTTCAAAGAAATGTTTAATTTCATCAAAATAATGTGTAGGAAGTTGGTCAATGTTTGAATAGCAGTTGTAGTTAGGGTCATTAACGGGAACAGCGATGATTTTTTCATCTTTTGCACCGCCGTCTTCCATAATCAGTACGCCTATTGGGTTGCATTCAACTATTGTCATAGGCTGAATCGGTTCACTGCAAAGCACCAAAACGTCAAGCGGGTCGTTATCGCTGGCGTATGTTCTTGGTATAAATCCGTAATTGGCAGGGTAGTGGGTTGATGTAAACAAAACCCTGTCAAGCTTTAACATACCTGTGTCTTTGTCAAGTTCGTATTTATTTTTACCGCCTTTTGAAATTTCAATAACGGCATAAAATCTGTCTTTTTTTATTCTTTTAGGTGATATATCGTGCCAAATATTCATAGCGTTTCCTCCGTATTTTTATTTTATTTTACCATTATATTTAAATAATTACAATATTTAAGTTGCAACTTTTGTTATATTTATATATAATTAATGAGTTAAGCAAACAAGATAAAAAACTTATTCGTATTTCTCTCGCTTGCTTTAGGAGATGTGTTATGCAAAATAAAATAAGTACGTTAAAATTTGCTTTTAAAAAATCATTGCCCGTTTTATTCGGCTATTTGTTTTTAGGTTCTGCTTTTGGCATTATGTTGTATGAAGCAGGCTATAATTGGCTTTGGGCAGTGTTTATCTCGCTTGTTGTTTACGCAGGTTCAGGTCAGTTTTTGTTAACGTCGCTGTTAGCCTCCGGTGCAAGTATACCAACCGTTGCGATTATGACCTTGTTTATTAATTCACGCCATATGTTTTATGGCTTGTCATTTGTAGACAAGTTTAAAAAGGCAGGCTGGCGTTATCCGTTTTTAATTTTTACTTTAACAGATGAAACATATTCGGTAAACACCTCATTTTCAACTGTTCCTTCCGATGTTAATGAATCATCGGCAAGATTTTTAATCGGCGTGTTTGACCATGTTTATTGGATTTTTGGTTCAATTATCGGTTCTCTTGCAGGTCAAAATATACCTATAGATTTTACAGGCGTTGATTTTTCAATGACTGCGCTTTTTGTTGTAATTTTTATAGATTTAATTTTAAGCCAAAAAGGAAACAGAAAATTTGTAGGATTAATCGGCATAGTTTGCGGCGTTTTAAGCCTCGCAGTTTTCGGTGCAGATAAATTTCTTTTGCCTGCTCTTATTTTAACAGTTGCCGTTTTGTCTGCTTCTAAATCGGTTTTCTCGGTTGAAAGGAGCGTGGGATAATATGCCTCTTTCGATAAAACAAACGGTTATTGTTGTTTTGGTTGCCGCAGTATGCACCTTCGCAACCAGGTTGTTTCCCTTCGCCTTGTTTGGCGGAAAAAAAGAAGTTCCCAAATTTGTTCGTTATTTGGGCGATATTTTGCCAACGGCAATTATAGGTGTTCTTATTGTTTATTGTTTAAAAGACTTTACAGGCGGCGATATTAACGTTATTTTACCCCAAATAATAGCCGTTGCTTTAACAGCCGGCGTCCATTTGTGGCGAAAAAACACTTTGTTAAGTATCGCCGTAGGAACTATCGGCTATATGCTTTTAATTAATTTTGTGTTTTAAGGTTTTAATGTAAAAAACACATACTTACTTTTTACTTCTGTTTTTGGCAACGCAGAGTATATGAGATTGTTAATTAACTATTTGTTGCCTGAAAGGATATGGTGATTAATATGGAAATTTATCCTGAAGTTGAGCAGTATATGAAAACCGCTAAAATGAAGTATATTAAAAACTCACAGCAGTTTATGACCGGGCTTGCTTCTGCCACAGATAAAAAATATGCTTATGAGGTTGGCAATCAGTTAAATGCGCGTGCAAAGGGCGAACCTGTAAGTAATGACGCTTTTTATAAACTAAAAAATAAATCTCTTAACGGTTCTCTTTTTATTTCCGCAGCGTTTGACAGCGGCGTTTTTCGCCATATCGGCAATTTGATTATTGATAAAAAAGATTTGTTTAACGGCAATGTTCTTGATATGTGCTGCGATTGCGGCATAGTAACTTGCTTTATGGCTAAAATGTATCCCCATTGTCATTTTGTCGGCATAGATAAAAATCAACTTGCAATTAACAATGCCGTTGAATTTGCACAAAAGCAAAAATTAGAAAATGTTGAGTTTAAATGTATGAATGTTGAGGATGCGTCTGCTTTAGGCAAATTTAACCTTGTAACTTCTTTTAGATGCCTTCTTGATGTAACCGATAAAAAAACAAAAAAATTGCCTAAATTCGGCGAATTTGAATACGTTGAAAAACTTTATCAACAGGCATTTTCAGATTATTCATCGCAAATTGCAGCTTGTATTAATGAAAACGGTTCGCTGATCAGTGTTGAGCGTTACGGCGCTTCTTACGGTTGGTTCGGCTGGCTCAATGCTTTAAATGCAAACGGATTGTGCTTTGATGAAAACGATTGCACCATTATGTTTGCTAAAGATATTTCATCCTTAAAGGAATACTCCGTAACCGTTTGCTCTAAAAATACCAACAATTTAACGCCTAAAGATATATATAACATTGCTATGATGAGAAAATATCATCCCGGCAAACCTGCAGACGGTGCCAATGCACGTTTTGCACTTTATCAACAGGCAGTTGGTGAAATTAGGTTTACAAATGTTTATAAGGAAGATAAATTAATTCATTGCTTTGCTTTTGCAAAAGCAGACGGCAATAAAAATATGTATTTTGATGCTTGTGCAGACAGCCAAAAATTAAAGTTTTATAATGATAAAAAAGCTGAATCTGTTAATAATGAATACGAAAAAACCTTAAAATTGTTTGAAAATGCAGGCAATTTTACTATAAAATCAAATACAATCACTTTATAATTCGTTTATATTTTATAAAGCTTATATTTACAAAAGCGATACTATTGTAATAAAATACAATAGTATCGCTTTAATTTTTAACAAATTGTTACCTTACTTTTTGTAAAATATGACAAATTTGTTAAAAACTGTTGAAATTATAGTAATGTGTGCTATAATTATCATTGTAAACAAGATATTTTTGTTAATTGTTTACAAAAATATACATAGGCAGGAACATATGGATATTAATTCACTTTCAGTTAAAATTCCTGTGGCGGTTGTGCTTGGAATTTTAATCGGCGTAATTGTTATCCCGTTGTCAAAAAAACTACTTTTATCAAGAACAGAGGATCCCGCTAAAGCCGCACCCCTTGAAAAATTAGTTTTTAAGGTATCTGCAATTCCTGTTGCAGTCGGCTGTTCGGTGGCATTAATGTTAACTGCTGAAAATTTTGGTATGGGTTTAAGAAACGTTCTTCTTCTTCTTCCTATTTTCAGCCTTTCAATTATTGATGCTTTAATCAGGAAAATTCCTAATTCGCTTTTAATTTTAATGGTAGCAATTCAGGCGGTTTACCTGTTGTGGTATTGCATTTCAAACCACACCACCGAAATTATTCCCACAGTTTTCATGGGCTTCTTTGTTAGTACTATAGTTTGCCTTATTCCAAGCATTCTTAAAATTCCAATGGGTGCAGGGGATATTAAGTACAGCGCTGTAATCGGCTTGTGCATTTACACGTCGGGTTACTTTCAGGCAATGATTTTAATGGCGTTGTTTGTTTTGGTTTATTTTCTTTATTTGAAAATAGCAAAAAAGGGCGGAATGAAAACTCAAATTCCAATGGGTCCGTTCCTCTCTCTCGGTACAGTAATTACTATGTGCTTTTCAATATTTAAGTATATTTCAGGTTTATTTCAAAATATACTTTAGTATTGCGAAACCGTATTAATTTATATTAATTAATTTATTTTTCTTAAGGAGGAAAAAGTTATGACATTCTTAAAAGATGAAAGCGGACAGGGCATGGTTGAATATGCACTCATTATTGGTCTTATTGCAGTTGTTGCAGTAGTTGCTCTTGTAGCACTTGGACCACGTATTAGAAATATGTTTAATTCTGCTAATAATTCACTTGGAAATGCCGAAACAACAACTAATGCTGGTTAATGCCGGTGGCGATAACTAATCTGTAGATTATTTGCTTAAAAATTAATAACTTATGAGAGATGTCGGGGCGGGGTAACTCGTCCCGATTTTCTTGTTTATTGTGCTTAATATTAACAGACAAGTGGGTGATGTTCATTAATGAAAAAACTTCATAAAAAGGCAAAAAAAGAAAACGGACAGGCAATGGTTGAATTTGCTGTTGTTTTACCCATTTTTCTTTTGTTAATTATGGGTATTCTTGATTTTGGCTGGCTTTTTTATAATTATATCGGCGTTGAAAATGCCGCTCGTAATGCCGCACGTATTGCCTGCGTTGAGTACGAAAATTGTAATTATGATGCAGACAATATGCAGCCTCTTGATAAAACGTTTACTTTTTATGACCTGGAAGAGCAGGATACAGAGCAGGAGAAGGATATTATTTCTACTGTTCAAAACACTGTTCCCGGCAGCGTAAAAAACGTTAAAATCAAAGTTAATTATTCTTACGACAAATCCGATTCCGTTGCATTGCGGGGATTTGACGTTAATAAGAGAAACACCGGCGATGTTTCCGTCGTGGTTACCTGTGAATACAAGGTTCTTACCCCTGTTCTCGGCGTAACTTGCGATAATATGACCAAAACAATTACATCTACTTCAACCTTTAAAGTTGAAAAGCAATATACTCAAGATTGAGTTTTTACTTTTTAATTTAAAGACTGAAAGATTTAATTTAAACATTTACAGGAAAGGCTTTTAGGAAAATGAAAAAAGTTTATTTAATAGCAGTTATTTTTGCTTTAATTGCAGGCTTTGCAACGTATATGTTTGCAAAGGAAATTGATAAAAAAACCACAATTAAAGATGCAGAAACGGTTAATGTTATCGTTGCTCTTCAGGATATTCCCGATAATACGGAAATCACCCAAGAAATGTTTGCGGAAGATGCAGGTTGGTTTGCAACAAAAACAGTTATTTCCGATAATGCAGACCCTAATTCAGTAACAGATTCAAGCGAGCTTATCGGAAAAGTTACAATAGACCCGATTTATGCCGGCGAACAAATCAGCAGTAAACGTTATGAAGACAAAGACGGCGATGATGTTGCTCTTTCATTTAATTTACCTGAAGGCATGGTTGCTTATTCGTTTAACGCTGCAAGTGTAAAAAGTGTAGACGGTTATATCAGCGCAGGCGATACTGTAGATGTTATTACTTTTGATAGTGCTTCCGGTAAAACAGATGTTGCATACAGCGGACTTAAAATACTTCGTGTTTCTACAAATTCGGCAAATACATCCGCAAGCTCAAGCGGAACCGCAATTACAGAATACAGCACTTTAACTGTTGAAGTAACAGAAGAACAGGCACTTGAACTTTATTCAATCGAAAATAATTACGAGTACAAGCTTGTTTTAAACCCTCGTTCATAGGAGATATCAATTTATGGATAAAATTAGTTTAGTTGTTTGCTCTGACAATACGGAGTATAAAGTTGCACTTAAAAATAAGCTTGTAGATGAAAATATTTCTATTATCGGCTATGCGGATGTAGAACCTGGCGCTAAAGTAAGAATTCAGGGTTTTGTTCCTGATGTTGTTGTTTTTCTTGCCCAAAGCGTAGATATTGACAGTGAGTATCTTGATTTTATTGAAGAAATGAACTTGGCTTCAATAGGTTGTTCTGCCGTAATTTTAACAGATAAAATTTCAGTAGATCTTGTTAATGCAGCTGCTCAGGCAGGTGTTCGTCAGGTTATGGATATTTCAACCGGCGGTATAGAATTTTGCGAAAACATAACTAAAATTGTTTCAAAGGAAAGAAGATTCAGCGGTCCTGCACTTACAGACAGAAAAATAAGGTCAAGAGTATATGCCTTTTTCAGCGGTAAAGGTGGCGTTGGTAAAACAACAATTTGCACAAATACCGCAATTTCACTTGCCACTCAAGGCAAAAAAACTCTTTTAATCGACCTTGATTTGCAATTTGGCGACGCAGATATGGCTCTTGATTTAACACCGGGTGAAACTATTGTTGATTTGTCAAGAGATACAAACGGTATTTCTGTAGATAATTTAACAACCTGTTGCACATCTCATTCTTCCGGTCTTTCTCTTCTTGCTTCTCCCAATTCACCGGAACTTGCCGAATATGTAACTGCCAAAAGCGTTAAATCAATAATAGATGTTGCAAGGGGATATTTTGAATTTATTATTATCGACTGCGGCTGTGCTTTAACAGACCCGGTTATTACCGCAATCGAGTCTTCTGACTTTGTTTATGTGGTTAACGACGTTAATATTCTTTCGCTAAAACGTGCAAAACTTTGTATGGATGTTTTACAGCAGTTAAATCAAAAGGATAAGGTTCGTTTGCTGATTAATAAAAATGTTAAAAAGAATGCTGTCAGCGTAACGGATTTTGAAAACCTTTTGGGCATGTCCGCTTCTGCTGTGTTTACAAGCGATTTTAAAACAGTAAACACTTCTCTTAATAACGGCCAGCCTATTATAACATTTAAGCCTCGTTCTGTTTTTGCAAAAGAAATCAGTTCATTTGCAAAGCAGTTGATTGAAGAACGTGGCGAAATCGGCAAACCGAAAGCAAAAGCAAAATCAGGTATGTTTGGCAGGAAAAGCAGGTAATTAATTAATGGGATTATTGGATAGATTTGATTCTACGGCAGAGCCGGAAAGAGTCAGCAATGCACCGCAGGATAATGACAGATTTGTTTCTAAAAATTCAAAGTTTATTGTTGATGACCCCTTTGCCGAAACTAAAAAGAAAATTCATCAGGCAATAATTGAACAGCAAATAAGCGAAAATTCCCAAGTCAGCGATGAGGGAATGAGAGAACTTATTAATGAATTTGTTGAAAGACCGGAATACGGAATTCCCCGAATTGAGCGTGGAATAATTGCAGAAGAGCTTTTTGATAATATTATGGGCTACGGTCCTATTCAAATGCTTGTTAACAGCGATGCTTATTCTGAAATTATGGTAAACGGTCCGGATCAGGTTTATGTTGAAAGCAGAGGTAAACTTTCATTAACAGACGTTAAGTTTGAAGATACCGACCATTTAATGCAAATTATAGACAGAATTGTTACTAAAGTCGGCAGGCATGTTGATGAGGCAAGCCCAATGGTTGACGCTCGTTTACCCGACGGCTCTCGTGTTAACGTTATTATTCCGCCTGTTTCTCTTGTAGGTCCGATTTTAACAATCCGTAAGTTCGGCAAAACACCTATTACGGCAGAAAACTTAATTACTTGGGGTTCTGCTTCTCCTAAAATGCTTGAATTTTTGGAAGCGGCTGTAAAAGGAAAATTAAACATTGTTGTTTCCGGCGGTACCGGTTCAGGTAAAACAACACTTTTAAATATTCTTTCTTCTTATATTCCCGAAACCGAAAGAATTATAACTATTGAAGACTCTGCCGAGGTTCAGCTTCATCAGCAGCATGTTTTAACACTTGAAAGCAGACCGGCAAACTCTGAGGGTAAAGGTCAAATCAGTATTCGTGATTTGGTTGTTAACTCCCTTCGTATGAGACCCGACCGAATTATCGTAGGTGAGGTTCGTAGCAGTGAAACGCTGGATATGCTTCAGGCAATGAATACGGGTCATGACGGTTCTTTAACAACAATTCACGCAAACTCTCCAAGGGATTCTGTTTCTCGTATTGAAACCATGGTTATGATGTCCGGTTCGGAATTGCCGTCAAAAGCAATTCGAGATCAGGTTGCATCTGCAATCAATCTTATTGTTCAACAATCCCGTTTAAGAGACGGTTCAAGAAAAATCACTTCTGTTTCCGAAATTGTGGGAATGGAGGGTGATGTTGTTCGTATGCAGGAAATATTTACTTATGATACCGAAGGCGAAATGGATTCCGACGGTAAGTTTAAAGGTGTATTTAAGGCTACGGGTATTATTCCAAGATGTATTGAAAAAATCAGAGAAAACGGAGTGAGCGTTAATAATGACTGGTTCCACAATTAATATTATTTTTATAACCGTGGCGTTTGCGCTGCTTGCGTTTGCCTTGGCTTATATTATTGCATATGCTGTTTCGGCAAATAAAATTGCCGCAGAAGAGCGTCTGAAAGAACTTGAAAAACAGGTGGGAGTTGATGACGGACTTTCACTTGTAAAAAACAAATCACGCAAATCAAAACAGGCAAAGAAAAATAATAAACACGATAATTTCTTTGAAAAATTCGGTTCTTCCGTTTACAGGGAACTGCAGGCAGCCGATATTAAAATGCGTCCTGAAGAGTTTATGACAATTTGGGCTGTTTTGGCTTTTGTACCCGGCAGTTTGGTTGCTTTGTTTATAGCAAATGCCGCTGTTTCTCTTTTGCTTGTTATTGTTGGCATTATTCTTCCTATTGTTTATATTAAGAGTAAGCAAAAAAGCCGTGTTAAAAAATTTGATGAACAGTTAAGCGATGCATTAATGATTTGCTGCAGTTGCTTGCGTTCAGGTTTAAGTTTTCCTCAGGCTATGGAAACTATTGCAAAAGATATGGATGCTCCTGTTTCAACTGAATTTGACACTGTGTTAAAAGAGGTTGCCATGGGTTCTTCAATGGAAGAAGCGTTATACAATATGGAAAAAAGAATTAAAAGTAAGCACCTTTCTCTTCTTGTTTCCGCAGTTTTAATTCAAAGGCAAACCGGCGGTAATTTGTCTGAAATTCTTGAAACTCTTTCCGATACCATTAAAGACAGAATTAAGCTTAAAAAGGAACTTAAAACGGCCACTGCTTCAGGTAAAATGTCAGGTATGATTGTAGGCGCAATGCCCGTTATTTTACTTGCAATGTTTACTGCTATCAATTATGATTTTGTAAAGGTACTTTATACTGAACCGAGAGGTTATGCACTTTTGGCAGTTGCTGCATTTCTTGAATTAATGGCATTTGTTGCTGTTAAGAAAATTACAACGATTAAAATGTGAGGTGTAAATTATGATTCAATTTCTTGTTATCGCTTATGCATTGTTTGCACTTGCACTTGTAATTCTTATTCTCAGTAAAAAAGGTATGGAAGAGGATAATAATTTACGCAGAAAAAAAGCAATCGGTAAAGATACCGTAAAAACAGATTACAAAAATGTAGACACTTCCTTTTATGAACGTGTTATAAAACCTATTGTAGATAAGGCAAATAAAAATAGGGGAAATGACCAAACAAAAAGCGCAAGACAGCGTGAAAAGTTAGAGCAAACTTCGTTAAAATTGCGCAAGGCAGGCTTACATATTTCAGCAAGCAGTTTTCAGTTTTTCAAAACTGCTTTCACGGCCGTTATGGCAGTAATTTCAGTGGGTATCGGTCTTGTTTTGTTTTCTTACACAAATTATGCTGTTTTAATAATGCTTTTTGGAATTATCATTGCCGTTTTAGGTCCCGATATGTTCCTTAACAGCAAGGTTAAATCTCATCAAAATGCAATTAAAGAACAACTTGCCGAAACTATAGACCTTATGAGTGTTTGTATGGAAGCAGGTCTTAGTTTTGACGCTTCTATTGTTAAAATTTCAGAAAGAATGGAAGGACCGTTTATTGATGAACTTATGACGGTTTTCAGGCAAATTCAGCTTGGCAGAAACAGAAATGAAGCTTTAAAAAGTCTTGCCGATTCTTCGGATGTTAAAGAGTTAAAAACTTTTGTTTCAGCTATTATTCAGGCAAGCCAGCTTGGTATCCCTGTAACAAACGTTTTAAAGGCACAGTCAGAGCAGTTGCGTATGAATAAAAGAGAAGAAATTAAAGAACTTGCGGCAAAAGTTCCTACAAAAATGACTTTACCTACGGTTATTTTTATTCTTCCTGCGATTATGTGCGTAATTCTCGGTCCTGTTGTTTTCTCTGTAATAGATAATATGGCAGGAGCATTTTAATGAAAGTTTTAAAATTAGTAAAAAACGGTAATGTTATTTGCGATTACATTGAGGATGCAAGTTCTTTTCTCAGAAGATTTATGGGCTTAATGTATCGCAAAAGCATTCCGCAAAATCACGGCTTGTTATTAACGCCGTGCAACGAAATTCATACTTTTGGTATGCGTTTTGATATAGATGCGGTTTATATTTCAAAAAACGGTGAAGTTTTATTTATTGATGAGGCAGTAAAACCGCATAAAGTTTGTAAAAAAATTAAAAGCGCCTATAAGGTGTTGGAATTAAATTCAGGTATGGCACATAAGTTCGGCTTAAACACAGGCGATTCTGTAGATTTTGTTCATATCCAATCTAAATAATTTTCTCGGGGGATTTATTCAATGGCAAACAATGAAGTTTTTGACAGAACTCAAATTTTAGGTTCGGCGGCAAAGGATTATGATTTTGATAAGGTTCTGCGTGGATATGATATAAAACAGGTTGATACTTATATTGATAATTTGCTTCAGACAAATAAAAACGCAAGCGAAATTTTTGATAATAGATTTAATGATTTAAAAAATGAAAATTCAATGCTTGCCTGTGAATTAGGTCAGGTTAAAGGCAAACTTGCCGAAATGACCGCTCTTTTTGAAAATTGCCGAAAAGAGCGGGACGAATTAAAAAATTCAGCCGGTTCTGCAACTTCTGTTGTTGACACGGCTCAAATAGATGAATTAAACGAAACAGTTAAAAAACTTACAACAAAAAACAGACTTTTGGCAGATGAAAATAAAAAACTTGAAAGCGAAAACATCGATTTGCAACGTGATGTCGCTCATTTAACAAAAAAAGTAGATAAAAACAGGGCTGAGATAAAAAGTCTTTCAAGTGAACTGGAATCATCTGTTAATGATGATTTAGCAAAAAAATATTCCGAAATTTCACGCATCTATGAATCTGCCGTTGATAAGGCAGAAGATTTGATTTACAGACTTCAAACAGAATTATCTCTTGCTCATTCTAAAGCAGAAGATGTTAAATCCGAAGATAAATAATAATATATTAATTTTTAAGGGGTGATTGCCTTGAAAAAATCATATATAAAATCAAAGGAACACGGTGCTATAACTGTAATTACTGCACTTATTTTAACCGTTCTTATTGGCTTTACGGCTCTTTCGGTTGATTTAGGACTTCATTACTATATGGGTGCAAAACTTCAAAATGCAGTTGATGCCGCAGGTACCGCACTTGCAGCTAATTTAGGTGCCGTTGATGGTAGTTTAGAGGATATCGCTTGCGATTATTTGGCTAAAAACGGCTATGATATTGACGGGAATTATAAAGATAAAATGACCGTTACTATCGAAAAGAAAGGCGTTCGTAATGCAGAAACAATTAATGCAGATGAATATATAACTACCGGTTATTATAAATTAACGGTAGATTTGGTGGATAATACGATTTTTGCCAAAATGCTGGATATTGATTCTTTGCGTCTTTCAAAAACTGCATATATTAGGTGTGAAGCAAATTATGTAGGTATGCCACGTGCCTTAAAATATACTTTGTTTGCTGGTTCGGATAAAGTTTTGGCAAATGGTGCTGCCCTTAATATTAACGGCAGAACCTCCGGAACTTTAAATTCAATAACTGCAAGTTTTGAAAAGTTAATTAATAAAACCAATGAAATTATCATTCAGCCGATTTTAGGCATTTTCGGCAAAGACCCTAATTTCAATTCACTTGTAAATATTAATCTTTCAGAAGTTATTACAAATGGAGATGTTCATTCAAATTCCGATATAAGCATTGCCGTTCAGGCATTAAATGCAAGTCGTGTTAAAGACCAAGATTATGAAGGCAACAGCAATGATGATGCATATGATGAGGCAAGCAAGGAAAATGACTCTGCTTATGACGATTACGGTCAGGTAACTTATACTGCACACAATAATATTAAGTTTTCCAGTTCTTTAAAAAATAATCATGATGAGTCTACTCATGTTTATATTCAAAATCAGCAGTATCTTGAGCAAACACAGGTTGCTCTTTATATTCTTGATACAGTTGATTTCAACTTGGTTGGCAGTACATCTGCTTTACAGGATAAGTATCGTGAAGCTGCTGTAGTATATTTTGCAAAAAACACACAGTACAGCGATAATCAAAAAAATGCAATTTTGGCACAGTCAGATAATCTTGCTTATAATGATGACGGAACATACACATTGAATAATCAGTCAATGATTGTTTATGATGTCAGTCAGTCAAACAGTGAAAAAATGCTTGCCGAGGTTCGTGAAAACGGAATTGAAAGTATTGCCGAAAAAATTCAGGTTAACGGTTCAGACCCTCTTTACGGAACATCCGGAACTCTTTTGTATCAAAACAGGGCAGATAAAGCGTCAACTATTAATTACGGAATTAAATTTGAAAAGAAAAATGACGACGGAACTGTAACTCAGGCTAAAAATCTTTCTGTTTTCGGAAGTCAGGTAAACAGAGATACTTCAAATATTTTTGCCGGCGTTGGCGGCAGTCAAATAAATGATGCCACAAATGCAGGCGCAGCATTTTCAGTTGGCCGTACATTCCAGGAAATGAGCGAATATATCGCAGTTCCGAATATGAAGCCTTATTTTACCCGTCAGGTTAATCAGTCAATCAGAAATGCAACAAAATCCGCTGCTGAATTGGGTGATTCTCAGGTAACAGGTGCAAGAACGGTTAAAGAGGCTGTTAAGAATATGACAAATGACCTTGTTAATATTCTTAAAGACACAGAATATACCGATTCTACATATGATTCTACAGATAAGCTTACAAATGCAGATTCTACTCCGCTTTTTGCAAACTTTAAGGAATCTAAAGATGCCGGTTTAACTCCTTTGGTTGATGATTCTCATACTTCGTATAAAGGTTTTAATTTGTTCAACGGCAGTAATGTTCTCAAAACTCCGGATGAATTTGTAAGCGAATTTAATTCGGCGTTTATTCAAAATAAAAAAACTGCTGTTTACGGCGAAAGTGCAATTAATCAATATTATGAAGAAAATGTTGCAAGTAATGATAAATATAAAACAAATTATGCCGACGGTGCAGTAGCCAAAAAGCGTGATGAGCTCGAAAAAGATTTTAAAAACAGCTACAGTAGCGTAAAATCAGATGTTGTGTCTGCATCAGGCGGCAGCATTGAAATGCCTAAAATGAACGATAATTTCCTTGGTCAGTATGCGGCAATCAATTCAGTTCGTTGGTATTTTGATAATCAAGTAAGTGATATTGACGGTAAAAATATTATAATAACTTATATGCCATATATTTGGTCAGGTAAATATGTTCTTCGTCAGGGTACAACGTGGGGCGACGGTACTACTGAAAATAAGGCTTTAGATGTTATTTCAATTCACAACACGTCAAGTTCAAGTACAGCGTTGGGTCCGAATGCAAATAATGTTGTAAACGGAACTGCTTATGTATCAAAAAAGAATCTTGATGTTAAAGCAAACAGTTCTCTTGTTGTAAACGGTAATATTGATATTGCGGGTACATCACAAGGAGAACTTCAGTTAAGAGAAGGAACTGTTGTTTATTGTAACGGTAACATTACATGTAACGGTCTTATTATGGAATCCGGTGCAAAATTATATTGTACAGGCAAAATTACTGTTAAAAGTTATATAACAACTGCAAATGATAATTCAAATGTAATTGTTTGCAACAGTTTGGAATTTAAAGCGAGTGAATCCACAGAATTTATTAATAATGCACAGTTGTTAATAAACGGTGATTTTGATTGTAACGGCAATATAGATAATAATAATGTTATCAAATGTATGGGTGATGTTACAATAAACGGTAACAGGTCTTATAAAGACGGTCTTGTTACAAAACACCGCAATTTAGGCCTTTATAATTACGGTGCAATGTATGTTAAAGGCAACATAACGGCTAAACGAGGCTTAAAAATAGATAACGGTGAATTGTATGTAGTAGGTAATATATCAGCCGCAAACAGCGGAGATGACGGCAGCAACATTCTAGATTTGGCAAATGCTGCAACAGTTTATGTTCGTGGTGTTGTTACATCAAGCCGTTCAAATCGCCATTTATGGCTTGAAACAGTGGGAACGGGTGCTGTTTTAAGTATTTACGGCTACGGCGGTTCAAACTGCTTCAATTCACAGGTTAAAAAGTTTGCAAACGAGCAAAAAGGTTCAACCGTTTATATCGCAGGTGGTAAAGATGATAATTTGCTAACAGGTTATAATTCCGAAACATTGGCTTTGTATATACCTAATTC
>CAKSWS010000028.1 GCA_934512155.1 uncultured Eubacterium sp. | reverse complement strand
AATTCTTACCGAATAGTTATGCGCTAACTGTAAATTTGTTAATGTGTAACTTCTGCTTGATGTTGTTACTGCCTTTTGCCAATTTCCTGTCGGACTTGACAGTGTTTCTACCACATAGCCTGTGGCGCTTGAAGCCGCTGACCAAGAAATTGTGGCTGATACACCCGAAACATTACTAACTTTTACATTAGATATTGAACCCACCTCAATAGGTCTTTCACTTGTTAAACCATTCATCATATTAACAAGCGCATTTGTAAACTTACCTGCGTAATTATATTTAATTATATCCGACGAACTGTTAGGTTCAGGAAATTCAATAAGACTTGCTCTTGTATTTTTTTGATGATATGCCCAGTTTTGAAGATAACCTGAGCCGTATGAAGCTTTATGGCTGAAACCAAACTCCTTATCAAAATACGAGCCTACTTTTGTATCACCGTATGATTTATCAAGCCAACCGTGCACATCAAGAACAACATTTGTATAATTACCTATATTTTCACTTATAAAATCTTTCAAAGCCACCGCTTCAGGTGCACCGAGAGGAGAACTGCCGGTATAATTTCTGCCCGACGAAGTAACTGCTTTAAAATCTGCCGGCCAGCACCTGTTCATATCTACTTTTGTGGTAACTGTACATCTGCCGGGACCGTTATTTGTATAACCGTCTGCAATACCGTCGGGATTAGCGTAAGGAATTACATAAACCGTCCAATCATTAAATATATTTTGATTCATTGATGAAAGACCGCTCATAACATCATCTGCAATTTTAACAAGCTCTGCACCGTCGGCAGACCAAGCGTCTTCCCAACCGTGCTGTGCAAAAACAGCAATAACCACATTAGGTCCGTTGCCGATTTTATACCAATTTAAGTTTCTTAAATTACCGCTTTTGCCATATGTACCGTATGTAAAATTCTTATAAAGCGTAACAGAAGGTATTCTTGCCCTTGAAGCCGCCCTTGCAGAATATAAAGCAATACTTGATGAAACTTTATCTGTTATTACCGCAGATGAATCCGAATCAAAAACGCTGAAAAAATTATTTATTAGTTCCTCGTTTGTATAGTTAACATTGCTGTTATTTTCATTACAATGAAGCGCATAATGATAATAGTTTAAAACAACAACATCGGTTTTTCCGTTTGGATGAAAAATAAGAGCAGATTCATCATCTTCCAGCATTACAGAATACGCTTCTTCTTTTACAGAATTGTATGCGCCGTAAGTATCTGAAATTGAAACAACAACAGTTTTTTTGCCGTTGATTAATTTACCGATTTTTTTATCATAAGAATTATCTGAATCGGAAGTTTTACTAAACGATAAATAACCGTTTTCATCAATAAAATAATTTTGATTTGCAACACTGTTTAACAAATCAACAAATATTTTTTTTGAATCATTATTTATCCAAACGCCTTTTTCCGTAGGCACAATACCGTTTTCAACGGCAGAATTTAAAAGTACATTGTTGCTTAATTGCGTTTCCGAATCATTACTTTTTACTTCACCGGCAAAAGCACTTAACGGAAATGACTGAAAAGCCAAAACGCACACAATTAAAAGTGCCAAAATTTTTTTTAAAGTTATTTTCATTATAATCACCATAGCCTTTAAGGCAACTAACATTTTTTATCACCATATGCTCTGCTTTATTTAAACAAAACCATACAACGACTTCAACCGTCTCAAAATTTTACCGTTAACAAATTTTAAAAACAGCATCTTTTTAACAGGGTGATTTTACCCACTGTTTTTCACAAACAAAAAACGGTTTAACATTTGCAAAAGCAAACATCAAACCGTTTTGTAAAATTAAAGTCCTGTATTTTCGGCAATATACTTTCTTGCCTTTACAGCATATTCAAACGGATTTGCCTTTGCAGGGTCTTGCTCTGCTTCAACTACAACCCAGCCTTCATAGCCGCTTTCTTCAAGAATGTCAAAAATAGGTTTAAAATCAACATCACCGTCTCCCGGAACGGTAAATACACCTGCACGAACCGCATCAAGGAATGACATATGATTAGGAACGACCTGATTATTATAAACATCAAGACGAACATCTTTAAGATGAACATGTTTAACCCTATTGATATACTTTTTCAAAACAGGAACCGGGTCAATGCCTGCAAAAGTAAGATGACCGCTGTCAAAAAGAAGATAAACTAAATCAGGGTCTGTAAGTTCCATAAGTTTATCAATTTCTTCAACAGTTTGAACACCCGTGCCCATATGATGATGCACTGTAAAATACATACCTTTTGATTTTGCATATGCACCCATTTCGTTAAAGCCTTTTGCAACAATTTGCCACTGTTCGTCTGTATAATAAGGCTTTTCATCAAGAATTGATTTATCAAGACAGCCTTGAATTGAATTACCTTGTTCGGACGCACCGATTACTTTTGCACCCAAAGCATAAAGTTTATCACAATGTGCTTTAAATGCCTCTATTGTTTCCTCATAAGGCTTTGAAGTTAAATAAGAGGAAAACCAAGCGTTGCAAATTTGAAGCCCTCTTATATCAAGATATTTTTTAAGCACAGCCGGGTCTGACGGATATTTATTTCCGATTTCAGAGCCCTTAAAGCCTGCAAGTGCCATTTCGCTTATGCACTGTTCAAATGTATTTTCCGCACCTAAATCCGGCATATCATCATTTGTCCAACCGATGGGAGCAATGGCAAGTTTAACTTTTTTAGGATCAAGCATTTTTATTTCCGTAACCTTTCAAATTAATAATCAAATGTATTCTTAATATGTTCTTGCATATCTTCATATGCAGCGGCAACTCTTTCACTTTTTGAAACTTCGGCAACGCCTACACGCCACCATGATTCAAAACCGGGAGTCATAGTTTTAGGAAGCACCTTGATATCAAACAAAACAGATTTTGTTTGATTTTTAGCATCTTCAAGTGCCGCTTTTAACTCTGCAGATGTTCTGATTGTATATGCTTTTGCACCGTAGCCTTCTGCTATTTTTGCAAAATCAACATCAATTTCATCACCGTCAAGCATACCTGTTACAGGATTTCTTGCACGGAACACAGTGCCAAATGTATCTGTGCCCTGATTGTTTTGAAGATTTTCAATACAACCCCAACCCATATTATCAAAAAGGCACACATTAATTTTAAGATTTTCCTGAAGAGCGGTATAAAGCTCAGAATGTCCCATAATAAATGAACCGTCGCCGCAAAATGTATAAACCTCTGCATTTGGCTTTGCAAGTTTAACGCCAAGTGCCCCATTAACTTCATAACCCATATTTGAATAACCATATTCCATATGATAAGTGCCACGATTTTTAGGTCTAAACAGTCTTTGCATATCACCGGGCAATGAACCGGCAGAACCTACGGCAACATCTTCGTCACTCATAAAATCATTAATAATGCCAAGAGCCAATGTTTGATTAAGACCGCCTTCAAGCTCTGTTGAATAATATTTATCAACAATTTCATCCCACTCTGTTTTAGCGGTTGAAATTTCATTGGTATATGAAGATTTATAACCGTTACAGCTTTCAATAAGAGAAGAAAGCACTTCTTTTGCATCTGCAACAACAGCCTCTGCATCCATTTTATATGCATCAAACGGACAAACATTAATACCAAGTACCTTGCGGTTTTCATTAAACAACCATTTTGAAGAAGTTGTAAAATCAGAAAATCTTGTACCCACGCCAATAACCAAATCAGCGTCCTTGCCGATAACATTGGCGGCCTTACCGCCTGTTACGCCGATACCGCCCAAATTGAGAGGATGCTTCCAATCAATTAAGCCTTTACCAGCCTGTGTTTCGGTAATCGGAATATTATATTTTTCTGCAAATTCAAGAAGTTCCTTTTCAGCACCGCTGTAACGAACACCTCCGCCGCAAACGATAACCGGTTTTTTTGATTGCTTAATAAGAGCCGTTGCTCTTTCAATTTGTGATTTAGTTGCAGGTCTTCTATCTAAATGCCAAACACGCTTTTGAAGAAAATGCTCGGGATAATCATATGCTTCGCCCTCTACATCCTGAGGCATTGCAAGGCAAACGGCACCCGTATCTGCCGGGTCTGTTAAAACACGCATAGCGTTAATACACGCAGTCATTAACTGTTCAGGACGAACAATTCTGTCAAAATAATGGCAAACGCCCTTAAATGCGTCTGTAACCGTTCTGCCGTAATTATCAAAAAACTCTGCCTGCTGAAGAACAGGGTCCGGCTGACGGCACGCAAATGTATCACCCGGTAAAACAAGAAGAGGAATTCTGTTTGCCGTTGCACAGCCGCAGGCAGTAACCATATTTGTTGCGCCGGGACCTATTGAAGAAACACAGGGAATAATCGCCTTCCTGTCCATCTGCTTAGCATAAGCAACAGCGGCAAGGCCCATATTCTGCTCATTTTTGCCCTGATAAAATTTTAAATTATGACCGCCTTGTTCAAGTGCCTGACCCACGCCCACAACGCAACCGTGGCCGAAAATGCCGAAAATGCCTGAAACGAATTTTGTTTCTACTCCATCGCATTCAACATACTGATTGTCAAGGAACTTAACAAGAGCCTGAGCCATTGTAAGTCTTTCTCTTTTCATAATTTAAGCCTCTATTTCCGAAAGTTTAACAGGTCTGTGCTCTGCAACAGATTTCTTTGCAGCCAAACCTAAACGAAGAGCTTCCAATCCATCATAAACCGTTGTTTGAGTAGGTTTGTCATTAATAACACAATCAATAAACTGTGTCATTTCATCGGTAAATGATTGCATATATCTTTCAAGGAAGAAATAAAGCGGCTTATCGCCTACCTTACCGTTTTCATTAATAAACAAAACGTTAGTAGGTGTATCATTGCCTGCTGTTGCCTGGCCTTTTGAGCCAAATACTTCAAGTCTTTGGTCATAACCGTAAGCAGCTTTACGGCAGTTATCAATAACGCCTATTGCACCGCTCTTAAATTTAAGAGCAACGAGGGCTGTATCAACATCCCCTGCTTTGCCGATTTCAGGGTCAACCATAACAGTTGCATTTGCATAAACCTCTTCAACTTCACCGCCGATAAAACGTGCCATATCAAAATCATGCACTGTCATATCAAGGAAAATACCTCCTGAAACCTTTACATAATCTATTGAAGGCGGTTCAGGATCACGGCTTGTAATTTTAATTGTTTGAAGATTACCGATTTCACCTTTATTTGCAAGTTCTTTAATATATGCAAAGTTATGGTCATATCTTCTGTTGAAACCGATTTGAAGTTTAACACCTGCTTTATCAACTGCTTCAATAACCTTTTTAATCTTTTCAACAGTTAAATCAACAGGTTTTTCGCAGAAAATATGCTTTCCGGCAGCAGCGGCTTCACAAGCAATATCAGCATGCGTATCTGTTGAAGAACAAATAAGAACCGCTTTAATCTCAGGATTATTTAAAATCTCATGATAATCTTGATAACAGTTAGGAATTCCCAATTCTTCAGCCACTTTTTTTGCACCGTCAACATAAATGTCGGAAATTGCAACAATTTCTGCATTGGGAATGTGATATGTAATTGATTTTGCGTGTACCTGACCGATACGTCCTGCACCGATAATACCAACTTTAAGTTTTTCCATAAGTAATTACCTCTTTGAATAAAATTGCATTTTTGCAATAAAATTCTATCACACAAGGCACTATATTTCAAGCAACATTTAAAATTAATTTAAAATTTATACTTAAATATTTAACAGTTACTTATTGCATAAAACGGACGTTAAAGTTATAATGTAATAAAGCATAATATAATTAATTAAGGAAGTTTACAAAAATGACATATACATATAAAACAAAGGGCACATGCTCTTCACAAATCAACATTGATATTGCTGATGATAAAACAATTAACAGCGTTGAATTTATAGGCGGATGCAACGGAAATTTAAAAGGAATAGGTCAGCTTGTTACAGGAATGGATATTGATGAAGTTATAGACAGGTTAGACGGCATTAAATGCGGATTTAAAACCACATCTTGCCCCGACCAGCTTGCACAAGCTCTTAAACAAATAGAAGAAGAAATGTAATTAAAGGACGGCTGCAACTATGTATAAACTTGAAAACGACCGTTTAAAAAGAGAATTTAAAATTAATGACGGCACGCTTTTTGCTTCTAAAATAACAAATAAATATTCGGGTCTTGATTTTATTCCCGACGGCAGCGGCAGTGAATTTGTTGTAAAATTCACAGACGGTGATGAATTCACATCAAAAGGTCTTCACGTAACCGAAAGTATTGAAAAAAACGGCAGATTATTTTTCCGCTTTGCAGAAACCATGAACACAACGGTTACGCTTACATACCGCTTGGGTAAAGACGAAAACACCATTGAAAAGCAAATTGCCGTAACCCAAAGTGCACCAAAAAAAATTGACTGCATTATTCTTGAAAACGTTGGAATTATAAACTCCACATCTTCATTTACAGTTCCCGAATCAGAAGGAGAAATTGATGCTTATTGGTCAAATTTAGGTCAGCCTTTTTATATTGACAGTCTTTTCTTCGGCTGCGAATTTCCTGCAACTAAAAACGAAATACTTCACGGCAGAGGTCAAATAGTATACTACATAGGCAAATCGGTTAAAGACAAACTTATTTGCCCTACAACCGTTATGGGTGCAGCAAAAGGCTACTCGTTGGCAGAACTTCAAAATTCTTTTTACGAATACATTGAAAAAATAGCATTACCGTCACCTTACAGAGTGCAATATAATACTTGGTATGACAGAATGCTTAATATTAATGAAGAAAATATAAGAAAAGCATTTTACAAAGTTGAAAGCAAATTATCATCCCACGGAATTCCGCCACTTGACGGATATGTAATGGATGACGGATGGAATGATTACAAAAGCTCGTTTTGGTCTTATAACCCAAAGAAATTTCCCAACGGAATTTTAGATTCGGCAACAATAGCTAACAAATTAGGCAGTAATTTCGGTTTGTGGCTCGGACCCAGAGGCGGATATAATTTTAACACTCCGTTTGCTAAAAAAATCGAAAAGAAAAAAATGGGATATTTTAACGCAAATTCAAAGGACATTTGCGTAGCGTCAAAAAGCTACTTGAAAAATCTTGAAGAATTTCTTGTTAACGCAACCCTTGAAAATGATATTTCCTATTGGAAGTTAGACGGATTTTGCCTTAAACCCTGCACAAATGAAAAGCACGACCACATAACAGGCGGCCACGAAAACATGTATTTTGTTACCCAGATGTGGAGAAGATGGATTAAAATTTTCAGAGCCTTGCACAATGTAAGAGAAAATCAAGGCAAAACCATGTGGATTAATATGACCTGCTACGTTAACCCATCTCCTTGGTGGCTGCAATATGTAAATTCCGTTTGGCTTCAAAATAGCTCAGACATAGGATTTGCGCAAAATTATGAAAACGGCGAACAGGCACAGGTTGATGCCGAAATAACATACAGAGACGGAATTTACTATAACTTCTGGTTTAAAAGATGTGCTCAATTTCCTGCATCAAGGATTTACAATCACGAGCCTATTTACGGCAATGAAGCAAATCTTGACTATACAGATGATGAATTTGAAAAAGCATTTTACTTCAATGCCTGCCGTGGTGCTGCTTTAAATGAACTTTACATTTCAGAAAGCATGATAAACGAAGAAAAGTGGCAAATACTTGCCGACTGCATTAATTGGCAAAAGACAAATTACCACATTCTTAAAAACGCAATGTTTATTGGAGGCGACCCTGCGGAAAACAATGTTTATTGCTACGCATCATGGACAAAAGACGGAGAGGGCATTATTGCGTTAAGAAACCCAACAAATGAAGCCGCTCCCCTTACATTAACTTTAAATAAATTAATGGGATGTCCTGAAAACATGCACGGAATCAAACGATTTGACGTTATTAACAAATCAACATCCATCAACAATGAGATTTATAATTATAACGACAAAATCAATATGACACTGGCTCCGTTTGAAATTAAAATTCTTCAATTTGGTGAGGAAGACAGACGCCGTGCTTATACAGAAAACGGCAATGATTTTACCGTTCGCTTTGTTACTGACGGTTCAAATGCCACTGTTTGCGAAAATGACGATATGTTAATTAAAGTTAACAAATGTTATATTGAAGCAACTGTAGGTACTCTCAACCTTAAATCAGAAAGTGTTATAAGCGAAGGAAAACACAACATAACCATAGTCAGAGAAAAGAACAGAATGGTTAAAATTTATATTGATAACAAGCTTGATTGTTCAGGATATGACAAAAAAACAAAACCTATAATTTCAACCGAGCTAACGAGTAATATGGACAGCTTTGAAATAATAAACAATGCCACGCCATATAACGAAATTGCGGCACCTATGCCGCTGATAAAAAAAGGCAAACGCAACAGAAAGAGGTAATTTTATGGTTTGCAAAAAATGCGGCTGCGAAACATTAATTGAAGACGGCGATTGGCTTGAATGCACTAAATGCGGTGCAAAATATTTTAACACGGAAATAAAAACCGATTTAAGCGCAACCGAAAAAATTGATAAAATTGAAAATAAAATTGCAAACGGCGAAACTAAAAATAAAGTTGATAACAAAAAGCAAAACGACAGCAATGACAAAAAAGAACCAAGCAAACTTAAAAGCACCATTGATTTTCTTTTACCAATTGTTATAGCTGTTGTTATTGCCCTATTACTTAAAACCTTTGTTTTTGCCAATGCAAGAGTTCCAACCGGTTCTATGACAAGCACAATAAATGCAGGCGACAGAGTTATAGCAAGCAGACTTGCTTACATTAACGATGACCCTGAAAGATACGATATTATTATTTTCAGATTCCCTGACAATGAAAAAGAAGCGTATGTTAAAAGAATTATCGGCATGCCGGGCGAAACCGTTACAATTACAGACGGAATTGCCTACATTACCGACAAGGACGGCAATACATATCAAACCGACCAAAGCTTTTTAACATATGATAAACCAAAAGGCGATTTTGGCCCTTATTACATACCGGAAAAAGGTGAAATAATTACTCAGGACGACAAGGGTAACTGCTTTGCCGAAAACGGAATGCAGGTTGGTGAAAATGAATTTACACAAAAATACTGTGTTAAAGACGATAAGGGTAACTATATTGTAGAAGAAAACCTCTACTTCTGTATGGGAGACAACAGAAACAATTCTGCCGATTCCCGTTATTGGAACAACAAATATGTTGCAGAAAATAAAATAATAGGAAAAGCAAAATTTAAATATTACCCAAAATTTGAAAAATTACAATAGACAAAAATTAAAAGAGGCACTTATATGTGCCTCTTTTTTTATACCTGCGGTTTATATTTCTTACCCGTTAAATGTTCTATAGTTAACTCAATTACACAAAGAGCAGATGCAAAACTGTTTATTTCCTTCATAATTTCTTCATCACTGTAAGGAACATACTTTTTACTTAAAGCCATAACTGCTTCACGCTTCAATTTTTCATCTTCAACTGTTTTGGTTGTTCCGAAAGCAATAACGCTCTTATAATAAGAAGTGTATTTTTCTTGCAAAACCTTCTCTTCACCCACAACTGTAAAAGAAGCCTTTGCACAATTATTAACAGCGTCAACCTTATGCCCTTTTTTTGCACAATGAACATAAATTTTATCATTATAATAAACATAATTAAGAGGCACAGCATAAGGGTACCCCTCATCGCCTATTACTGCCAAAGTGCCGTAATCCGCATTTTTTAATATTTCCTTTGCCTCTTCATCAGGCATTTGCTGATGAATTCTTCTCATTTTCCTAAACATAATTTATTTCTTTACGGCTTTAACCGATTTGTCATTTAAATATATAATCATCCCCACAATTAAAAGAACCGGAAAAATCACTGCGCACAAAATTCCTGTTTTTAAATTACCGCCTGCAATATTTGCCGCTTCGCCTGCCAATGTAGGACCTGTTGTACAACCCAAATCACCTGCAAGTGCAAGCAACGCAAATAAAGCCGTAGAACCGCCGTTTATACTTGCAGAAGCCTTGCTGTAAGCTCCCGGCCACATAATACCCACCGAAAGACCGCAAACAGCACATGCAACAAGTGAAATTACAGGATTATTAACCAAACCGATACAAATATACGATAACACACAAAGAAGGCTGCTGCCTATCATAAATTTATTTAAATCAATTTTTTCACCGAATTTACCGTAAAATACTCTTGAAATACCCATAAGCACCGCAAAAGACATAGGACCTGCCAAATCGCCTATTGTTTTATTAACACCCAAGCCCTGTTCGGCAAAAGTTGACGCCCACTGACTTACCGCTTGTTCAGAAGCTCCTGCACAAAGCATTATAAGCATAAAAACCCAAAACAATTTTGTTTTGCATAATTTCTTTACCGAAGCACCGCCTGACTTTTCATCATTAAGCTGATTAATAGGAACTTTAAGAAATATAAAAGAATTAACAAGGGGAATAATTGCCCATATAACAGCCAATATTTTCCAATTACTTATACCAAAAATATAGAAAAATGCCGTTGAAACCAACACAACACCTACATGACCCCAGCAATAAAAAGAATGGAGCAAACTCATTGCCGTTTCTTTATTATCCGTTGGGCACGCTTCTACAACCGGACTGATTAAAACCTCAAGCAAGCCGCCTCCTACAGCGTAAATAACAACAGACAGCAACAAACCCAAAAAGGCATTTGAAAACAATTCCGGCAAAAATGTAAGCGACACAAGCCCAACAGCAGAAACAATATGAGCAATAACCAAAGACGCACGATAGCCTATTTTTTCTATAAACGAAACCGAAGCCAAATCAATAACAAGCTGAAGCCCGAAATTAACAGTAACAAGCAACGTTATTTGAGAAAGAGGAATATTATAACTTTTTTGAAAAGTTAAAAACAAAAGAGGAGCGAAATTATTAACTATTGCCTGCACAATATAGCCAACAAAACATGCACGAACAGTTTTTTTATAACCTGAATTCATTAATCAATCTCCTAAATAAATTTTCACTGTATTATAAAACATAAAAACAAAAAAATCAAGGAAACCGAATGATCGATTTCCTTGATTTTAAAACTCTATTTAAGATTAATCTTTTTTAGGCTCGTAGTATTCAACAGTACGAAGAAGGTCATTATATTTAGCAACTGCATTATCAGCGGCAATATTAAACAACTTATCTGCCTTTTCAGGGAAGCTTCTTCTAAGTGATGAATAACGTGTTTCACCGTTAATGAATTCAATGTAATCTCCTGTAGGAGCTTTTGAATCAAGTGAGAACGGATTCTTGCCCTGTTCTACAAGAGCAGGATTGAATCTGAAGAGGTTCCAATAACCTGCTGTAACGGCTTTCTTCTGTTCAGCCTGGTTAAACGGCATTTTGATACCGTGGTTAATACAAGGAGCGTAAGCAATAATAAGTGAAGGACCGTCATACGCTTCTGCTTCTTTCATAGCCTTTAAGCATTGGTTATAATCTGCACCCATAGCAACTTGTGCAACATATACATAACCATAAGACATTGCAATTTTAGCAAGGTCTTTTTTCTTTGTAATTTTACCTGAAGCGGCAAACTGAGCAACTGCACCTGTTGGTGTAGCCTTTGAAGCCTGACCGCCTGTGTTAGAGTAAACTTCTGTATCAAACACAAGTACGTTTACATTTTGATTTTGAGCAAGTACATGGTCAAGACCGCCGAAGCCAATATCATAAGCCCAACCGTCGCCGCCGAAGATCCACTGGCTCTTCTTTGCTGCATAATCTTTATCTTTAAGGAAGTCTTCTGCAGCTGCTTTTTCATCGCCGCTTAAATCTGCATTTTCAAGAGCAGAAATAAGAGCTTTTGCAGGAGCATCATTTCCACGAGTGCTGTTAAATGTGTCAAGATAAGCCTTAACTTCATCGCCTACAGAACTGTCTTTAAGAGCAGTTGCATCTGCAGCAAGTCTTGCACGAATTTGTGATTGAGCAAGGAACATACCTAAACCGAATTCAGCATTATCTTCAAACAATGAGTTTGACCAAGCAGGACCGTTACCCTTATTATCAACTGTGTAAGGAGTTGAAGGAGCAGAACCACCCCAAATTGAAGAACAACCTGTTGCATTTGCAACATACATCTTATCACCGTAAAGCTGAGTTACAAGCTTTGCATAAGGTGTTTCACCGCAACCTGCGCAAGCACCTGAGAATTCAAGGTAAGGTTTAAGGTATTGAGTTGAAACGATTGTATTGTCTGAAGCAACTGTTGGGTTAGGATCTAACTTACAAAGAGCATCAAATACCGGCTGTTCATCAAGCTGAGAAGCGATTGGCTTCATTGTAAGAGATTTTGTAGGACATACGTTTGCGCAAGAAGCACAACCTGTGCAGTCAAGTGTTGAAACGATAAGTGCATATTTAAGACCTGAATCTTTAGGAACTTTAAGGTCAACAGTTTTTGTGTTTGAAGGAGCAGCTGCAACCTGTTCTGCTGTAAGAGCAACAGGACGAATTACTGCATGTGGGCAAACCATAGCACATCTGTTACACTGTGCGCAAGCAGTAGGATCCCATTCAGGAACATCAACAGCAATACCACGTTTTTCAAATGCTGCTGAACCTTGAGGATATACACCGTCTGCCATGTCAACAAATTTTGAAACAGGGATTGAATCGCCCTTTTGATGACCTACAGGAGTAAGAATTTCTTTTACGAATTTTTCCATTTCAGGACGGTCTGTATCAACAACAAGTTCTTTTTCTTCGTCTACAGCATCTTTCCAGCTTTCAGGAACATCAACTTTAATAAGTTCTTTTGAGCCTCTGTCAATACCGTTGTGGTTAGCGGCAACAATAGCGTCGCCCTTCTTTGAGAATTTAGCAGTTGCTTTATCCTTCATAAGAGTGATTGCTTTGTCAACAGGAAGAATACCTGAAATTGTAAAGAATGCTGATTGAAGAATTGTTGAAGCACGGCCTTTAAGACCAACTTCTTCTGCAATTTTAATACCGTTAATGATATAGAAGTTAATATTATTTTCTGCAATATATCTCTTCATAGAAGCAGGAAGTTCTTTGTCAAGTTCTTCCGGAGTCCAGATGCAGTTAAGAAGGAATGTGCCGCCAGGTACAAGGTCTTGAACCATATCATACTTTGTTACATATGAAGGACAGTGGCAAGCAACGAAGTTTGCTTTATTAATAAGGTATGTAGAAGTAATCGGGCTGTCTCCGAAACGAAGGTGAGATACTGTGATACCGCCTGATTTCTTTGAATCATAGAAGAAATAGCCCTGTGCATACTTGTCTGTATTATCACCGATAATTTTGATAGAGTCTTTGTTTGCACCTACAGTACCGTCTGAACCGAGACCCCAGAACTTACAGCTTGTTGTGCCGGCAGGTGTAGTGTCAACATGTTCGCCGATAGAAAGTGAAAGATTTGTAACATCATCAATAATACCGATTGTAAATGTTGTTTTTGGCTGTTCTGCTTTCATATTGTTATAAATTGCAATAATATGAGCAGGTACAGTATCCTTTGAACCAAGACCGTAACGACCGTTATATACCGGTGTTGTTTCAAATGCAGAACCTTTAAGTGCAGCAACAACATCAAGGTAAAGAGGTTCGCCGATTGAGCCGGGTTCCTTTGTTCTGTCAATAACAGAAATTGTTTTAACTGTTGACGGAATAACGTCAAGAAGATATTTAGCAGAGAAAGGTCTGTAAAGGTGAACTTTTACAAGACCAACCTTTTCGCCGTTTGCATTAAGGTAATCAACTGTTTCTGCAATAGTATCGCAAACAGAACCCATAGCAATAATAACTCTGTCTGCATCTTCTGCACCGTAATAATTGAACGGCTTATAATCTGTGCCGATTCTCTTATTAACTTCATTCATATACATAACTGTTGTTTCAACAGCGTCGTTATAATACTTATTGCAAGCTTCTCTGTGCTGGAAGAAAATATCTGAGTTTTCTGCTGAACCGCGAAGAGTAGGATGTTCAGGATTAAGAGCATGTTGACGGAAACGTCTTACATCATCCATGTCAACCATTTCTTTAAGCTCATCATAATCCCAAACTTCAATTTTTTGAATTTCGTGAGAAGTACGGAAACCGTCAAAGAAATGAAGATAAGGAACACCGCATTTAAGAGTTGAAAGGTGAGCAACTGCACCTAAATCCATAACTTCCTGCGGGTTGTTTGAACAAAGCATTGCATAACCTGTTTGACGGCATGCATAGATATCGGAATGATCGCCGAAAATATTAAGAGCATGAGTAGATACGCAACGAGCAGATACATGAATTACAGAAGAAAGCAATTCACCTGCAATTTTATACATGTTCGGAATCATAAGTAAAAGACCCTGTGAAGCAGTGTAAGTAGTAGTTAAAGCACCTGCTGAAAGAGAGCCGTGAACAGCACCTGCGGCACCGCCTTCAGATTCCATTTCCTGAACTCTTACATTTTGACCAAAAATGTTTTTAGCATCTTTTGATGAAAGCACATCTGTAACTTCAGCCATAACAGATGAAGGTGTGATGGGATAGATAGCAGCAACTTCCGTAAACGCATATGACACGTGAGCGGCAGCGTTGTTACCATCCATTGTTTTCTTTTTCCTTGCCATTGGAATTCCTCCTAATAAAAAAATTATCATAAATAAAGTAAGTTGTGGGTATAAAACCCCCATAACCTTAAACATTATAACACGCAAGATTACCAAATTCAACATATTATTTTATATATTTTATACTATGTTTATATTCATTTTTTAGTAAAAACAATAAAAGTTCCCTGAAAAATCAGAGAACTTTTAAAAATTGTTTAATCGTCTTCACCCACAACTTCTTCTACATGATTAAGAGGCATATCAAGTCTTACTGACGAGCTGCTTGCCAAAACAGTGAAAGAAGCCGAGCTTTTATAATTTTTAAGCGAAGCGGTAATTTTCACATCACCTTTGTACTTATCTTCCGTTTCGAATGTATAAAGTCCGTCTTTACCAACCGTAACCTCTTCTTCACTGACAAGTTGGTCATCTGCATAAATCAAAACTGTATCTGTTGTTTGGCCCTGAGGGAACTTAACTGTTACGCTGATTTTTCTTGCCTTAGGTTTCGTTGTAGCTTCTTTTTTAGTGGTTGTTTTATCATTTGGCTTTACGGTTGCGTTATTATCTGAATCGATTTTACTTGTTGACACATTGTTACCGCCTGCATTTGAATTATTTGCAGCACCGTTTGTGTCGCCTGACGAAGTATTTCCGTCTGCCTTTTCAGTTACGGTATTGCCGCTTGCATCCGTTACAGCACGAGTAACAACGTTACCGTTTTCATCTGTTACAGGCTCGCCGTTTTCATCGGTAACAATTTCCGTTACAGGCAAATCCACATAACCGTTATCATCTTTTTTTACTGCATATGCCACAATTAACGCAACAATTACAACTGCCGATATAACAGAAACAATTATAGCAATTTTTTTCTTATTTACAGTTTTCTTTTCTTTATTATCTTCCATAATTTTACCCCTTTTGAGTTATTTTATAAATGCACTGAAATCCGCATCAGAAGGCATACGCCAATCACCTCTCGGACTTAGCGATACAGAGCCTACTTTTGGCGAATCAGGTATACAACTGCGCTTAAATTGACTGATAAAAAATCGTTTTAAAAATACATTAAGCCATTTTTCAACAACATCTTTTTCATATTTACCGTTAAAAGCTTTCTTTGCAAGAGCAAGTATTTTTTCTTTCGAATATCCAAAACGCACAAAATTGTAAAGGAAAAAATCATGCAATTCATACGGGCCTATATTTTCCTCTGTTTTTTGAGCGATTTTGCCGTTTTCATCCGGCGGCAAAAGTTCAGGTGAAACAGGCGTATCAAGCACATCATAAAGGATCTTTGACGTTTTTTCATCACTGATTTGTGCCACATATTCAACAAGATACCTTACAAGAGTTTTAGGCACAGACGCATTAACACCGTACATACTCATATGGTCGCCGTTATAAGTGCACCAACCCATTGCAAGTTCACTTAAATCTCCTGTACCCACAAGCAATTTCCCATGTTTATTTGCCAAATCAAAAAGAATTTGTGTTCTTTCCCTTGCCTGGGTGTTTTCATATGTTATATCTTTAATGCTTTCGTCATGTTCAATATCTTTCATATGCTGAATGCATGCGTCTTTTATACTTATTTCCTTAATTGTAACGCCCAAAGATTTCATTAAATCAACGGCATTATTATATGTTCTGTCCGTAGTGCCGAAGCCCGGCATTGTTACGCCTAAAATATCGGCATTTGTTTTACCGATTAACTTCATTGCCTGCACACAAACGAGCAATGCCAACGTTGAATCAAGACCGCCTGAAATGCCCACAACAGCACCGGATGAACCCACATGTTCCAGTCTTTTTGCCAAACCTGCGGACTGAATTGCAAAAATCTCCTCGCACCTTTCACGAATTTGATTTTTGTCTGACGGAACAAATGGATGTGAATCCGCAAAGCGATATTTCAAATCATTTTCTTTATTTTCAACAAAGCAGTCAACAACATTTGCATTTTCCAAACAATTATCAAAAGACATATTGTTTCTACGAAGATTGTTTAATTTTTCAATATCCACATCGCCTATCGTTAAAACATTTTCCCTTTCAAAGCGACTGCCTTTTGCCAAAATGCCACCGTTTTCAGCAATAACGGTTGCACCGCTGAAAACAAGGTCGGTAGTACTTTCGTAAACGGATGCACCTGCATAAACATAAGCCGATACACAACGGGCAGACTGATTTGAAATTAAATCAATTCTGTAACGTGCCTTTGAAACATATTCGTTACTTGCGGAAAGATTTACAATAATATTTGCGCCTTGCAAAGCCAGCGTACCACTGGGAGGATTTGTTACCCACAAATCCTCGCAAAGTTCTGCCCCTAAAACAGCTCCGTCGCCCAAATTAAAAATTTGACTGCCTATCTTTGTTTTACAACCGCAAAGTTCAATATCCTGCAAGACTGAAAAATCACTGCCGCTTGCAAACCAGCGTTTTTCGTAAAACTCGTTATAATTTGCCAAATGGATTTTAGGAACAACGCCTTTTATTTCACCGTTTAAAACAACAACGGCACAATTATAAAGCTTATTACGAAAAGGAACAGGCATGCCAACCAAAACAGCAATATTTTTGCCGTTTGTGTAGTTTATAATTTCCCCTAACGCACAAAAAGCCTGTTGCTGAAGTTCTGTACTAAAAAACAAATCTGCACAAGTATAGCCGGTTATTGAAAGTTCCGGAGTTACAAGAAGCCTTACGTTTTCTTTTTCGGCAGAATTTATTGCATTTATAATTTGATTTTTATTAAATTCCGGATTTGCTACCTTTAATTTTAGAGAAGCAGCGGCTGTTCTTATCATAGAATAATTCATTTTATCACCGTATATTACACAAAAGGTTTATTTAAATCATTGTAATTTTAAACTTGAATGTTGCAGTTTCTTTCGGTTCAAGAACCATCATTCCCCTTTTATTTTCAAAAATTTCGTTTTCATCAGAACAATTTGAAATACCCGTCCACGGTTCAAGAGCTACAAAGTTTGCATTATTACAAGCAGACCAAACAAGCAAATTTGTAAAATCCTGAAATTCAAGTTTTACACCGTTTCCTTTTTTTCCTATTAAAGAAACGGATTTAGATTTAATATTATCAAAAATCATGGCGTCGTTCTCTTCAAACAAGTCATGCTTCATATTTATAAAATTACTGCCGCTTAAAACAGAATATCGTTTTTCAATGTCTACCAAGCCGGTTTCATGATTTGGTCGAAGACATTTTGCATTTAAATCACAGTCAAAAACAACCTTATAATCTTCAAACGCCTCACCGTCATTAACAGGGCAGTTGAAAGCCGGGTGACCGCCGATTACAAAAGGTATTTTTTCATTTCCGATGTTTGTAACGGTATATTCCGTAGTAACCGTATCATCTGTCAAAATATATTTAATCTCAAGAGAATAATCAAAAGGAAAGGATTTTTTTGTTTCCTCGGTTGAATTTTGAATAAACGTTACATAATTTTTTCCCTGCTCTTTTATTTCAAATGGATTAATTCTTGCAACGCCGTGGCGATTCATTTTACATTCTTTACCGAAAGCAACGGCACTGCCGTTTGGCAAAACTCCAACAATCGGAAAGCAAACGGGAGCTTGACCCGACCAATGTTCTTTATCTCCCTGCCATAAATATTCTTTACCGTTTTTTATTAATGAATGCAGCATTGCACCTTCTTGCAAGCACTGCACTTTATTATTTTTACTTATAAGTTCAACTACCATAATTTATCCTCTTCAAACTTAATATTTAATCAAAATAATTATATCCTATTATTATGCTTAATGCAATATTGAAAATTATGTAATATTAGGTTACAATATAAGCAAATTACAGAGGAGATTAAATAAATTTATGGATTTGGATTCTTATATTTACGAGGCAATTTTTGAAGAAAAACCAAAATTCAAAGTTTTTTACGAATTGGTTTGGGAACAATTTAAAGAAGACGGATTTGTTATTGTAGACGAAGAAAATCAAGAAATTGACAGCATTTTAAAAGCCGTTGCATTGCAAAACATTGTTGGAGAATTCGGTTACAGAATGTATGATTTGATTAACGAAACAGGTCTTGAAGACGTTATTGACTACCTTGCCCATTTAGATATTTATGAAGATAAAATTGTTGAATACTGCAACGAATCGGACGAGATTTTTTCAGAACCTGATGATTATGAAGCAACAGTTAAAAATGCACTTGATTACACAACGGAAACCGTGGCAGACAAATTGCTTGAAAATTACTCGGCAGATGACTTGTTTGACTATCTTTTTACTGCGACATACGATTTTGAGCAGGACTTTACATTTGATTTTGAAGATGCAGATGAATTTCAGGCTTTTGTTGACGCTAACAGCGAAAAATTAGACAATTACAAAGAAGAATACCCATCATTGCTTGATTGGATTGAATCCGGGATGAACTGCTGATTAAATCAACAAATAATAAAAGGACTTTGTGCTGTTAAGTCAAGCACAAAGTCCTTTTTTGATTAATTATCGTAATCATAAGCATAATTATAATCATCATATCCGTATGAATCATAAGAATCTTCATATGATTGCGTATTGTCGCTATCATTATAATAATTTTTATTAAAATCATAAAAATCAAAACTTGTTGTTTCTTCACCGGTTACATCATAATTATCAGCATAAGACGGATCGTCTGTAATATATGACAATACATTTTTGGACAATCTGAAAACGCCGGTAAAAACAAGTACCAAACACACCACTGTAATAACAAGTCTTGTAATAATTCCTATTACCACACCTTTTATTGAATGTATTGCACGCTCATGATTTTCTTTATCGTATACAAAATACAAAATAATGCCCACAAGCGGAATAAAAAATCCAAGTATGCCAAGCCAAATAATTGTTTTATTCTCATTTGGTTGAGGCGGAATATAATTATCGTTTACCGGTGTCATACAATAAGGACAAACGGTTTCATTTTTTTCAAGCTTATTTCCGCAATTTTTACAAAACATAATTTTCACCCCTTTTCATTACAGCATTAACTGTTAAACTCCTTACTTTCAGTTATATTTTTAATTTTATTATAAGAATCGTTAAGCTTTTCAATAAGAATATTAACTTGCATATCGGAAGATTTTTTTGAGGAATTAACAACGTTTGTTATCATTCCCTCTCCTGTTAAAGGGTTATAAAACGAAACAAAATCGCCGTTTTCGCTAAACTCAAAACGTTCATGCCAATTCTTTGCAAACACTTCATTCATACCTCTGAAACGCACAACCAATTCAGAAAGTTTGTCAAACGCCTGCTCATTATGTTTTATGGCTTTTTCAAGTGCCGTTACAACAAATCTTTTATTGTTGGCTATCAAAAAATCAAGCAACTGAGAGTAGTAAGGAAAAACAAAAATATGTTCGCTGTGTTTTCCGTTTTTATGGCGTACACTATCGGGAACATAAAACCAATCTGTAAAATATTTAAGAATTTTACAATTCGCCTCTGAAATCTCTTTCACCATATATTTATCATAATGAGAATCAATATCATAACTGCCGCAATAAAAATTAATATTGCCAAAATACATTTCAGGGGTTTCTCGTGCCTTTAAATCTTCAAGCATTTTTATATCATTATTACTTATTGCAAGAGAAATAATGCGTGAGCGCAGTTGGTCTTGAGTAATTATATTATGAGGAAATTCGTCATAAAACGCCAAATTCTTTTCAAAATCTTTTGCCGCATTTTCGTCAAAACCCAATTCTTTTATTTTTGTATTTACCCCAAATGTTTTAACAAATGATTTACCGACAGTTTTCATACCGTCTGAAAAAAATATGTACTCATTATCATACAAATATTTAATAAGCTTGTAATTTCCAAAGCCCACGGCATAATCAATTACTGTTTTACCGTATTCATCACGGTGCCAAAAAGGATTTTGACCATCTTTAATATATTCAATCCAATCCTGCTCGTTACTCGACTGTGCAATTGTATAATTTGTATTTTGTTGGATTCCGGTGCTTCCGCATTCGCCGGCACTTAAAATTTGTTCAAACGATACGCCAAGCAGCTGACTGAATGCGAGCAAATCATAAATTTGAACCGCTTTTGCACCTTTCTTTATTTGCGAAATACGATTTGACATATTGCTTATTTCAGCTTCAACAAGATTTTCATTTTGAAGCCTTAAGTATGCCCTGCAAAAATCACGTGCAGAATCAAATTTTGTTTCAATAAGACGATCTAAATATTTACCTATTTTTTCATTATCAATTTCAAACAATTTTATTCACCTCTCCAAATATTTCCTGTAAACACAGTATACCTTAGCAGGCAGATTAAGTAAATCTTCAATTTGAATACACAAAATGAATATAACCGTTAAAATAAAAGAAACAGTATATGCAATTTGCATATACTGTCGATTTTTTATTTACTCATTATCAAAATTCAAAATAGAAGCAAGCACAATATTGAAGCCTTTTTCTATAGCCTCAGGCACCAATCTGTCTGCCGTATCACGGCGGTTATGGTAATAATCCGCAGGGGATGGATCCATAGCAGCAAGGCAAGTTGCTTTAATGCCTGCCTGGGTAAATGCCGCAGCATCTGATGAACCGAAAAATACAGTTGCATATTTAACATCATCATATCCTGCTTCTTTAGCGGAATCATAAACAAGTTTTGAAACTTCTTTATCATTTTTAACAGTGCCGGTCATATCTTTTGAATAAACATTAAGATATTCAAGGTCTGTTAAAGTATCACAGCAAATAACTATTGTTTCAACGCCGTCGTTTTTATATTCATCAAGATGCTCTTTTGCAAATGCCTTTGCACCTCTGAGTCCTGCCTCTTCACCGTCGTTAATCATTGCCACAACTTCTGTGTTTTTAAGTTCAACTCCTGCCATATCAAGCATACGAAGCGCACACACAGCTGCATAAGTGCCGGTTAAATTATCATTGGCACCGGGTGAAATGCGTTTAAAATCAGCGAAGAAATAAAGTGCAATCATAAACAATGCTGTTAAAATATGAAAATAATAAGAATAATTAATCATAAAGTCGCCGAAAGAACCCATATCAACAAAATTTGAAATAACACAAATTACCGAAATAATGAAGGAAATAACGGCACCGCCGATTACACATGCCATTACGGGCCCAAAAAGTTTATCCTTACCAATATAGATATATCGCCACTCATATGCAGCGTCAATATGACCGCTGATTATTACTCTTTTTTTAATTTCTCCGCTTGGTTTTCTTGAAGCAACAAGATTGTGCGCAGTAACTTTTTTGTGAAGCGGGTCAAGAAATTGCTTATAAAGCAAAAATTCCATAAACGTTACAAAAAGCGATCCTGCCACAACTATTCCCACTATGCACTGTGCAACAAAAAAGCTTATTACTTCCGTAAACACAAGAATAAGACCGATTATAACAGCCGCAATAATTAAAACGGCAACTGTTTTTGTAAAGTGTAAAAACGCCTTTGGTGCCATTTGGTATTCTTCAAAATGTGTTTCGTCGCAAAATTGATCAAGTTCTTTTTTTATGTGTTTTTCGGCTGAAAAGCAGTTATCATTACCTG
>CAKSWS010000027.1 GCA_934512155.1 uncultured Eubacterium sp. | reverse complement strand
CAAGTAGAAATTGTTCCTGGTGTAGGATAAAAATCCTGAACCTGTTCCGGTCTGATATTATGCTTTTTTAAAAATACGGCAAGTTCTATTGCATCGTCAAGAGTAGAACCGGGGTGACTTGACATTAAATACGGAACAAGATATTGCTCTTTATGTACTTCACCTGTATATTTAAAATATCTTTTTGAAAATTCAATGTATGCTTCTATATGAGGTTTGCCCATTTTATCAAGAACAGCCGCACTGCAATGTTCGGGAGCAACCTTAAGCTGACCTGAAACATGATTGGCAACAAGTTCCCTAAAGAATTCGTCATTTTTATCTTGAAGCAAATAATCATATCTGATGCCGCTTCTTATAAATACTTTTTTTATATTAGGCAAGGAACGAACACTTTTTAAAATATCCAAATATTCACTGTGGTCTGCAATTAAATTAGGACATGGATTTGGTGCAAGACATTTTTTTCCTTTGCACAAACCATGTTCTAACTGGAACATGCAAGACGGCTTTCGGAAATTAGCTGTAGGACCGCCCACATCATGAATATAACCTTTAAAGTTATTTAAGCCTGATAATAACTTTGCCTCTTTTATAATACTTTCTTTGCTTCTTGACGTAACATATCTGCCCTGATGAAATTGAATTGAACAAAAATTACAAGCACCAAAGCAACCGCGGTTGTGTGTAATTGAAAATTCAACCTCTTTAATTCCGGGAACGCCGCCCAATTTTTCATAAATAGGATGATAAGTACGCATATACGGCAATTCATAAACAGCGTCAAGTTCTTCTGTTGTAAGGGGCGGCATAGGTTCATTTTGAATAATCATTTCAGAGCCATGACGCTGGCGAACCACTCTACCGCGTATATGGTCTTGCTCATCCTGCTCAACCCTAACAGACTTTGCATATTCTTTTTTAGAATTAATACAATTTTCCAATGAAGGAACTTCAACGCCGGTATACGGTGTGTTTTTAACATCCACCGAATAAACAGTGCCTTTAATATTTGTTAAATCCGAAACATGTTCGCCTTCATTAAGCCTGTTTGCAATTTCAACAACCTGCTTTTCACCCATTCCGTAAATTAACAGGTCCGCTTTGGAATCAATTAATACAGAAGGTTTAATTTCATCTGCCCAATAATCATAATGTGCAAAACGTCTTAATGAGGCCTCTAAACCACCAATTATAACAGGTGTATTGGGATAAATTCTTTTAACGATATTAGAATAAACCGTAACTGCCCTGTCAGGTCTTTTGCCTGCTTTGCCGCCGGCAGTATAGGCATCATCACGCCTGATTTTTTTTGAAGCAGTGTAATGTGCAACCATTGAGTCAATATTGCCTGCAGTTATTAAAAAGCCAAGGCGTGGCTTTCCAAACTGCGTAAAATCATTTTCACTTCTCCAATTAGGCTGGCTTAATATAGCAACACGATATCCGTTAGCTTCAAGTACTCTTGAGATAATTGATACACCGAAAGACGGATGGTCTACATAAGAATCACCTGTAACATAAACAAAATCAGGTTGAGTCCATCCTTTTTTTTCCATATCTTTTTTATTAATAGGTAAAAAATCTGCCATTAACTAATCCTTAAAATCATTTTCTTCAATATCATTTACAGAATTTTCAACATCGTTAAAATCCATTTGTTCGGAATTTTCAGCAGTAAATTCTCTGCCGTTTTCATAAGCTCGTTTTTCAAGCCACGTTTGCTTAGTCATCAACACTTGACGTGGTTTGCTACCTTCTGCAGGACCGATAACACCGTATTCCTGTAGCTGGTCGATAATTTTAGCACCTCTTGCATAACCTACAGACAATTTACGCTGTAAAAATGATGTAGATGCAGTTCCTGTTTCCATAACAATCTCTGCGGCTTTGTCAAACAAAGCGTCATAGTTATTGCCCTCTTCTCCGTTATCCTCAAAGGGGCTTGTCTTTTTGTCAACAACTGCTTTGGCCTCGATTTCTTTTTGAATATTCTCATCATATTCTGTGTCGCCCTGATTTTTGATAAATTCACACAATTCCTCTACCTCTTCATCGCTGATAAAACAACCTTGAACACGAAGTGGTTTAGTTGCGCCGATAGGGCTGTAAAGCATATCACCGTTACCTAAAAGCTTTTCTGCACCTGAAGCATCTAAAATTGTTCTTGAATCAATTTGTGATGAAACAGTAAGTGCGATTCTTGAAGAAATATTAGCTTTGATAAGACCTGTAATTACGTCTACAGACGGCCTTTGCGTTGCAATTACAAGATGCATTCCCGCAGCACGTGCCATTTGAGCAAGACGACAAATAGAATCTTCAACCTCTTTGGGTGCAGCCATCATCAAATCGGCAAGTTCGTCAATAAAAATACAAATTTTAGGCATAATTTCCATATCGTCATGTTTTTCGACAAACTTATTATAGCCCGAAATATCTCTTACACCGATTTCTGAAAATTTATTATAACGCTGAAGCATTTCTGACACTGCCCAACCCAATGCACCTGCGGCTTTTCTTGGATCGGTAACAACAGGAACAAGAAGGTGTGGAATGCCCACATATTTTGAAAATTCAACCTGTTTAGGGTCAATCATAAGAAATTTAACCTCATCGGGTTTTGCTCTGTAAAGCATAGAAACAATAATTGAATTCATACAAACGGATTTACCTGAACCGGTTGTACCTGCAATAAGAAGATGGGGCATTTTAGCAATATCACAAAATACGCTGTTGCCTGCTATATCCTTACCAAGCCCTGCGGAAAGCTTTGAACTTTGCTGTGTAAATTCAGGTGTTTCAACAATTTCACGCATTGAAACACTGTTTTTAACAACATTTGGAACTTCAATACCTACAGCAGCTTTGCCCGGAATAGGTGCTTCAATACGAACATGTGTTGCAGCAAGATTAAGTGCAATATCATCGGCAAGATTTGTAATTTTAGAAATTCTTATGCCTGCCGCAGGTTTTAGTTCATATCTTGTTACAGTCGGTCCTCGGCTGATATCGGTAATAGTTGCATCAACATTAAAAGAATGAAGCGTATCAATAAGTTTTTCAGCATTCTCCTTTAACTCTCCGCTGACATCCTTTGTAGAAGCGTGTTTAACTTTCTTTAAAATATCAACAGGAGGCATAACATAATCCTCAACTGTTGCCTTCATTTGACTTTCGGATACTTCAAAAGTTTCAACAGGTTTCTTCTCTTCTTGAGTTGAAGCATCACGAACAATTTCATCAATAGACTTTTCTTTATAATCAGCTCTTAACGCTTTATTTCGTGCTGTCGCCTGATTAATTTCATCAATAATATCTTTTGAAACAATATTGTTTTGCTGATTGTCAATAATATCATCGCCGTTTGAAACATCAACCGCTTTCTTTGGTTTTTTTATTGTTTTAATCTTATCTGTTTCAGGCGGAACATCATCAAGAGGCACATCAATCGTTTTTTTATTCATGCGCCTTTGTTCACGCTTTTCTTCAATAACTGGAGCTACCTTTTCATAAGTTGCTTTTGCAGGAGAAACGGCGCCTTTAAGAAATTGAATTACTGTGATACCTGTTAAAAACATAAAATCAACAAAAATAAGAACTATATCAACAATAACAGCCGGTGCTTTGCCAAGTGTTAAAAGTAACCAACCGATTAATGCACCGAAAAATCCGCCGTTAAATGTTTGAGAAGCAGTTTTAAAAGAATCAACTATACAATCTTTAAAAATTTCACCGGGTTGATTTTGCACAATATGTATCAAAGTCGATATAAGCAAAATCATTATAATGCACTCTACACCTTTAGCAGCAAGAATACCCGGCTCGTTGTCTTTAACTGAATACAAAACAGTTATTGCAACAGTTAATATCGGAAACACAATAGCGGCAAGAATTCCAAACAAGCCAACATAAGTGTTATGCAAAAATCGCCAAGCACCCTGACCGCTGACAACAGCAACAAAAAAGAAAATAACGGATAATGCAAAAATTACAATACTTGTAACACGATTAATGGCTTCTTTTCTTTGAAAATCCGCATTTTGCTGTTGATTTTTGTTTTTTCTGTTTTGATTTTTAGAACGATTGCTTTGAATTTTTTTATTAGCCATATTATCCCCTGTTAATGATTAATTCAACTATACCTGCAATTATGGCAACAGCGCCTATTGCAAAATCATAAAAAGCAAAATATTTTAATTTGTTTTGAGTAAAAATGTAAAAAGTGAATTTTGAAGCAATATATGATGCACCGCCTGCAATTAAAACTGCAATAACACCTGAAATTATGTTTACATATGTAATACAATTAACAATTTCTACAATTCCGCCAACGAGCAAAATCGGAACGGACAACGATATAAAATAGCGAAAGGCAACTTTTTTATTAACGCCGCAAATCAAAAGCACACATATTACCGTTGCGCACAATGAAAATCCGCCAATTGGCAAAGTAATAAATACCGCAAGGCCTAAAATAACCGCATATGGCAAACTGAGCTTTGTACCTTTTTCATTTTTAGAAAGAATTTTCCACGCAACAAGTAGCAAAGCCCCTGTAACAGCAAAGCAAATACCCTCACCTAAAACGTCTCCGTTATAAGAAGTTGAGTTTAAAATCCGGTATATATTCTTTTCTTTCGACACAGGAATTAAGTATATAAGCATAAATACATAGGGAATTAATGTAAAATACATAAATTTCCTCGAATTTGAAGAGTCTTTTACACTTAATCTTTTCTTGAACAAATCTGTCCAACCGCTGAAAAATTCGTAAATAAGTTTAATAAATACTTTATAAAATGCAACTGCAATACCCACAGCCATTCCTATATGTATTAAACCGGTAAGTTCGGAACACGAACCGGTATATCTGCCAGCGAAATCATGGAATATTGCGGAATGACCGCTTTCCGACACAGGGAAAAGAAATGTTAGGACTTGCCCCAACGCTTGAAAAACAGCTGTTAAAATTGACAATATTTTTTCCTCCAAACAAAGAAGCGTTATCTACATAATAACCTGCCCTGACGTAATCGTAAGGATTACTTGAACGTGGCGTCATTAAAGTATTAGCGCAATTATCACAATAAAATATATCTGCCTCATTAATTATTGACCAAATCATTTATTTTCCTCCTCAATAAGAGAATTCAAATAAGCAAGGGCATCACACAATCCACCCATTTCATCAATCAAACCGCATGAAACAGCGCCCTCTCCGTCAAGCACAGTGCCTACATCCATAACAAGTTCGCCGGTTTTTAGCATTAAACTGCGAAAATCTGCAGCAGATATTTTTGAATTGTTTTCTACAAAATTTACGATTCTGTCTTGCATTTTTTCAAAATAAGACAAGGTTTGAGGAACGCCGAGAACAAGCCCATTCATTCTAACAGGGTGGACGGTCATTGTGGCGCTTGGAACAATAAAACTTTTTTTACAAGAAACAGCAAGCGGAACTCCTATTGAATGACCGCCTCCGAGAACAAGAGACGCAGTAGGCGTTTTCATTGTAGATAAAAGTTCTGCTATTGCCAACCCAGCCTCAACATCACCGCCGACGGTATTTAAAATAATAAGCAAGCCTTCAATTTCTTTACTTTCTTCAATAGCAACGAGTTGAGGAATAACATGTTCATACTTTGTAGTTTTGTTTTGACTCGGTAAAATATAATGCCCTTCTATTTGACCGATTATTGTTAAACAATGAATAAAATGACCGTTTTTTTCAACGGTTATGGAACCGGTTTCAAAATCGTTTTGCGCATTATTTTCAGCAGATTCATTAGTTTTTTCTGTTTCAGACATAACAACACTTCCCCGTTTATTATGCCCAAAATTCTTATATATTGTATCATATGACAAAAACTTTTTCAATATATTGTTTTTAATTATTAATATTAGATGAAAATGTGTTGTTTAACATTGACACAAGATAAACAATATTGTAAAATAGATTGTCAAAAAAATTAACAACTTAGGAGGTTTAAGTTATGGGACTTACACTTGCACAAAAACTTATAAAGTCTCATCTTGTTGAAGGTGAAATGGTTGTAGGCTCTGAAATTGGGCTTAAAATTGACCAAACATTAACTCAAGACGCAACAGGCACAATGGCTTACCTTGAATTTGAAGCTATGGGTGTAGACAGAGTGAAGACAGAAAAAAGCGTTGCATATATTGATCACAACACTTTACAAACAGGGTTTGAAAATGCAGATGACCACAGATACATTCAAACAGTTACAAAAAAACACGGCATTTATTTTTCAAGACCCGGCAACGGAATTTGCCACCAAGTTCATTTGGAACGCTTTGGAATTCCCGGCAAAACATTAATCGGCTCTGACAGCCACACTCCAACCGGCGGCGGAATAGGCATGCTTGCAATGGGTGCAGGCGGACTTGATGTTGCTGTTGCAATGGGCGGCGGCACATACTATATTCCAATGCCGAAAATGACAAAAATTAATCTTCACGGATATTTGAAGCCATGGGTTTCGGCAAAAGATGTTATTCTTGAAGTTTTAAGAATTATGAGCGTTAAGGGCGGCGTAGGCAAAATCATTGAATACGGCGGAGACGGAGTTAAAACTCTTTCTGTTCCGGAACGTGCAACAATTACAAACATGGGTGCCGAATTAGGCGCAACAACATCTATTTTCCCATCAGATGAAATTACACTTGCCTTTCTTAAAGCCCAAGGCAGAGAAGAAGACTGGACAGAAATTTTGCCTGATGAAGATGCAGTTTATGATGAAGTAATTGACATTGACCTTTGTTCTTTAACCCCTATGGCTGCTTGTCCTCATATGCCGGACAAAGTAAAAACAACGGAAGAAATCGGTAAAATTAAAGTTGACCAAGTTGCAATTGGCTCATGTACAAACTCGTCATATGTTGATATGATGAAAGTTGCGGCAATACTTAAAGGCAAAACCGTGTGCCCAACAGTTTCACTTTGCATTGCACCCGGTTCAAAACAGGTTCTTAATATGCTTGCATTAAACGGTGCGCTTTCAGACATGATTAATGCAGGTGCAAGAATACTTGAATCTGCTTGCGGTCCTTGTATCGGAATGGGACAAAGCCCTAATTCAAAAGGTATTTCTCTTAGAACTTTTAACAGAAACTTTGAAGGCAGAAGCGGAACAAAGGATGCAGGAATATATCTTGTATCACCTGAAGTTGCAGCTGCATCAGCGCTTACAGGATACCTTACAGACCCAAGAGATTTAGGTGAAGCACCAAAAATCGAAATGCCAAATAAATTTATTGTTAACGACAACATGATTGAACCACCAGCATCTGTTGAAGACGCTGCAAGCATTGAAGTACTTAGAGGACCTAACATTAAACCATTCCCGAAAACAGAACCTCTTCCTGAAAACATTGAAGCAAAAGTAATGCTTAAAGTCGCTGACAACATTACTACAGACCATATTATGCCCGCCGGTGCCAAAATTCTTCCATACCGTTCAAATATTCCTCACCTTTCACAGTATTGTTTTGCTGTTTGTGATGAAGAATTTCCTGAAAGAATTAAAAAAGAAGGAAAAGGATTTATTATCGGCGGTGCTAACTACGGTCAAGGCTCAAGCCGTGAACACGCGGCACTTGTTCCTCTTTACTTAGGTGTTAAAGCAGTAATTACAAAGAGCTTCGCAAGAATTCATGTTGCTAACCTTGTAAATGCCGGCATTTTACCGTTCACATTCAAAAATGAATCCGATTATGATAAAATTGACCAAATGGATGAATTAGCTTTAGAAAGCATCAGAGAAGCAATTAAAAATAACACACCCGTTGTTTTAAAGAATATTACAAAGGGTGAAAATTATGAACTTGATTCCTCACACTTATCACAAAGGCAAAGAGATATGCTTCTTTGCGGTGGTTTACTTGACTACACAAGAGAAATGAACAAATAATTTGCCATATGGCAGAAAGGTATAAACAATGACAGAAGAAAGAAAAGCAATTGACGAAGCAGTTGAAAAATTCCGTAAACTTATGGAAGGTCAACTTGCAAGAGCAAAAAAGATTAAAGAAGATAAAGATTTTGTTGATTACGAAAAACTTGATAAAATTGTTATAGGAATTTGCGGTGGCGACGGTATCGGCCCTGTAATTACAAAAGAAAGTGAAAGAGTGCTTGCATTTCTTCTAAAAGACGAAGTAGCAAGCGGTAAAGTTGAATTTAAAGAAATTGACGGACTTACCATTGAAAACAGAGCAAAATGCCTTAAAGCTATTCCTGATGATGTACTTGAAGAATTAAAGGCTTGCCATGTTATTCTTAAAGGACCTACAACAACACCACGCCAAGGTGACGGATGGCCAAATGTTGAATCAGCAAACGTTGCAATGAGAAAAGAACTTGACCTTTTTGCAAATATGCGCCCTGTTAAAGTTCCCGAAGAAGGTATTGACTGGACATTCTTCCGTGAAAACACAGAAGGCGGATACGCTGTTGGTTCATACGGCGTAAATATTACAGACGACCTTGCGGTTGACTTTACGGTTGCAACACAAGAAGGTTGTGATAGAATTGCACGCCTTGCATATGAATACGCAAAGAAAAACAACAAAGGCAAAGTATCTATCATTACAAAGGCAAATATTATTAAAACAACCGACGGTAAATTCCTTAACACAGCCAAGAAGATCGGCGAGGAATACCCCGGCATTGTTACTGATGACTGGTATATAGATATTACAACAGCAAAGCTTATTGACCCAATGAGAAGAAAAGATTTTAAAGTTTTTGTTCTTCCGAATCTTTATGGTGATATTATTACAGATGAAGCTGCTGAGTTCCAAGGCGGCGTAGGTACAGCCGGTTCAGCAAACATTGGTAAAAAATATGCTATGTTTGAAGCAATTCACGGTTCTGCGCCAAGAATGATTCAAGAAGGCAGAGGTCAATATGCAGACCCTTGCAGCATGCTTCGTGCATCGGCAATGCTTCTTTCACACATTGGTTATCAGGATAAGGCTGAAGCACTTGAAAAAGCGCTTGATAAATGCATGTTTGAAGAAAAGAAACTTACAATTACAGGTCGTGATACCGGATGTACTTGCAGTGAATTCGGCGACTATGTAATGGAAACTATTGAAAATATGACAAAATAATTTTGTTAAGAGAGGAACGGACGTTATGGATAAAAAAGAAGAAATTTCTATTTCCGTTATAAAACGACTTCCCCGCTATTACCGTTTTTTACAAAGCTTAAAAGAAAACGGAATAGTTAGAATCAGTTCAAAAGAACTTGCAAACAGAATGGGTCTTACTGCCTCCCAAATTCGCCATGACTTTAACTGCTTTGGCGGTTTTGGTCAGCAAGGCTATGGATATAATGTGCCGGAACTTCATTCTAAAATAGGCGAAATATTAGGTGTTTCTAATGAAAGAAAAACAATTCTTATTGGCGCAGGTAACCTTGGTAAAGCAGTTTGCAACAAAATTTTCGGAGTTAAAAGCGGTTTTCAGCTTATAGGTATTTTTGATAAAAATGAAGCCATATGCGGGAATATGATTAAAGGTATTCCGGTTAGAAATATTAACTACCTTGAAAACTTTTGCATTGATAACAAGCCTATTTGTGCCGTTATTTGTATTCCGTCAAACGATATGAAAGAGCTTACGGATTCACTTGTTAACTTAGGAATTAAAAGTTTTTGGAATTTCAGCAATTATGATATTGCAATGGCGCATCCTGAAGTATTAGTTGAAAATGTTCATTTGACCGACAGTTTAATGACTCTCGGATTCTTAACATCTGTGGAGGAATAAAATTGGTTAGAATCAGTACAAAAGAAATTGTTGATATTTTGCAATACAGCGAAACAAAAGCAATACTTGTTGAAAAAAAGCCTCTTTTAAACAGCAGTCAATTTAAAGTTTCATACAGCGTAATTGACTTTGAAAACAAAACAAAAGATGTGCTTACCAAAAACGCATATTTATTAAAAAAATTCGGTTCTTCATTTAAAAAAATCAGTGAAACGATTCCGAACTTTGTTCAATGCGATGCCGCTGTTTTGTATGATAGAAGAATTCTTGCTATTTATCCAAACGGTGAAGCCGGAATTTTTGACAGAGACGGCGAACTTTCATGGAGTGGTTACTTTAATTACCACGATGAAACAGTTTGTAAAATAGCTCTTGACGGTAAATATTTTTGGTCAATTTGCCCGGCTGAAAATTGTGCAATTAGATATTCTTGTCAAAATATGCAAGTTGATTTAAGAATCGGCGGTAAAGACGCTCAAACATTTGTAAACCCAACACATATAAATGTCGATGACGGCGATGTTTATGTTTGCTCCGGCAAAAATCTTGTGCGAAAAATTGACAAAATGAATTTTACCGTTTCAGATTATTTAACATTTGATGAAGGTGTTAAAGAATTTTACAAATTCGGTAAATATGCTATTGCAGTATTAACAGGCGGTACATATCTACTTGAAAACAACGAATAATAAAAAAACATTAGATATTAACGGCATAGTGTTATCTATGCCGTTTTTTATTGGGTTATAGCAGGTGATTTTTAAATGCATATTTCATTTCTGTTTAACTTATTTGTTTTACCAGCTATAACTTCACAATCTTTTATAATTTGTATTGACTGCAACTTAACTTCTTGACAATAAAAAACTCTTCTGATGTATATTCAACATCAGGAGAGCTCTTTTGCCTGTTACTTTCTTATTGTCTGTTCATACTACTAATTCAAAATCAACAAATTATTAATATATTTATAAAAAAGAATTTTACAATTTGTGCTTTTTAGAATATGCTCCAAGAAACATAAAAACACATGGTAGTATTGATGTTAATACAGATATAATAATCTTAAAAAATGCTGTATCACTTAACACTGCGTTAAAGTACCATAGTATTTCCTTAATATAAGTATATATTGGATTAATGATTATTCCAATATATGCTATAAAAGTATTCTCGAAATAAATTACAAAGATAGATATAAGTAGCATAATTATAAATTGAATTAGATAACCACCTATTAATAATCTATCTGTAAAAATATAACCAAAAATAAAATTTAAAATCAGTGTTAAAACAATTATACCTATATAAGATAAAATTTGCCAAGTATCTTGTTTTATTTCTTTTATTATATATATACTTATTAGGAAATAAAATATCATAACAATAATAGACGATATTAATGAAAACAATGTTTGTTTAAAACATTTCATATAAAACCTCTAAAAACAATATTACATAAAAAGTATACCATAAATACTTAAATAACTAATTTCATTAAAAAACATAAAATTTCTTTTGTCAAGAGATTCCGTCAAAATACAGTTTAAATTATGTAATTATCTGAAATAACAACTTATACTTACAATTCATAATTTTAAAAAATATTAATTTAAAAAAGAGCAACTTCATTATGAAGCCGCTCCATATGGATACCTTCTTTATTGCTCTATTTCATCAAGCATACTTTTTATAATGCCGCAAGAGTGATTGAACTTTTCCTGCTCTTCTTTATTCAATGGAATTTCACAAATTTCACGAACGCCGTTTCTGTTGACCACAGCAGGAACACCGATATATAAACCTGAGTTTCCATACTCCCCTTTTAGTTTAGCGGAAACAGTGAATATTGAATTTTCATCATTTAATATTGCCTTTGTTAAACCGGCAAGTACCATACCTATGCCGTAATATGTTGCGCCCTTTGCTTTAATTATTTCATATGCAGACAGACGCACATCGTCTTCAATTCTTTTAAGTTCACTTAAAAAAACGTTTTTATAATCAAGCAACGGAATTACAGAAAGCATTGCACTGCTCCAAGGTACAAATTCAGAATCCCCATGTTCCCCCATCACATAAGCATGAACATTACGAGGGTTAACATTAAAATAATCGCCAATCATATATCTTAACCGAGCTGAATCAAGGCTTGTTCCCGAGCCTAAAACTTTATTTTTAGGAAATCCCGATAACTTAAAAACAACTTCTGTCATAACATCAACAGGGTTACCGGCTACAAGAAAGACACCGTCAAAACCGCTTAAAACTATATTATTTACAATAGATTTATATATTTCATAATTTTTATTCAATAAATCTCTTCGTGATTCGCCTTTATTTTGAGGCATTCCTGCACATATTACAGCTATGTCCATATTCTTGCAATCGGCATAAGAGCCGGCATAAATTTTAATACTGCCGGGTGCAAAAGGAACTCCGTGAGACAAATCGGCAGCATCACCCATTACTTTTGTTTCGTTAATATCAATCAAACAAATTTCATTGCATATGTTTTGATTTAAAAGAGAATAAGCAAAGCTTGTACCAACCATTCCGGCACCGATAATTGCTACCTTTTTACTGTCATTAATCAAAAAAATCACCCGAAAGTATTATTACCATACTTTCGGGTTTAATTCTTTTTAATTATTTAAAGAAAAGCGGAAGTTTTTCAAGAAATACAATATCATTTCTGTTGACTGCATCACCTTCTGCAAGAGGAGCACAAGAAGCAACAATATTTCCATTAAATGCATTAACAACTTTTTTTACAGCTTCAAGTGATTCGCCTGTAGAAATAACATCATCAACAATTAAAACTTTTTTGCCGTTAAGCAAATCGCCATCCTCATGGCCAAGATAAAGATATTGTTGGTTTTGAGTAGTAAGTGAACTAACAGGTATTTTAATAGGATTGTCCATATAAACCTTAACGCCTTTACGAACAACTATGTATTTTTTACCGCTTTGCTTGCTCATTTCATAAGCAAGAGGAATACTTTTTGCCTCCGGAGTTACAATGTAATCAAACTCAGGTACTTTTTCCAACAAAGCTGAAGCACATTTTTCTGTTAATTCAACATCGCCAAATAAAATGAATGCTGCAATATCAAGTTTATCACTTACTGAAAACTTTTGAAGTTTTCTTTCAATTCCGGCAATTTTTAATGTATATGAATCGCTCATAAAATCTTTTCCCCCATTTCAACGCCGCCAATAAGATGGAAATGCAAATGCATAACAGTTTGGCCTGCATCTTCACCGCAATTATTTATTACTCTGTAAGATGAAATACCCTGACTTTTTGCAATTTCAGGGATTTTTTCAAAAATATGTGCAATATATTTGCTGTTTTCTCCATTAATATCGTTTGCACAATCAATATGTTTTTTGGGGGTGATAAGAATATGAACCGGTGCAACGGGATTAATATCCTTAAACGCAAAAATCATATCATCCTCATAAACTTTAGTGCTTGGAATATCACCGTTAATTATGTTACAAAACAAGCACATAACATCACCGTAGCCTTTCAAAATTTAAAATCATTTAATGAAATTATTTACAATATCGCAAACCTTTCCAAGAGCATCATCAATTTTTGACAAATCTTTAGCTCCTGCCATTGCGGAATCTGGACGGCCGCCGCCGCCACCGCCGGCAAGTTTTGCAACCTCACGCACAATATCACCGGCTTTAACACCGCTTGAAATTGCATCTTTACCGCACACAGCAACAATAGACGCCTTTTCGCCGTTAATGCCTGCAATAACACCTACAACATTATCAGCTTTTGCCTTAATATCATCGCCCATAGAGCGAAGTGCATCAGGCGTAGTACCGTTAAGCTTGGCAACATAAACATCAAGTTCGCCAACTTTAACAGGCTTACTGAGAGCATCAGCACTTTTAAGCTTTGTAAGTTCAGCATTAAGTGATTGAATTTCTTTATCTTTATTTTTAAGTTCTGCCATAACTGTGTTGATTTTACTAACAACATCGTTTACGCCTGTTTTAAGGGCATTTGCAGAATCTTCGATAATCTGTGTTTCGTTCTTATAAGAATTAAGAAGATTAATACCGGTAACGGCTGTAATTCTTCTTACACCTGCGGCAACAGATGATTCGCCTATGATTTTAAATAAGCCGATTTCACCGCTGTTAGATACATGAGTACCTCCGCAAAATTCAGTAGAAAAATCTCCGGCTTTAACAACTCTGACAACATCGCCGTATTTCTCTCCGAAAAGCATCATTGCGCCCATTTTCTTTGCTTCTTCAATGGGCATTTCCATACTTTCAACTGCATTGGCATCCAATATAAATTCATTTACAAAGTTTTCTACCTGTTGAATTTCATCGGCGGAAAGTGCGTTAAAGTGTGTAAAGTCAAATCTTACTTCACTTTCATTTACAAGCTGACCTGCCTGTTCAACATGATTACCCAATACTTTTCTTAATGCAGCTTGAAGTAAATGGGCTGCTGTGTGGTTGCGCTTGATTGCTTTTCTTCTGTCAATATCAATATTGGCACTAACAGTATCGCCAACAGAAATTACACCGTTTTCAACCTTACCTGAATGCAAAAATACCTTTTCTGCATTCTTTACAGTATCTGAAACAGTAAATGTTGTATTTTTGGAAGAAATAACGCCTGTATCGCCAACCTGACCGCCTGACTCTGCGTAGAAAGCGGTTTTATCAAGAACAACAACACCTTCCTCGCCTGCGCCAAGCATATCCTTTAATTCGCCGTCAGATATAATTGCTTTAACAGTTGCAGTGCAACTATAATCTGTGTAACCTACAAATTCGGTTTCAGCAACATCAATTTTAACCGAAGAACCCTTCCAAGCGTCTGCACCGGCATCTTTACGGGCAGCACGGGCAGTTTTCTTTTGATTTTCAAGAAGTTCATTAAACTTATCTTCGTCAACGGTCATCCCTTTTTCTTCAAGAATATCTTTTGTTAAATCAAGAGGAAAACCGTAAGTATCGTTAAGTTTAAATGCATCTTCACCGCTGAAAACATTTCCTTTGGTTTGAGCAATATATTCATCAAGTAAAGCAAGACCGCTGTCTATTGTTTTGCCGAAAGATTCTTCTTCGGAAAGCATAACCTTGATAATAAGCTCACGCTTTGAATCAAGATAATCATATGCAGACATATTTTCATCAATAACTGTATTAACAACTTTATAAAGGAACGGTTCATTAACACCTAAAAGTCTGCCATGGCGGCAAGCACGTCTTATAAGACGGCGAAGTACATAACCTCTGCCGTTATTTGACGGAATAACACCATCACCAATCATAAATACAGATGAACGAATATGGTCTGTAATAACACGAAGCGAAACATCGTTTTTTTCATCATCATGATATTTAACACCGGCAATTTCGGAAATCTTTTTCATAATGTTTTGAACGGTATCAACTTCAAAAAGATTATCTACTCCTTGCATAATGCAAGCAAGTCTCTCAAGTCCCATACCTGTGTCAATATTCTTTTGAGCAAGTTCCGTATAATTGCCGTTGCCGTCATTATTAAACTGACTGAAAACGTTGTTCCAAAATTCAGTGTATCTGTCGCACTCACAACCCGGTTTGCAATCAGGGCTACCACAACCGTACTTTTCACCACGGTCAAAATAAATTTCCGAACAAGGACCGCAAGGACCCTGACCGTGTTCCCAGAAATTGTCTTCCTTACCCAACCTTACAATATGTGAAGGATCTACACCGATTTCTTTAGTCCATATATCAAAAGTTTCGTCATCATTTTCATAAATTGTAACCCAAAGTTTATCAACAGGCAAATCAAGCACATCTGTACAAAATTCCCATGCCCACTTTGTAGCTTCATGTTTAAAATAATCACCAAAACTGAAATTTCCCAACATTTCAAAATATGTGCCATGGCGTGCAGTTTTACCAACACGCTCAATATCAGGTGTTCTGATACACTTTTGGCAAGTAGTAACACGGGTAGACGGCGGTGTAACTTCGCCTGTAAAATACTTTTTCATAGGTGCCATACCCGAATTAATTAACAAAAGGCTTTTATCATTATTAGGAACAAGTGAAAAACTGGGAAGTCTTAAATGCCCTTTGCTTTCAAAAAATGATAAATACTTTTCTCTTAAATCGTTTAACGATGTCCATTCCATTTAAAATACCTCAATAAAAACTCTTAGAATAAAATAGGTACATAAAAATACCTGTAAACAAAAGTTCAAGGGCAACTAAAACAGCTGCCCTAATAATAACTTTTATTTAGAGTTTGTCTGCAAGCTTTTTAAGTTCATCCATTTCTTCTTTAGTAAATGTTAAACCTTTGCTCATTTTTGAATGATCCGGTGACCAATCTCTGATGTCGATTTTAGGTTCACGACCATTCCATGAAATCATATTAACTTCTCTTGTCCAACCACGTGCGGTTTCGGAAATAACACCAACGTGTTCAGTGATTTCATACTTAATTTCAGGCATTGTAACTCCTCCTTTTCCAAATATTTATTTTAATTTTTCAACAATATTTTTAGTATCTCTTGCAATCATAAGTTCTTCATTAGTTGCAAGGATAAATACTCTTACTTTATCAGTTGGCAGAGTTAACTCTGCCTCTAAACCGTGAACGGTTTTTTGGTTAATTGACTGATTGATTTGAACACCAAGGTAACCAAGATAAGAACAAACCTTTGCTCGAAGCCAGAAGCCGTTTTCACCAATACCGCCGGTAAATACAATTGCGTCAACACCATTCATTGCGGCAACATAAGAACCAATGTATTTTGCAATTTCATAAGCTTGCATTTCATGAGCAAGAATTGCACGTTCGTTGCCTTCTTCCTGTGCCCTGTAAATATCACGGTCGTCAGAAGAAACGCCGGAAATAGCACTTACGCCTGATTTTTTATTAAGAATCTCTTCAACTTCTTTTGGTGAAAGACTTAACTTTTGTTGAATGAATGTTACAACAGAAGGGTCAACACCGCCGGAACGTGTACCCATCATAAATCCGTCAAGCGGAGTAAAGCCCATTGATGTATCAAATACCTTGCCGAACTTAACAGCAGCAATGGAAGCACCGTTACCCAAATGACAAGTAATAATTTTCAACTTGCTGATATCCTGATGCATAAAATCTGCACATCTTTGACTTACATATTGATGTGATGTTCCGTGGAAGCCATAACGGCGAATTCCATATTTTTCAAAATATTCATAAGGCACTGCATACATATAAGCCATCGGAGGCATTGTGCTGTGAAACGCAGTGTCAAAAACAGCAACTTGAGGAACTTTCGGTCCTACCACTTTCAAACAAGCTTCATAGCCTTGAACATTTGCAGGATTGTGAAGCGGAGCAAGCGGAGCTAAGTCTTTTATATCTTGAATTACTTCTTCATTAATAAGAACACTTTTTGTATATTTTTCGCCGCCTTGAACAACACGGTGACCGATTGCGTCAATTTCATCAAATGACTCAAGAACAGCAAGTTCACTTTCCGTAATTAACCATTTAACGGTGCTGAATGCCGCTGTATGGTCAGGTATTTCTTTATCAAAAACAAGCTTCTTATCTTGAGCACTGTAAATAATATTATTTTCACCGCCGGCAATTTCCAAGCCGATTCTTTCAATAGTACCTTTACAAATTAAGGATTCATCATCCATATTAATCAACTGAAATTTAAGTGAAGAACTGCCGCAGTTGATAACAAGAATTTTCATTATTATTCCCTCCGATATTGCAAATAATTTAATATACATATATAATAATATATATAATAAGCGAATGTCAAGTATATGTTAAGGAAATTGGTAATTTTTATGGCAGTTGGAGTAATTTGCGAATTTAATCCCTTTCACAACGGACACAAATATTTAATTGATACTTTAAAAAGCAAAGGCGAATCGGTTATATGCTGCATGAGCGGAAATTTCGTTCAACGTGGTGAATTTGCGATATACAATAAATTCAAGCGGACGGAAGCTGCAATTAAAGGCGGAGCAGACTTAGTTATAGAATTACCAGCAAAATGCTCTACACTTTCTGCAGAGGGATTTGCAAAGTCATCAATAAATCTGCTTGAAAGCACGGGAATTGTAAATAAAATTGCATTTGGAGTTGAATATGACAATGTTGATGAACTGAAAAAAGCAGCGAATCTTCTTAATGACAAAGAAACACAAAAACAAATTTCCGATGAAATGAAAAGCGGCGTTTCCTACCCTGTTGCCAGAAAAAACATTTTAAAAACAGACTTACTTGACACGCCGAATAATATTTTAGCTGTTGAATATTTAAGATTTACTAATCTTGAGCCTATTGCAGTTAAAAGAATAGGAAAAGGACATGACACCGATGATAAAGAATACAGTGCATCTGCCATAAGGCACAATTTAAGCAATGATAATATTTGCACTATGAAAAACTGCGAAACGGCAATTTTGGCAAAATTAAGACAAATGAGTGCAGAAGATTTTTTAAAGACGGCAGATGTTAACGAAGGTCTTGAAAACAGAATTGTAAATGCAGTCAGAAACGCATCAAATCTTGACGAATTATATGATTTGATAAAAACAAAAAGGTACACAATGGCACGCATAAGAAGAATTGTTTTAAGGTCATATTTATCAATAACAACAGGAAATAACGAAAAAGCCCCCTACATTCGTATTTTAGGATTTAACGATGAAGGCAAAAAATTACTTTCTGATATGAAAAAGAAAGCAAAAAAGCCGATTATAACGAAGATTTCGGACTGCGATGAAACAAACAGAAAATATTTTGAAGATGAATGCAGATACACTGATTTATATAATTTAGGATACAAAAAACCTTTGCCCTGCGGAACAGAACAAAGGTCAAAAATAGTGATTATTTAAATTCGTTTAATTTATAAAATTCTTCTTTAGTCATTGAAGAATTTATATATGACAAAAGTGAATTGGTTGAAAGGAATTCCGGTAAATTAAGTTTTGCAAGGAATTCCTTTTTATTTTGCTTGGCATTTGCCGTGCCTGATAAACCTGCTTCAAATAAATCGAAATTTGTAACCGGGTCATCATTTACAGATGTTGAAAAAGCTATATTTGCTTTTACAAACAAATCTTTTAAAACAGAATCGTCTATTCCTTCAACACCCAATTTTCCCTCTTTTGACGGTTTAACTTTTCGCTTTTCCTTGCCGTAAACATCAGGGATATAAAGATTTGTTATTTTTCGCTTATCAATTCCCATAGAAACAAAATTTCTGATTTGAAAACCGCTGTGGTCTGAATCTGTTATGATAATCAACCCTCTTTCATCGGCAAGACGTTTAATAAAATCTCTTTTTTCTTTATCTTTAAAAATATGAAATCCGTTTGTTTCAATTATTAGAGCATCCAAAATATTTGAAAGTTTAATTTTATCATATTTTCCTTCAACAATCACAGCCTGATTTACCTTAATCATAATTTACATCCTTTGAAATTAAAAGCAGTTTAACAAGCGTTTCTTCAAGCACAAGTTTACCATTCACTCCGCTGCTTTTAAGCATATTATCGGCGTCCATAAGAACATCAAGAGATTTTCTTAACTGTTCCACGGAAAGATAAGCACTGTCTCTCAATGCATTACGAAGAGCAAATTCCCTGCCACGGTAATTAAAATAATTACCAACATCCTCGGCAGACTCACCTGCAATTTTGGCACATTTTACCCGATACATATCAACAAAGCAGTTGGAAACAACAGCTAAAACAGAAACAGGCTCCTCTTTCATTTCAAAAAGAGTGTTTAAAACTGAAAACGCCTTTTCATAATCACCTTTAATTACCGCTTTAGACAAATCAAACACCCTTGCCTGAAGGCATTTAACCGCAAGCTTATTAATATCCTTTTTTGTAATTTCACTGCCGTTTACATATGAAGAAATTTTATCTGCTTCATTCATTAATGTTTTTATATCACTGCCCGAAACAGAAATCAAATGACGTGCGTTATCAGCCGACAATATTGCTTTTTTTCGTTTACAAGCGGCAACAAGTAGTTTTACCAAATCACTTTCAGAGCGTTTATTTAATTCAACAGAAGAGCCGTATTTTGAAAATTCTTTTTCAAGAGATTTCCATTTTGTATTTTTCTTAATATCGATTTCTAAAGTGTCAAACCAAAAAACAAGCACAGTTGTTTCAGGCAAATCCTTTAAAAATTCTTTCATTTTATCGCAATCGGCACTGCTTTTATCGAAAGGATAATCACGTACGCAAATGAAAACATAATCACTCATCATAGGCAACATTTCTGCGTCTTTTAGAATATCATCTATCGCCACATTTTTGCCGTCGTACTGATGACAATTAAAATCTGCAAAAGCGCCGCCTGTAAGCTTTTCTTTTAACTTGCCGACATAAAATTCTTTCAAATAGCTTTCTTCGCCGAAAATAAAATAAGCATTTGAGAAATTTTCGCTTTTAATTTGTTCTTTAAGTAATTTTTCATCTATTCTTGCCAAAGTTCCTGCCTCCTTTCAAACCTGCTGTCATTAACTACGGTATAACAAACGGAATAATTTTGCTTTGCATTATAATAGCAAGCGCCGTCATAATTTGATGTGTTAACAATATCGTTTGTATAAACAAACTCAAAACCGTTAACATTAAAAATAAAAGTTTTATACTTTTGAGATATATCATAATCCACCGTGAAATTCTGCCAAAATTCAAAATCAGAATTAACGGCATACGTAACATTTTCAGCATATATATCATACTCAATCAAATCATAATTTGCAACATAATTTATTACATTACAGCTATCACAAAGCATTCGAGAATATTCACTTTTATTAAAATCAACTACGGAATTTAATGTTAACTTTTTATTGTTAACGGTTGACACAATTGTTTCATATTGTTCATAAGAAGAAACTCCGGCTGCAAATGCATGTTCATTATCATAAATAAAAACTGCCGATGATTTACTGCCGGGAAGTATTTTTAAATAGGTGTAATTACGTTCGGTAAAAGCAGAAACAGCTATTGTAACCGTAAATATTACAATGCATATTGAAGAAATTAATTTAACATTTGAATACTTTAAAATTACACATATTCCGATAAATATAAACACTACGCCGACGGCTAATTTAATATAAACGCTGCTTATATCAATAACGAAAAAAGATAACTTTGAAAAGTTTTTCAAAATAAACAAAAGGAAATTTGTTTCATACTTAAAAACAAGAAACACTGCTGACTTTAGCAATGGAACCGGAAAACAAATTAGTGAAATAAAAGCAGTTATTAAAATAATTTGTGCTATTGGAATCACAAGCCAGTTTAAAACTGTGAAAGTTAAACTAATACTGCCTAAAAACATACAAATAACAGGAAACGTTGTTATAAGTACAGAAACAGACATAATAAAGGATTCTGCAAAATAATTAATAAATTTTATCTTACATAATTTTTTTGTTTTAATTTTAGGATAAACAACAACAATGCCAAGTACTGACGATACAGTAAGCATTGCACCCAAATCTGTTACCGCATAGGGGTTTAAACATATTAAAAATACCGCAAAGCCCAATGAATTAAGCGTATCGGCTTTATCGCCGGACAAAAGAGAAAAATAAACAATTGCCGACATTATGCCTGCTCTTAAAACAGACGGAGTAAATCCAACAAGAGCCATATAAAACAAGGTTAACAAAACCGTTAGCAAAACACGCAATACTTTTGGGGCACGAAGTTTTTTCAATATAAAATACATTACGCCTATAAAAACCGACAAATGCAAGCCGGAAACAGCCATTACATGCATTATACCGCAAGCTTTAAATAATGAATAAGTTTCATCAGTTATATAATTTTTATTGCCTAAAACAAACGCAGTGGCTATACCTGCATTATCGCCTGAAAAATTTTCGTTGAAATACGAAATAACAGTTTCCTTTAATTTAATAACGGGTTTTAAATACTTTTTAGTATATCCGCTTTGAATGCAATAATCATTTAAATATCCTTTTAAAAACTCACCGTTTGCAAAGGCACCGTAAGAATCGTATCCATTTTCGGCAATAGATGAAAATTCAATTTTGCCTTTAACAGACTGACAGTAATCAGCATTGATTTTTGCCGTAGAATAAAGAATGAGTTTAATATTTTGAGGAGTTTTGCTTTTATTAATCTTTGCGGTTTCAACTGTGTACTTATAACCGCTTTCTGTTTTTTCGGGAACATCAACAATATAAAATTCCACTTCTGCGCAATCACCGTTTAGTGATTGCTGAGGTAAATAACTGCCGTAATAATTAACAATAAACGAAACAGAAGCCAAAACACAGCTAAAAATACAAAGAGGAATCGCAACAGCTTTGCGTGTTTTCTTAAATAAGATAGAAGACAGAAAAAGAACGCTTGCGGAAATTAAAACCGCAAACGCCCCTTTAATGCTCATAAAATTTAACGCAATTAGAGTTAATGCAAAGGAAAAACCTATATGTGCAAAAACTCTTTTCATATTATATTACCTTTCATTTGAATGATAATTATTGCTGTTTATTTTTACCAATCGGTTCAATAACAAAGCTGTAGCTTTGTTTTACGCCTTTTTTCATTATATAAGGTTCTCTTACAAATGCCTGACCCGGTAAATCACCGCCTACACCTAAAAGCATATGGTCAATATTAACCGATGTAATATCATTATTATAAGGAATTTGATACGTATGCTTTGCCTTTTCAAGATCTTCTATTTGATAATGATGAGCGCTGAAATTAAACGGTTCATCAAAATAAGAAGAAATTTTAAAGCCGTTACCCTGCTTGTCTGTTATTGTAAAATAACGAACATCTGCTCTGTTTGAGCTTTCCTGTGGGCGCATATATCTGTGTTCCAAATTTGTAACAGTCGATTTATATGTACCGATTTTAGCACCTGTTTTACGGTCGCAATACGTTGCCTGCGGACCTCTGCCATACCAATTAACATATTCCATTTTGCCGTCAAGAGTCATTCTTGCACCAAACTTAACCATAGTTGCCGTCGGAGTTGCGCTGTGATAACAATAAATTCTTCTGTCCGGATAAATTTTATATGTTGAAACAGAATTCTTAAGACCCGGTGTATTCCAAGCAATATGAATTTCAACACAATTATCTTTACCTACTTTAACAACTGTTTTAACTGCCTTTGCCGCATGGCTTGCATGGCGCCACCTGTAATAAGGATGCAATGGAATTAAAAACGGAACAAAATTTAAAGAATCAATATCATTATCTGTTAAAGCACGAAAATAATAAGGCTCCAAAGGTGCTTTTAATTTTTCTCTGCCGTCAATAGAAATACTTGTAATTCTTCCGTTATTTACAGAAACTGCAAATCCGTCGCCGTTAATTTGAACGTTGTTACCTTTTGCTTTATATTCCAAATCACCGTTACATTCAGGTTCAACAGGCTGAGGCATATTGCTTAAAACAAACTGATCCCAAGCAACTTCGTAATTTGATTTCAATCCAAGAGTTTTCTTTTTTGTATAGAAAGAAATTGTTAAAACAACTTCTCTGTCTGTTGGCATATCGTTAATATCATAGGGAATTGTAATATATGTTTCGGAAAGCGGAGCACATTCGAATTTATCAAGTTCACCGCTTGAAATAATTTCACCCTCTGCCTCAATAGACCAACGGCAAACGAATGAAGATACATCAGTAAACAAAAACTTATTTTTAACCTTATATGTACCTTTTTGAATATCAAATGCTTCCGTTTTTATTTCAGCGTAAACCTTTTTTACTTCATATATTTGAGGATGAACCGTTCTGTCTGCGGCAATAATACCGTTAGCACAAAAATATGTATTTGAGCCTGCAAGAGCAGTTGTATTAGGAATATCAATAGGCTTTTTACGTGGTTCAAGTTTTGCAAAATCATCGCCGTAAAGCCACATATCGTTACCGTTTTCATCAACTTTATGTATAGTTTGATCAACAAAGTCCCATATAAAGCCGCCGCACATATTATCATACTTTTCGAAGTCATCCATATATTCTTGGAAATTACCCAAAGAATTCTCCATAGAATGAGCATATTCGCAAAGTAAAATCGGCTTACCTTCCTACATTTCAGGTTTAATCGGCTTACTGTCCGCCG
>CAKSWS010000026.1 GCA_934512155.1 uncultured Eubacterium sp. | reverse complement strand
GAGGACCGTACTTTTTAATTACATTTGTAATTTCATGAACGGTATAATCCACATTTTCCTTAACAACACCTTGAGGAAAATCTCTGAATTTCATTTTTATTATTCTCCTTTAAGTTTTTTATTCTGCTGTAATTCCATATCCGGATTGCCTCTGAAAAACTGACTTTTAATGCGTGAACGCTTAAAAAAGCCTTTCGGCATCGCAATTTCATTAAGTGCATAATTCAAACCGATTTTTTTGTAAACCGATTTATATTCATTATATCTGGCAAGAAAATCATTAAAGTTGCGCTTGCCTTCATCAAGCCATGCAACCTCTGCGAGTGCTTCCATTCTTGGATGAAGCATAAATTCAACTTTTTCCGTTGTGCCTATCCATTCTGTCCACAGCTCGCCCTCAACACCTAAAACATTTTTGATATTACTGCTGTTAACACCATACTTTGCCGGATTAAAATTATATGTACTTTGAAGCGGATACTGAGCATATGTCATATCAAAATAAAATGAGCTGTGATTACTCATTATAAGCTTACCGCCGTTATTAATATAATTCTCACAATTTTTATCTTTACCGGGAAGCCACTGCTGAACAACTACGGATTTATCAACTCCGTCGCTTTTAAGCACCTCATTCCAACCAATCATATGCTTACCCTTGCTTTTAAGGTATTTGCAAAGTCTGTTAGTAAGCAAACGCTGCAAATCACGTTCTGAAGTTAAATTATTATCTTTCATTGCTTTTTGGCAATCAGGACATGTTTTCCATTCGGAAACATCACATTCATCCCCGCCCACATGAAAATATTCAAACGGGAACAATTCGCAAACCTCATCATAAACATCAAACATAAAATTAATGCTTGATTCTTTACCCATGCAAAGAGGTCTGTTCCAATCACGCACACCTGCAAGTGTTGGAATAAGTCCGCCGAAATAGCCGGGAACCTCTCTTTTTAAATTACGACATGCAAGTTCGGGATAAGCGGCAAGAGCAGCAGCAAAATGTGCCGGAACATCAATTTCAGGGACTATTGAAATACATCTTTCTTCTGCATATTCAACAATTTCTTTAATATCTTCCTGCGTATAATATCCGCCGTAAGGAGTTTCGTCCTTTTGGGTGCACTTCCAACCGCCAATGTGAGTATATGCCCTTTTAGAGCCGATTCCCGTTAAAAGAGGATATTTTTTTATTTCTATACGCCAACCCTGATCATCTGTTAAATGCCAATGAAAAACATTAAGTTTTAACCTAAACATTTCATCAATATATTTCTTAATATACTCTTTGCCGAAGAAATGGCGTGATTCATCAAGGCTTAAACCTCTCCATTCAAATCTTGGCTTATCTTTAATTTCAACATAAGGCAATGTTTTTTTGCCTTCGTCAAATCTGCCAAGCATACGAACTGATTGAAGCGCATAATATGCACCGATTTTATCCGACGCTTTAATTTTCACGCCGTTACTGTCAATCTTAAGGCAATATTCATCTTTAGCAAGAGAATCGTCCTTAAAAATTCTAATTGCTCCGTCTTCCTGTGAAACAGTGTTAACAAGCGGTAATTCAATTTCCGAAAAAACATTAACTGCACCCGGAAAAGTATAAAATCCGTTTTTTTCCTTAACATTTTGAGCCATAGGAATTAAGTTAATCATAATTATGTACCCCCATATTTTTTAAATTATATCACAAATCTTTATTGACAACAATACTTTTAAAATAGTAAAATGAAATTTAATAAATCATTAACAACTGAATCTGCCCGTAGCACAATGGCGAATGCGCTTGATTCCGATTCAAGAGAATGGGGGTTCAAATCCCTTCGGGCAGACCAACGAGAATTCCGAAAGGGATTTGAAAAGTGGCTCTGAAAATTGAGCAAAGCGATAATTTTCAGGAGAAAGGTTCGGTGAACCTTTCGATAGCAATTAGAAAATCCCTTCGGGCAGACCAAATTGCTTAATTATTTTATTTACTGAAATATCGAAAGAGAGATAGTTATGATAAGAAACATTACAAGTGCGGATAAAGAAATTTACTTTTCACTTGCAGATGAATTTTACCATTCCGATGCCGTACTGCACAGTGTGCCGAAAAGATTTATTGAAAACACATTTTGTGAAATGATGCGAAGCACAGACTATACGGAAGGTTTTATTATTGAACACGAAAATGAAATTGCAGGCTACGGTTTAATCAGTAAATCTTTTTCTCAAGAATCCGGCGGAAATGTTATTTGGCTTGAAGAACTTTACATTAAAGAGCAATTCAGAGGTTTGGGTTTAGGTTCGGCTTATTTTGACTTTATAGAAAGCAAATACAAAGCTACAAGGTACCGCCTTGAAGTTGAGCCGGAAAACGAAAGAGCCGTTAAGCTTTACAAACGCCGAGGATATGAATTTTTACCGTACAACCAAATGATAAAGGAATAAAATCAATATGACTAAATTAAATTTTAACAACGGTCAATTTAAAATAATGCAAATAGCGGATGTGCAAGAGGGAGCAAAAGTAAGTCCGGATACATTAAATTTAATTTCAACAGCACTTGATAAAGAAAAACCGGATTTAGTTGTTTTTTCCGGCGACCAAATTTGGAAGCATTCTTCTTTCAAAGGAAACAAGAGTAAAGTTGAACGTGTTTTAAGAGAAATCACACAACCTGTTGTTGAAAGAAATATTCCTTTTACAATTTGCTTTGGAAATCACGACAGGCAAGTTGGTGTTTCAAATGAAGAACAATTTGAAATTTACAAAAAAATCAAGGGATTTGTAGGCGAAAGCGAACCGAAAATTGACGGGTGTGCAAACCACGTAATTGAAATTAATGACAAAAACGGAAATTCGGGATTTCTGCTTTATCTTATTGACAGTCACACAAGTCTTAAAGTAGGTTACGATAATGTTCACCAGAATCAAATCGATTGGTACAAATCGACAAGAGATAAATATGAAAAAGAAAACGGAAAAGTAATTCCGTCAATAGTTATTCAGCACATTCCCGTTCCTGAAGTAATGCAGCTTTTAACGGAAGTTAAAAAAGGAACAAAAGGCGCACAACAAGGCTTTAGAAACCATGCAGGAAAGTGGTATGTGCTTAACAAAGATAAAATTAACAAAACAGGATTTATGAAAGAATCGCCTGCAGACCCTATGGAAAACAGCGGCGAATTTGCCGCAATGTCTGAAAAAGGTGATGTGCTCGGCATTTACTACGGTCACGACCACAACAATTCATTTAACGGAAAGGTTGACGGAATTGATTTAGGCTACACCCAAGGTGCAGGATTTCATGTTTACGGTCCGGGGCTTGACAGAGGCGTAAGAATTATTAACCTGAAAGAGAACGGAAACTTTAATACATATGATTTAAGATACAGAGATATTGTGGGCAAAAAAGTTAAAGAAAAGTTGAGATTTGCGATTTTACAAATAATGCCCACTAATGTTTACGACGCTGTACACAGAGGAATTAAAATCATCGTAATATTGCTTGTAATTATTTTACTTGTTATAGGATTAATTACATTATTCTAATAAAAATGCACATAGCGAAAGCAAGTTTAAGTATTTACTTTCGCTATCTTTATACAATTTTCTCACTTAATTTTATTTTGATTGACGAATGGCAATTATAGGTATATAATATTAAACATCAAATTTTTAACAGGGGGTAAAAATGGAACAAAAAAAATATTTAACAATGAAAGAGCGTATTTGCTTTACTGTAGGCGCTTTTGGCAGATCCGGAATTTACACGCTTATGTCAATGTTTACGCTTGTTTTCTTTCAAAACGGTGCAGGTCTTACATTACAGCAAGGCACAACAATTATTCTTATAGGAAGAATTTTTGACGCACTTAACGACCCGGTAATGGGTATGATTGTTGACAGAACAAAATCAAAATGGGGCAAAATGAGACCGTATCTTTTATTTGCACCTGTACCAATAGCAATTTGCACAATTCTTTTATTCTCCGCACCGTTTGCACACGGTTCTACGGCTGCATTTGTTTGGGCACTTGTAACGTACATTCTTTGGGGCGTTGCTTTCACAATTCAAGATGTACCTTTCTGGGGTCTTTCTTCGGTAATTACTCCGCTTGAAAGCGAAAGAACATCATTTATTTCAACAGCAAGATTAGGTTCAACATTCGGCGGAATTTTACCGGCACTTCTTGTTCCTATTTTTTACCAAAGCAATTTGGGTTACACAAAAGGATTTTTCATCAGTGCCGTTATCTTCGCACTTTTGGGATGCGGACTTTCAATTTTAATTTTCTTTGTTTCAAAAGAAAGAGTTCCAAAGACTGACCACACACCTTCTTTCAAAGAAACTTTCAAAGTTTTGAGTAAAGACAAGCTTTTAATTATTGTTATTATTGCTTCTGTTTTAGGTTCAACAATGGTAACGGCAAACCAATGTGCAGACTACATAGGCAACTACCTTATTATTCAGAACCACACAGACTTTTCACAAATTTTTGATGCCGCAGGCAACATCTTACCTAATGTTGACGCAAAAGCTGCTTACGATTTTTGGATTCCGAGAGGAACAATCGTTACAACATTAACAGTTGCTATCGGCGTGGGAATGGTTCCGGCAATGGCACTTTTCCCTGTGCTTCGCAAAAAATTCAGCTTAAAGCAAATTTACATTGGCTCTGCGGCTTTTGGTCTTATTGTTCACGCCCTTTGCTACGTTATATTTGCACAAGATGTTACAAAAATGAATGTTTACATTCTTTGGGTATTCCTTTTCTTAATGGGTCTTCCCCTTGGAATTTACAATGTTATTACATATGCTCTTATCGCCGATTCTGTTGATTACCTTGAATGGAAAACCGGCGAAAGACACGAGGGCGTTTGTTTCTCATTCCAAACATTCCTTTCAAAAGTTAATGCTGCAATAGCAACATTTGTGTTTGGTCAAATTTTAGGCAAATCAGACTTTAAAGCAGTTGATAAATCGCTTGTTGACATTGAAGGAAGACAAATCTTTTTCCAACAATCGGTTTCAACACAAAAAATGCTTTTAGCTCTTGTTACAATAGTTCCGGCTGTAGGCTTCTTGCTTACAATCATTCCTATGTTATTTAACGATTACACAGGCAAAACAAAAGAAAACGCACAAGAAGAGCTTGAAGAACGCAGAACAAAGCAAATGGAAAACGCCGAATAAAATAAACAAAAGACGGTACGGATTATTAATCCGTACCGTTTTTATTTACACAAAAATAATTCTATTATTCTAAACCAAGCAAATCATTTGCTGCATCTTCACTTTCAAGCGTTTCGATTTTACGCAAATTCTTTTGAATAATTTCGTTTCTATGGTCTGCCTCATCAAGAACTTTACCTGCTTCATCCACCTTTTTTCTGGCTTTTTCAAGCAAAACGCCAAATTTTTCATACTGCATTTTTGCGGCACCCAAAACCTTCCAAACTTCATTAGCCTTTTTATTAATAGCCATAGTTCTGAATCCCATTGCCAAGGAATTAAGAAGCGCCGTAATAGTACTTGGTCCTGCAATCATAACACCTTGAGTTTGTAACTTTTCGGCAATACCCGTTTTACTTGAAGTAATTTCTGCATAAAGGCCCTCTGTTGCTAAATATAAAATAGCAAAAGGTGTTGTTTCAGGTGTGCTGATATAATTTTTAACAAGTTTCGCCTCATCCTTAACCCGTTGCTCAAGAGCTTTTTTTGCTTTTTCAAGTTCAACGGCGTCTCCCGCTTCAGCAGCGGTTGAAAGGCGAATATAATCTTCCATAGGAAATTTAGAATCAACAGGCAAATAAGTAACCCCGTCATCTTCCTGATTAGGAATTCTTATTGCAAATTCCACCTGACCGTTATATTTTGGATTTGTTTTAACATTTGTATCATACATATTAGGAATGGTTTCATCAAGTATGTTACCAAGCTGAACCTCTGCCCAAGTTCCCCTTGCTTTAACATTTGTTAAAACTCTGTTTAAATCCGTAACCTTATCGGTAACTCCTGCCGAAAGTTCCTTCATTTCGCCAAGACTTTTATAAACATTTTGAAGCTGCTCGGACACTGTTTTAAAAGATGTGTTTAGCCTTTGATTTAAAGTTTCAGTTAATTTTTCATCAACCGTTTTACGCATTTGCTCTAACTTTTCCTCGTTGCTTTTTTGCATTGTACCTATTGATTCGCCAATAACCTTTGTTTGCTTTTCTGCATTTTCATTAAGTGTTTCAATTAACTTAATTTGCTGCTCATAATTTTTATCTGTCAACGCTTTCATTTGATTTGAGAGGCGTTCCATCATATCCCCCGACTGTTTTGAATTAATATCCATTTTTTGACTGATTAATGCATATGATTCATCACGTGGCGGCTTTTTATTAAGCAAAACAACAAGCAAAACTATAATGGTAACACAAAGTACGATTATTGCAAATAACAAATAATTCATAATATCTCTCCCAAACATCTTAACATAATAAAATTTTAACACATAAAAAAATGTAACGCAACAATATAATTTTTGAGTACAAAAAACAGTGCAGTACTTGTTGATTTTTTCACTTTAATGTGGTAAAATGCTAAAGAAGTTATAAAAGGCGGTTTTACGAATATGAATTTATGGGAAAAGAATTTAAGAAATATTGAGCCGTATGTTCCCGGAGAACAAAGCAAAAAGAAAAACATAGTTAAAATAAACGCAAATGAAAACCCCTATCCACCGTCGCCAAAGGCTATTGAAGCAATTAAAAACTTTAATTGCTCAAAGTTGCGCTTTTATCCTGATGCAAATGCAACGGATTTAAAAAAAGCCATTGCCGAATTTTACAATGTACTGCCTGAAAATATTTTTATAGGCAACGGCTCCGATGACGTTTTAGCCATTGCATTTCAATCATTTTTCAACAGCGACAAACCCATAGTTTACCCTGATATTACATACAGCTTTTACCCTGTATGGTGCAAATTATTTAACATTGCATATGAAAATTATCCTTTAACAAGCGATTTTAGAATAAATCCCGAAGATTACAAAGAGACAAACGGCGGCGTTGTTATTCCAAACCCAAATGCACCCACATCTCTGGGAGAAGGCAAAGATTTTATTGAAAAAATAATAAGCTATAACCAAGACAGCATTGTTATAGTTGATGAAGCATATGTTGATTTTGGCGGTTTTTCATCTGTTGAACTTACAAAAAAATATGAAAATCTGCTTGTAACAGGTACATTTTCAAAAAGCAGAAGCCTTGCCGGAATGAGAATAGGCTTTGCCATAGGCAGCAAAAAGCTTGTTGCCGTTATGGAAGCTGTTAAAAATTCATACAACAGTTACACAGTTAACAGCGTTGCAATGGCTGCCGGAACCGCCGCAATTAAAGACATAAAATATTTTAACGAAACTGTTTCAAAAGTTATTGCAACAAGAAACAGAGTTACAAGTGATTTAAAGCAGTTGGGATTTACTGTTTTGGATTCACAAACAAACTTTTTGTTTGCCACAAACGAAAATATTAACATCAAAGAATATTTTGAATGGCTTAAAAACCAAAATGTTTTTATTCGTTGGTTTAATCAACCGAAAATAAATAACTATGTGCGCATAACAATAGGAACAGACGAGGAAATGAATATTTTCTTAAACAAAACAAAGGAATATTTAAACAAACAAAATTAACTTATTAAACAAAATGCCTGTTGCAATTTACGCAACAGGCATTAGTTTTATTTTATGTTATTCAGACACTCCGGAAAGCTGCTTCCAGTGAATTTTACAATACTCTTTACCGTCAATCGGCGGATATTTTTTATCATCTACACGTGCCTCGTTATAACAGTCATATTCACCCACATAAGCACAACGAACAGCATCTTCACCACCCTCAGAGAGTGAAGGAATAAACGCATAAACGAAAATTGCAAGAACCGCAACAGTGATAACAATAGCGCCGCCTTTGCCGGAAGTCCAATTCAAAAATTTGATTTTACCCAAATCAATTTTATCAAGATAAGTAAACGGCTTAACTTTTTCAATAAGCATTACACAAAGTTTCATAAGGAAATAACCGATAATACCTGCACAAATACCCACAATCATGCCTGCAAGCACATCTGTTGCATAATGAACCATTAAATAAACACGGCTGCCCATTACACAAAGTGCAAGTGCAGGGAAAAGCCAACTGATTTTCTTTTTATTATCACTTCTTAATGTAATAAACATTGCCGTTGCTATCTCAAAAGCACCTGTTGTATGACCACTTGGGAAAGAATAGTCTGATTCACTTAAAGCACCTGCACCCAAGTACCATGCCCAATAATCAGCATTACCCTGTAATGTGTTATACGGTCTTATACGAAGTGCCATAGGTTTAACCACAACGTTTGTAACAAGAGTACCCACAACTATTGAAAAAGCAAGTGCAAAACCGTATTTTCTTGTTTTCTTAAACAGCATTAAAACCACAGACAAAACCGCAATGGGAATAATAAAAGATTCATCACCAAATGTTGTGAAAAATTTAGCCACATAAGTTAAAAAAGTGTTTTGCATTGACCCGAAAAATTTAAAAACCGCCATATCAAAGCCGTAAAATGCCTTGTCAATATTGGCACCAAGGGTCATTAAAACCATTTCCATTAACACAGCCTCCCAACTGTTCAATTAATAAGTATATATTACCAAAACGAATAATATATTTCAAGAGTTAAATTAATTTTATAAATTGTTACAACTTAGTTAATATTAGTTAATATAAATTCAATAATTTTATGCTAAAACTCATATTAATATGAAAGAAAAGGAATTAATATGATAACTAACCCTTATAAAATTTTGGGCGTAGCGGACGGAGCAAGCGAAGAAGAATGTACAAAGGCATATAAAAAACTTGCAAAAAAATACCACCCTGATTTAAACCCAGACAATCCTGACGCCGCAAAGAAAATGGCTGAAATCAATGCCGCATATGACCAAATTAAAAACGGCACAACACAAAATACACAAAGTTATAATTATGGCGGATACCGCAGTTATTCCAGCAGAAACAGGCAAAGTTCTGCACCTGATTATTACACATCTGCCGCACAATTCATTAATAACCGGCAATTTAAACAGGCAATAAATTTGCTTAACCAAATCAGCGATAAAAATGCCCAATGGTATTATCTTTCAGCCATAGCAAATATGGGACTTGGCAACAGAGAAATTGCACTTTCCCACATTCAACAGGCATGCGCTATGGAGCCAAGCAATCAAACGTATGCTTCTGTTTATACTCAAATCAGAAACGGCGTGCGTCCGGAAGGCTATGGAAATCCATTCTCCGGAGGATTTTACGATTTTAGTGATTTTGATGATTTCAACGGTGGTAACCCTCAAAGACAATACACATATAAAACAACTAACAGAGGTTGCTTATCAAGAATACTTCGTTTTATTTTAATTTTAATTGTAATTCGATTTATTTTCGGATTAATATATTCATTCGGTTCTACGGCTTATTACCGCAGCCATTATAATAATTCGCAAAACAACCCATTTTATCAAAGTGAAAACTCAACTCAAAGCAATGCGTACAACCAGTACTTTGGCAGTGATGACGGCTCAAATGCCGTAAGCAATTAACGACTATTGCAATTTGATGACAGAAAGGCTTTTTAATTATAATGAAAAAATTTTTCTACAACTTAGGTTTAAAATTCCAGCAATTTATGGTTGGCAGATACGGAATTGACCAACTATACAAGGCATTAATGTGGATATATCTTATTTCAATTTTAGTTACGGCAATAATAGGAAGATTTACAAGCAGAACATTTTACTATATTATTTCCTTTGCCTGCCTTGGAATATTTATATTTGCACTGTGCAGAGTATTTTCCAAAAACATTGAAAAAAGGCGAAAAGAAAATGCAAATTGGTTGAAGTTTACAGGTAAAATAAACAAACATTTCAGAATATTAAAAGATAGGTGGAAGTTTAGAAAAACCCATGTTTTCAGAAAATGCCCAAATTGCAAATCAGTTTTAAGATTAAAACGCCAAAAAGGCACACATTCACTTGTTTGCCCACACTGCAACCAAGCTTTTAAAATAAAAGTTCTTTTCTAAATTGCATTTTAACTTAATTTATGATAATATTATAATAATGAGGTGATAATATGCAGATTAAGGAAAGCGCAGAAAACTATCTTGAAACCATATTAGTTATAAACAGCAAAAAGGGATATTGCCGCAGTATTGACATTTGCAATAAAATGGGATTTTCAAAACCATCTGTTTCGGTATATATGAAAAATTTAAGAGAGGACGGTTATATTGACGTTGACAACAACGGCAACATAACTTTAACCGAAAAAGGTGAAGAAATTGCAGATAAAATTTATGATAGGCACAATGTTATTGCCGGATTTTTAATGCAATTAGGTACCAGTGAAGAAACGGCATACAAAGATGCCTGCAAAATGGAACACGACATAAGCGAAGAAAGTTTTCAACTTATGAAAGCGCAATATCTAAAAAACAAATAAATAAAATCATTAACAACGGGGTTTACAAAATGCAGATTTTGTGAACCCTTGTTTTTTTATGTCTTGACAAAACAATTTTTATTAACTAAAATGGTATCAAAGGGGTAATTTAATATGAGTAAAAAAAAGAAAAAGGTTATTACAACCTTTGCAATAATATTTGGCATTATTGCCGTTATTGCAATTATTATGACTGTGGCAGGCAACCATCATTCCGACCCGCTGCAGGTTAACGCTTACGACACAACAAACCGCTATATCTTAGCCGAAACAGACATTTCAGGGCACAGAAGCGGCGGTGGAATTGCGCCGGAAGAAACATTGATGGCTTTTAAAAATTGTGCCGAAAATCCAAACTTTACCATAGATGTTTTTGAGTTTGACTTGCACATAACAAAAGATGATGTTTTAATTCTTTTGCATGATGACACGTTAGACAGAACATCAAACTGTGAAGAAGTTTTTGGTGAAAAAAAAGTCAGACCGGAAAACAAAACATATGAAGAGCTGCGCAAACTTAATATGGGTGCAAAATTTGAAACGGATGACGGTGAAATGCCGTATGCTAATTTGGCAGACAGTGAAGTTACCGACGATTTAAAAATTTTGCGTGTTGAAGACGTACTTGATTACCTTATGTCAAAAGGCGATTTCAAATACATAATCGAAATCAAAAACGGTGATGAATTAGGTAAAAAAGGCGTAGATATTTTACATAACATTTTGGTGGAACGCAACCTTGTTGACAATGTAATTTTCGGCACATTTCATAAAGAAATAAGCCAATATGTTGACACACAATATACCGATATGACAAGAAGTACATCTATTCCCGAAGTGTTAAAATTTTGGATAGCTGCAAACACAAACAGCAAAAGCTATGAACCGCCGTGCGGTGTTCTTCAAATTCCTTACTGCTCACCTTTTACAAATTTAGGTTTAAATTTGGGAACGGCAACAGTTATTAACTATGCACATCAACATGATATGGCAGTTCAATATTGGACGGTTAATGAAGAAGAAGATATGGAATATTTAACAGAAATAGGTGCCGATTGCATTATGACCGACTACCCGGATAAACTTTATAATATACTAAACGATTAAAATTAAACATTTTATACAAACAAAAAGAGACGTTCAATCGAACGTCTCTTAATTCTTTTATAAAACCTTTGATAAAAATTCTTTAAGTCTTGGATTTTGAGGATTGGTAAAGAATTCCAACGGAGTATTTTCCTCTTGAATTACACCGTCATCAACAAATAAAACTTTTGACGCAACTTCACGGGCAAATCCCATTTCGTGAGTAACAACAACCATTGTCATACCGTCTTCTGCCAAATCTTTCATAACCTGAAGAACTTCACCAACCATTTCAGGGTCAAGAGCAGATGTGGGTTCATCAAAAAGCATAACCTTTGGATTCATTGCAAGAGAGCGAACAATAGCTGCACGTTGCTTTTGACCGCCTGAAAGCTGGCTTGGATAAGCGTCTGCTTTATCCTGCAAGCCTACTCTTGTTAAAAGTTCAAGTGCCTTTTCATTTGCTTCTTCCTTAGTCATAAGTTTATGATGAACGGGAGCTAGAGTTATATTATCAATAATTGTTTTATTATTAAACAAATTAAAATGCTGAAAAACCATTCCCATATGTTTACGAACTTCGTTTATATCGGTTTTCTTATCGGTAATAAGCTGACCGTCAAACCAAATTTCGCCGGAGGTAGGAACTTCAAGCAAATTAAGGCAACGAAGAAATGTTGATTTACCGGAGCCTGACGGACCGATTACAACAATTTTATCGCCTTTATTTATTTCATAATCTATACCTTTAAGAACTTCGTTGTTTCCAAAAGATTTTTTCAAATTACAAACTTTTATCACTTTTTCTCATGCTCCTTTCCATAAATTTAATAAGCATGGTAATAACAAGAACCAATACTATATAAATAAGTGCCATTACAAGGTAAGGAACCATAAAGTCATATGTATTTGAACCTATACGCTGAAAAGCAAGGTAAAGATCTGTTGCACCAACAAAACTTACAACGGAAGTTTCTTTAATAAGTGAAATAAACTCATTACCCAAAGTAGGTAAAATATTTTTTACTGCCTGCGGAATTACAATTTTAATCATTGTTGTTCCGTAGCTTAAACCTACTGACCTGCCGCCTTCCATTTGACCCGGATCAACAGAAAGAATACCCGCACGCATTATTTCGGAAATATAAGCACCTGAATTCAAACCGAAAACAACCACCGCAACCGGCACCGATTTTAACGAAATTCCAAGAATAGGCATAAGAACATAATAGAAAACCAAAAGCTGAACAACTATAGGCGTGCCACGAAAAAAGCTTACATAAAGTTGTGCCAAACCATCTAAAAATTTTGCAAAGCCATTTGATTTCGGTACAACCCTAACAGTTGCAATTAAAGTACCGATTACAATACCGATTATAAGGCCCAAAACGGCAATAATAAGTGTGTTTCTTAAGCCCTCAACCACAACATTGTAGCCGCCTTTATGCATAAAGAACTGCCAAAACACCTCAAACTTTTTATCAAAATTCATTACAAATCCTCATATCGAAAATGCCCGGTCTCAGTTTAAGAGACAGGGCATTTATTATTTTTCATTCAATAAATTATGCTACAGCATTAATTGAATTAACAATAGCCTCTGCAGGAGCGGCATCAATAATTACATAATTAAGTCCGCCGTTAATAAGGTCTTGAACAGCAAGAGAGCCGTTTGCATAACCCTTCCAAGTTGCGTTAAGTGCGTCAAAACCAAAGTCTTCGCTGCCTTCAACATAAAATTGACCTGTTGTTCCGTTTTGACCGCCGATTGTTACAGAAGCATCAAAACCTTTAAGAATAGCGTCAACATCTTCTTTTGTTGTGCAATTATCAAATGTTGTATCGTCTGACTTAACAATAAGTTTTTGTGATGCTGAATAGTAAGAATCAGAAAAATCAACCTGCTGTGCTCTTTCTTCAGTTACTGTAAGACCTGCCATGCCAATGTCTGCTTTGCCCTGCTGAACAGAAAGAAGAACAGCGTCAAATGCCATATCTACAATAACAAGTTCTTTACCTAACTTTTGAGCAAGAAGATTTGCAAGTTCCATATCAATACCGTAAAACTTATCGCCCTCTTTATATTCAAAAGGCTTAAATTCTGCGTTTGTTGCAACAACAAGCTGGTCTTTTGAAGCATCTTCAGCTGCTGAAGTTACACCTTCAGGAACGCCGTCTGAGAAATACTTGTTGCAAACTTCGTCAAGTTTACCGTTTTCTTTAATTTCAGCAATAAAATCATTAACCTGCTGTTTAAGTTCAGGTTGATTTTTATCAACACCGAATGCATATTCTTCGTCAGAAAGAGCAATGTCAATAACTTTAACTTTGCCGTTTGTTGAATCTGTTGATTTAGATGAGCAAGCCGCAAAAGTTGCAACGATAAGAGCAACTGCAAGAAGCACTGCCAATACTTTAGATATCTTTTTCATAAATATTCTCCTTATTTAATATGATTTTTAATTATAATACAGTAATATACAAATTGCAAGGGAATTATTGAATATTTATGCAATATGTGATAATATAAACACGGTGATAATATGATTAATGTTAAATGTTACAACAATCTGCCACAAGAAGCTAAAGATATAAGAATAGCCGTTTTTAACAAAGAACAAGGCTTTAAAAACGAATTTGATAACACTGATGATCATGCTTATCATTTTGTTTTATACAAAGACGGCGTGCCTGTCGGCGTCGGCAGGTTATTTACAGAGAACAACGGCGAAACCTACCACATTGGCAGAGTTGCCGTACTGAAAGAATACAGAAAATACCATTTGGGTTCTGCCATAATGAATGAAATGATTAAAAAAGCCAAAGAACTGCACGGCAAAAAAATTGTGCTTTCAGCACAATGCAGAGTTGAACACTTTTACGAAAAATTAGGATTTAAAAAGCAGGGCAATATTTACTATGACGAATTTTGCCCTCACATTCAAATGGAATATATTATATAATAGTTTTAAATATGGAAATAAATAAAATTGCAATAATTAAAACCGATTTTGATTCTAAATTCGGAATACCCAGGCAAAGCGGCAGAATATGCACGGCACAAGGCACAATAATATTTGAAAAAAATTTTCAAAATCCTGATTTCATTAAAGATATAGAGCAATTTTCTCACATTTGGTTAATTTGGGGATTCAATAAAAACAAAAATGCAAAAATTCACCCAACGGTTAGACCGCCAAGACTTGGAGGCAATAAACGAGTAGGCGTTTTTGCAAGCCGCTCCCCTTTTCGCCCAAACGGTTTGGGTATGTCATGTGTAAAGCTTGACAATATCATAAAAAGCGAAAATGGGTTTGAACTGGTTGTTTCCGGTGTTGATTTGCTAAACAATACACCTATATATGACATAAAGCCCTACATTCCCTACACCGATTGTATTTGCAATGCAAAAGGCGGTTATGCCGACGAAAACAAAGATTACAGGCTTACGGTAAATTTTAAAGACGAATTGCTAAACATAATTCCTAAAAATAAGCAACAAACCGTTTTTGATTTACTTGCAGATGACCCGAGGCCGTCATACCAGCATGATAGCAACAGGATTTACGGCTTTGATTTTGCCGGATATAACATTAAATTTAAAGTTAACGAAAATATTTTAACCGTTACTTCAGTTACAAAAAACAAAATATAAGCAAAGCAAAAAGGGTTGGATTTTATCCAACCCTTTTATTATAAATTTAACTAATAATAAACTAAAAATTAGTCAAGTGAAGGAGCACCTACAGGGCAAACACCTGCGCAAGCACCGCATTCAATGCAAGTATCTGCATCGATTTCGAATTTGCCGTCTCCTTCTGAAATAGCGCTTACAGGACATTCTGCTGCACATGCGCCGCAAGAAATGCAATCATCAGAAATTTTATATGCCATTCCGAAACACCTCCATTCACCAATCTTTACACACATAATACATCATTAAAAGTTAATTTGCAAGTAAAAAGTGTGGTTAGGCAACGCTAATTTTTTTCAAGATGTTTTAAGGCTTCAGCCTCTTTTTTTGATAAGCCCTGATGCCTGCCGTCCTTAACAACGAAAACCTCACCTTTGTCAAATGTAACAGGTGCCCCATCCTCATATCTGTCAAGTTTCACCTTTAACTTACCGGTAAGAAGAGCAACATCTACAACAACGCCTCTGCCCTCTTTTGTATCAACAACAGCACCCTTTCTGGGTGTTATTTTTTGCAATTCTTCATACGAATGCTGTTCATATTTAAGGCAACACATAAGTCTGCCGCATGTGCCGCTGATTTTGCCAGGAGAAAGGCTTAAACCTTGTTCCTTTGCCATTTTAATTGAAACAGAATGAAAATCATTTAAAAAAGTTGAGCAGCAAAACGGTCTGCCACACACGCCTAAACCGCCAAGCATTCTTGCTTCATCCCTAACGCCAATTTGACGAAGCTCTATTCTTGCATGGAAAGTGCTTGCCAAATCCTTAACAAGCTCTCTGAAATCAACCCTGCCGTCGGAAGTAAAATAGAAAATAATTTTACTTCTGTCGAAAGCATATTCCACTTCTGTTAATCTCATATCCAAACCGTGTTTTTCGATTTTTTTAAGGCAAACAGAATAAGCCTCTTTCTCTTTAACTTTATTTTCCTTAACTGTTTTAATATCAGCTTCTGTTGCAAGCCTGATGACAGACTTTAAAGGTGAAACAATTTCATCATCCTTGACTTGCTTAATATTTTCGCCTGCAATTCCGCATTCAACGCCACGAGCTGTTTCAACAATAACATAATCGCCGCATTTAATATCTAATCCGTTAGGAGCAAAATAATATAATTTACCGTTTTCCTTAAAACGAACTCCTGTAACTTCCGTCATTAATATATCCTCCTACCTGCCCACAGCTTGCCTGAATGTGTAGCAGATTTTTGTTAGTAAAAGTGCATTGTTGGCATTTTTTTGAACCATTTCAATAATCTCATCGGATTTATTGTAAAGTGCCAGCAATTTAGAATCGGTATACTTATTGTTCAATAAAGAAACAAGCTCTTTTCTGCCGGAAAGGCATTCGCCTGTTTTATTATAAACAAGTGCGTCCCTAAAAACAGTTTTAAGCATTGAAAGCGCAGTAACAAGCTCACCACGGTCTTTGCCGAAAACGCTTAAACTTTTCATTAATTCATATTCATTGGTTGCTGTTATAGCAGTTCCGATATTATTAACCGATTCAATAATTTTTTGCATTTTACCGCCGGAAATGCTTTCAGCCGCCTTGCCTATATTCCCTTTAAAAGCACAAACAGCCTCAAGAGCGGTATTATAATCAATATCCTCGCTGTGAGACGCAATATATTCGGCACCCGATTTTTCATCAATACCCTCTAAACTGAAAACAACAGACCTGGAAAGAACAGTTTCCAGCATCATTGTTCTGCTGACCGCCGTTAAAATAAAAACAACATATTCAGGCGGTTCTTCCAAAACTTTAAGCAAGGCATTTTGTGCACTGCCGTTCATGCAATGAGCGTTTCCCAATATGTAAACTTTATAATCAGCCTCATTCGGGGCCATATAAACATCATTAATTACATTACGCACCGTATCTACATGAAAAGAATTTACCGTACCGGGAGCAGAATATTCATAAATATCCGGATGAATTTGCTTTTGTGCCTTATTACACTGAGAACAAGAATAGCACGGCTTTTCGCCATCGCTTCTGCACACCAAGGCCGCGGCAATTTCACGAGCAAGGGTTCGCTTGCCAATGCCTTCCTCACCTTCTATTATAATAGCATGAGGAAGCCGTGAAGACGCCAACAAAGTCGATATTTGATTTTTAACATTTTCATTTCCTAAAAAAAATTTAAAATTCATGATTAAAACTTTTTAAATTCTTCTACATCCAAAACAAAGGCAACGCCGCCGTATTCTTCAACATCCACAGGCTGTTTTAATAGTGTGCCTGTTAATGTACTTTGCACGCCATGACTTTTAACAACTCTTTTTGTAACCGAGCCTTCAAGAACAGAAAGCACCTGTTCAACTTTTTCATCATCAACCCCGATTAAAATGCAAGAATGACCGCCCTCTAAAAATTGACCTGTAGTAGAAATTTTAGTTGCCCTGAAATCAGACTTAACCAAAACCTCCATAACGTTATCTACATCTTTATTTGAAACAATACAAATGATTAATTTCATAATATTGCACCCCTTATTTTTACAAATTTTAAATAACTGTAAATATTATATCACCAAAAACAAAATTTTAAAATAGTTTTACAATTAATTTAAAACAAAATTAACAGTTAGATAACATATGCCAATGCAACAATTACAGGCATTGTTATAATTGATAAAACGCTTGACTGAGCCGCTATTTCAGAACCCAAAGCCGTATCATTTTCATATTTTGCCGCATACATTGCGGTGTTTGTAGCTGTTGGTGCAGAGCTTGAAATAGTCATTGCGGCAAGTAAATCGCCACGAACACCGCAAAGTCTGAACAGCCCCATCATACAAAGCGGAATAAAAATTAAACGCAAAAAAGAAATAAAGTAAATTTCTTTTTTTATAAACATATTTTTAAAATTGGCATTTGCAAGGAATGTGCCAAATACAATCATAGCCAACGGTGAATTAATACTGCCAACAAGTTCCATTGGGTAGCTTATTATATACGGCAGTTTAATTTTAAGCAAAAACAGCGGAACACCTATTAAAACAGATATTGAACCCGGATTTAAAATGATTTTTTTAAAATCAATTTTTGCCTTATGACCGCTGATTTCATAAATGCCGTAGGTAAACGCAATAATATTAAAAACGCCTACATAAACCGCACAATAAAAAACGCCTTCCTCACCTATTACACTTTTTGCAAGTGGTAATGCCAAAAATGCCGCATTAGAAAGAACGGTGGCATAATGATAAATTCCTTTTTCAAGCAAGCTGTCTCTTTTTTTGAAAGTAAGTGCCGAAACACCCATTCCGAACAAATGAGTTGCCATGGCACACACAAATGCTATAAACAAGCCTTTAACACGCTGGGGCGTATATTCCATTGATGCAAAGGTATGAATTATTGCCACAGGCAACACAATATTAAAAAGCAAATCAATAACCTTTTTGGCATCTGTTTTATTAAATATTCCGGTTTTATCGGAAGCAAAACCCACCCCGGCAACCACATATAATATTATAACCTGAGTAGCAATAGTTTTTAAATTATCAAAAAACACAAGTTTAATCCTTCTTTTGCCTAAAAATGTTAATTCCCAGCGTTAATGCAAAAATGCCGGTAAAAAAATATGCAATAGTTGAAAATGTTGCATAAGAAAATGAAACGCCGAGAGCAAATGCAATAATGCGTGGAACAAAAGCAGTAACAGCCAAAACTGCATAAAGCAAAGAAAAAACGCCTAAACTTTGAATATTTTTACCGTTATCATCTACCGCTTTAATGAATAAAATTCCAAAAACAATAAAAGCTGTTAATACAACATAATTAAGTAACTGTTCTTCCGCATATGTAACATCCACATTTTCGGTTAAGCATGTAACCAAAGCACACAAGGGTGCCGCAGGCAAAATCAAATGGAAATATTTTAATTCCAAAAAATTATACTTATCCGTTTTAAAGGAAACACCCATTACAATAAAATAAAACGCACAAAGCAGAGATACAAAAGCAGACATGCAAAGTGGAATTAAATAATTATACTCAACACTTGACACATTTGAAACATAATTATAAGCAAAAATAACCCTAATAATAAAATCGGCAAACATTGAAGCACCTGCTAAAACAGCAGTAACACAAAGCGGCTTACTGTTTTTTTCAAAAGGATTTGCCCCTGTTTTATACTCTTTGCCGTAAAAGCATATAAAAACAACAACGGCGAGCAACAGCACCAAGCAATAAAACACTGCCGCAGTGCCTTCAGCGCCTTTTTTTATATAACCCGTTATTTCGTCCGTATACAAATTTAACTGCACGGTTCTTAAAACAATAATGCTTACAGTTAATAAAAACACAAGAAATCCATGTGCTTTTTTCATTGTTTTTTTCACAAACCGTTCTCCTATCTTTCAAACAACGGTGTGTAATCTCTTTTTTGGCAAACACTTTTATATGCCGGTCTGATAATCTTATTGCTTGTTGTTAACTCTTCAATTCTGTGAGCGCACCAACCAACAATTCTTGCGCTTGCAAAAAGAGGTGTATATAAGTCCTCCGGAATTCCCAGAACTTTATAAACCAAACCTGAATACAGGTCAACATTTGCACAAATTTGATTATCGTTGCCTTTAAATTCACGAAGCAAATCCGGTGCAACTTTTTCAACATTTTCAAGTGTTTTAAACTCTTTTTCAAATCCGGCACTGCAGGCAAGATTTCTTGCACTTTCTTTCAAAATAACGGCTCTTGGATCTGAAACGGTGTAAACGGCATGACCCATTCCGTATATTAATCCCAATCCGTCCCCTGCTTCTTTGTTTAAAATTTTAACAAGGTAATCTTTAACCTGACCTTCATCTGTAGGATTTGAAACATTTTCCATAATTTCATTCATCATATGTGCAACATTAATATTTGCACCGCCGTGGCGTGGCCCTTTAAGCGAACCAAAACCTGCAGTAATGGCAGAATAAGTATCGGTGCCGCTGGATGTTAACACACGTGTTGAGAATGTGGAGTTGTTACCGCCGCCGTGATCTGCATGAAGAATAAGCATAATATCAAGCAATTTAGCCTCTTCATCTGTAAATTTTTTATCAGAACGAAGCTGATTTAAAATATATTCGGCAGTAGACTGATTTTTCTTAATCGGGTGAAGATACATACTTTTGCCGTCAAACGCTCTTCTTTTAACCTGATAAGCCGTACTCATAATTGTAGGAACCTGTGCAATAAGTTGAAGGCTTTGACGAAGTACGTTTGGCACTGAAATATCATCCGGATTTTCGTCATAAGAATAAAGACACATAATACAACGAGCCATTTTATTCATAATATCTTTTGAAACATGTTTCATAATCATATCTTCAACAAAATCTTCAGGCAATTCCCTGCAAACGGAAATAACCTCTTGAAGTGATGCAAGTTGATCAACAGTAGGAAGTTGACCGAAAAGGAGAAGCCAAACAACTTCTTCAAATCCAAAACGATTTTCTTTTTTGCAATTTGCAACAATTTGATTAATATCATATCCCCTGTAAGAAAGCTTACCTTCCTTTGGAACCTTTTCACCGTCAAGTATATAATAACCTTCAACAGAGCAGATTTTTGTTAAACCTGCCATAACACCTGTTCCATCCTCGTTTCTAAGTCCTCTTTTAACATGGTAACGTGAAAAATCGCCTTGTTTAATTTTGTTATTTTTTCCTATTTCGTCGCATAAATTTGAAATAGCCTCCATAGAAATCGGAGAAATATAATTTGATGACATATATTTATCCCCCTAATATATATATAAAATATAAAAATTAACGTAATAATAATTTAATATTATACTCTATTTACATATTCAAAGTCAAGGAGGGTTATTATTGAAAAAAGCCGTAATTATTTTTATTGTTTTGTTTATTTTGACATTGGCAATACCTGCCATTGCATCTTTTTCAAACACTTCAAAATCAACAAACAGTGAACTTGCCACCATGTTTGAACAGAAAAAAGCGAATATTAGTTTGTTTCCGAATTCTCACTGATTTTATTTAAATTGCAATTTACGCTGATTTGCAAACGGCAATTTTGCAAATTAGCGTGCCAATCATCACTTAAAAAATCATATGCCTTGGGTGATTTCATAGCAAGGCAGTCGCCTATACGAAGAACGTCGCTTTTATTTGCCATACAAGTATTAAATGCCGACATGCAAAGATTTTCAATTTTTTTATTTGCCAAATTTTGAATATTTTTCAAATCATTTTGAGTTAAAAAATTAAGCGCACCGTTTTCCACCTGATTAAGCATTATTTTAGTTTTAATTTTCACTTTATAAACAACTTTTCCGTTTTCGTAATTCGCAGAAACTTTTGTGGATGACGAAATAATTTTTGCATTTATTTCTCCTAAATTTTCGTCTTCAAATTCCAAAAGTCCGTTATCTATTTTATTGGTTAAAAACAAAAAGCCGAATGTCTCTTCACTGTTTAAAATTTTAACAAGTTTATTTTCACTGTAAACAGCAATACCCACAACTTTAACAGCTTCATTTTCAATCGATAAAACAGGCAAATATATGTCCGACGTTTTATCGGCATATGCATTAAGCAAATCATTTGTTGTAACGTAAGCACCAAAACCGTTTTTTTCACTTAAACTTAAAAGAGAAGATATTGTTTGAGCAGGCACAAGTGCATCATTTTCCTTACTTTTAATAATTTCAGATGCTTTTTGAGAAGAAACAGCAACACAAACATCCGAACGTGAATCTATACTGCGTAAAAAATAATCCAAGCTGCTTTCAAGAGATGATTGTGCTATTTTCATTCCAAAAATCATAACCCTGCTTTGCCCGAAAAACTGCTTTTTTGATATTGATTTTGAAACATCGTCAACAGCGGCGGCAATATTTTTTCCTTTGCCTGTGTTATTCATTGTAACATTGCCTGAAAGTGCTTCGGCTCCTCTGCCCTCCTTTGACAAATTAAGGCTTTGAACCGTTGCCATATACTCGCCGCTTTCATAATCTATTCCTATTCCTTCAACAACACTTAAATCTCTTAAATTATTTCTTGGCTTTCCGCCTAAAATCAAAAAAGCAATCAGAGCAACGGAAATAATTATTTTAAAATTTTTCAATTAACTCCGCCCCCTTGTCCTTTTTTTGAAAAGCAGCGCAGGCAACGGGAATAACAACATAAAAAGCGGCATAAAGCACAGCCATTACAATTTGATAAACCTTAACCAAGCTGTTAAATTGAACAAAAATCAAACTTAATACCAAAACGGAAACGCCTGTAATAACATACCCTTTTTTATGGCTCACCTTGTAAAACGATTTTGCAATCATTTGAGATGCACCGTACATATAAACCGTTGACTTTAAAAATACTGCAAAAATCCAAAATGCCGTGTAAACGGAGTCCAGTCGCTCATTATCGGAAAACTTTGCAACCTGCGAAACCTTAAACATAGGAAAAACAGAAAGATTTGCCGTATTTCCCAAAACGCCCAACACAAACAAAACCATAAGTAAACCCACGGCATAAGACATTGCTTGAGAAATATAAAACGTTTTTTTTACATTACCGTTTATTTTATTATACAGGCTGTAAAGAATAACAAATTCACTTGGGTCTGCCGAAAAATTAATTGCGTTAATAAAAATTTTACCGATTGAATTTTGAGTAAACGGAAATAAATTCATAAGCTGAAATTCATTTGTTCCCAAAAGTGCAATAATTAAAATACCAAGCACGCAAATCGCAAAAACAAGAGAAGCAAAACGAGAAATAGGTTCAGCCCCCAAACCTGTCGCATACACGCAAAAAGCAATTATAAACATACAATAAAACATAGGGTTTGAATCGGGATTTAATTCAGTTGCGGCAAAATAAGAAAATCTGCTTATAATAACAGCACCCAAAAACACAAAATAAACACCGTACGCAGTAGACAGGCTTTTTAAATTCAACGGACTTTTTCCATTTTCAAGCCCATAAATCAAAGGAAAAGACAAAACGAGATTCAGCAAATAGGAAATAACTATGCTAAATGCCATATCCGGTGCAAACACGCCTTTTGAAAGTACTGTTCCTGTAGTAAAAGCAGTTAAAACTTTTGAAATAAAAATTATTGTAAGCAATGCCAACGGAGCAATTTTGCCTGTTTTATATTTTGTCAATATCCGCACCCCTTAAATCCTGTATTTTAACATTTCGTTTAACAAGCTTTCGCCAACTTTCTCTGTAAAAAATATCTCCTACACTTTCTTTGTTAAGCGGCGAAATCGGCGAAGTGTAAGGAACTCCGTAAGGATTTAAAGCCGCAACATTAACGCAAAGCACGCACATACCCAAAACGATTCCGTAAATACCCGTAAGGCCGCCAAGTAAAATAAAGATTAATCTTAAAACAGAAATACTTTCGTAAAGAGGATAAATAACGTAAGACGCAATGGCAGTTACGGCAACCACCACAAGCATCGGGGCACCAACAAGACCGGCATTAACAACAGCATCGCCTATAACAAGAGCACCTATAATCGAAACGGCATGACCTATTGATTTAGGCAAACGCAACCCTGCCTCCCTCATTATTTCATACAGCACCAAAATCATTATTGACTCCTGCATTAAAGAAAAAGGCGTAGTTGCTTCGGCAACGGCAATAGTATACATAAGAGATGTGGGAATAAGTTCTTGATGAAATGTACCCACAGCAACATAAAATCCCGGTAATATAACAGAAATAACAAAAGAAAAATACTTTAAAATTCTATTCATTGTGGCATAAAAAGGCTGATTATCATAATCATCCACAGTAGAAAAATTATCAGAAAATAAATAAGGTACATATGACGCAAACGGAGAGCCGTCCACAAACACAGCCACCC
>CAKSWS010000025.1 GCA_934512155.1 uncultured Eubacterium sp. | reverse complement strand
TCTTGACCTTAAAGATTATATTGTTGTTTTGGTTGGATTTTTAACAATATTTGCAGTGGGTGTTCTTAATGAAAAAGGCATATTTATCAGGGAAAAAGTGTTAAAGTTGAAATTCCCGGTAAGATGTATTCTATTATTGCTGTTCATTTTGATTGTTGTGGTTTTCGGTGCATACGGCGAGAATTACGGCGTTCAAAATTTAATTTATGCTAATTTCTGATTAACGGTGTTTTTATGAAAGTAAAGTTAAAACAAAATTTAAAAAGTTTTGCAAAGGCACTTGTGTTTTTATTGTGCCTTGCTTTAATGCTGCAAGCATTTTCTTTAACAATATTTTCAAAAGAAAATGCTCTTTGTTTCAGAAATGCTTATTCAAAAGCATATGCATATATTGATGAGCCTGAAAACAGCATAGATATTGTTGCTGTGGGCAACAGTGATTTATACACGGCTTTTGTTCCTATGCACCTTTACGAAAACTACGGCTATACGTCCGATGTTATTTCAATTCCTCATCAGTCTATGGATAAGTCATACGGTTTACTTAAAGATTTTTTAAAACATCAATCTCCTAAATATTTAATTTTGGAAACAGATATGTTTTATTCAACAGGACCTGAAAGTGTGGAAAATCTAACTGTTGCAAAGGAAGTTTCCGAAACGCCAAAGGATAAAATGGAAAAGTTTTTTATTACTTTAAACGGTGATGATTTTGAATTTGATGTAAAAAATAATTTTTCTGTATTTAATTTCCATGATAGATGGAAGAAAATTAAACCTCGTGATTTCTTTAATGCTTTTAAATTAGGCGACGTTAAATCTTTTCACCACGGCTACAATTTCAGCTCAACAGCTCAGGCTTGCGAAAAATCTGCCAATATGATTGAAACAGATGCGGTTGAACCTATTCCAACCAATACCCTTGTTTATTTTGAAAAAATAATCAATCTTTGTGAAAAAAATAATATAAGCGTTATTTTAACTGAGGTTCCAGCCCTTAATTCGTGGTCATATGCCCGTCATAACGCAGTTTCCGAGCTTGCACAAAATTACGGCATAGAATTTGTGGATTTTAATCTTTTATTTGATGACCCGGATTATAACTTCGATTTTAATTCGGATTTTCGTGACGGAGGCGACCATTTGAATTTTAAAGGAGCCACAAAAACAACTCTTTATTTTGCAAAACATTTCAACAGTGAATTTTCAGCGGTGCTTGAGGATAAACGCAGCAACCCTGATTATGCTTATTGGCGTGAAACGGATATTGAATTTTGTAAAGACGCAAAAATTGATTTTCCTTATTAAAAATAAAAACAGAATGTCTGCCGGCATTCTGTTTTTTCTTTTTGCGTTAAATTATTCCTTTGTATTCAAGTAATTCTTTCTCTGTTACGTATCCGGAAAGAGCGCCAACTTTTGTAACCGCTTTTCCTCCTGTAATATTTCCAAATTCAATGCAGTCTTTTAGGTTGTAATCGTAATATAATCCGTAAACAAATCCTGCCAAAAAAGCGTCTCCTGCACCTGTGCTGTCAACATTGTGAAATTCTTTAATGCTGGGGCAGAAAAAGTATTCTTCACCGTCAATTCCTATGCACCCGTCTTTATCAACTTTAACAACAACTTTGTTAAAATATTCTTTAAGTGCATGTGCGGCGTCTTTGGCATTGCTGCAACCTGTAATTCTTAACGCTTCTTTTTGGTTAGGTGTGTAATAATCTGCAACATCCAATAAATCACTGTATTTTTCAATGGTCATATCTTCATCCCAACCCATATCAAGCACCATTGTTGTGCCTTCGCTTTTCAGCTTTTTGTAAACATCCAAAAAGCCGCCGGGCGCCATAAGGCAAATTTTTGCACCCTTTGCAATTTGGTAAAATACTTCTTTTGCATTATCATCCGGTTCAATAGTGCCGTTTCCGTATGTAATAAAACTTCTGTCGTTTTTTAAAATTATTGCAGATGTTATATTAAGGGGAATTTCATTTCCTTTGTAAAGGTTTGTAGGCGAAACGCCGTTTTTTTCAAATTCCTTTTTTGCAAAATCAGAAAACATATCGTTTCCAAGCTCTGTGGCAATTTTTGCACTAATTCCAAGTCTGCCTAAATTTATTAAAGTGGCAGGCAGTCCGCCACCCAGTTGAAGCTGAAATTTGTTTGTATATATTTCTTCGCCTACATCCGGAATCTTTGGCATATTTTCATATAAAAGGTCAACATTGGTTGCACCTGCACCTGCTATAAAGCTCATTTTGAAATCTCCTAATGTTTTAGATTCTTTTATTTTTATAGTTTATATAATATTTTAGAATCATTCAATAAAAAATGTAGCATTGTAATAAATTTGTAATTGACTTGAAGTGCCGTTTCATATATAATAACAAGGATAACGAAAGGTTGGTATTTATTTATGACTTTGCTTATAAAAAATGCCCGAGTGTTTAAGGGTAATAAATTTGAAAAGTCAGACGTTCTTATTAAGAACTCTAAAATAGAAACCATTGGCACCTCCATTTTATTTAATGGAGCAGATCGTGTTTTTGATTTTATGGATAAGTATTTATTAATTCCGGGTTTTGTTGATGTACACGTACATTTACGAGAGCCCGGTTTTTCTTATAAAGAAACCGTTAAAACAGGAACAGCTGCTGCGGCTAAATCAGGTTATACCGCTGTTTGTACAATGCCAAATGTAAATCCCGCTCCGGATTCTGTTGAAAATCTTGCAGTTCAGCAAAATATTATTGATAAAGACGCCGTTATTGATGTTTTTCCTTTTGCTTCAATTACTAAGGGCAGAAAAGGCTGCGGCGAATGTGTTAATTTTGAGTCTTTAAAAAATAAGGTAATCGGTTTTTCCGATGACGGCTGCGGCGTGCAGTCTGAAGAACTTATGGAGCAGGCAATGATTTGCTGTGCCAAGTGCGGTGCAGTTATTTCAGCTCATTGTGAGGTTAACGAATTGCTTAACGGCGGCTATATTCACGACGGTGAGTATTGTAAAACACATAATCATAAAGGAATTTGCAGCAAAAGCGAATGGCAGCAAATAGAAAGAGATTGCCGTCTTGCGGAAAAAACAGGCTGCCGCTATCATGTTTGCCACATTTCAACAAAAGAAAGCGTTGATATTATTCGCCGTGCTAAAGCAAGGGGAGTAAAGGTTACCTGTGAAACAGGACCTCATTATCTTACAATGTGCGATATGGATTTGCAGGAAGACGGCAGATTTAAAATGAATCCACCCCTTCGTTCAAGGGAAGATATGCAAGCGCTTATTGAAGGTGTTAAGGACGGTACGATTGATGTTATTGCAACCGACCATGCCCCTCACAGTAAAGATGAAAAGTCAAAGGGACTTGAAAAAAGTGCCATGGGCGTTGTTGGCCTTGAAACTGCGTTTCCTGTTCTTTATACAAAGTTAGTTCAAACCGGTGTAATTTCACTTGAAAAGCTTGTTAATATGATGAGTGTTAAACCAAGAGAAATTTTCGGCATAGAAGGCGGCGTTATTGAAGAAGGTGCAGTTGCAGATTTGTGTGCTGTTAATTTAAATGAAAAATGGGTTGTGAATCCAAAAGATTTTGTTTCTATGGGCAAAGCCACACCTTTTGAAAATTGGGAACTTAAAAGTAAAAATATTTTAACTGTGTTGAGAGGAGAGATTGTGTATGAAGCCATTTAACAAAAAAATTGTGCTTGAAAACGGTGCTGAATTTTACGGCTACGGTTTTGGAGCAGATAAAGAAGCAATTAATGAAATTGTTTTCAATACATCTATGGTAGGTTATCAGGAAATTATTTCCGACCCATCATATACAGACCAAATGGTTTGTATGACTTATCCGCTTATCGGTAACTACGGTATGACTGATGAAGATTATGAAACAAAGGTGCCTACTATGGGCGGTCTTATTGTAAGGGAATATAACGATTTACCGTCAAACTTCCGCTATACAAAAACTTTAAGTGAAGTTCTTGACGAGTATAATATTCCTGCTATCAGCGGTGTCGATACAAGAAAAATTACACGTATCATTAGAGATGAGGGAAGCCAGAAGGTTATTATTACTGATGCCTCAACTCCAACAGAAGAAGCACTTAAAAAAGTTCGTGAATATCAAATTCCTACCGATATGGTTTCAAGAGTAAGCTGTAAAAAGCGTTGGTATTCAAGAACTCCAAATCATAAGTATGACGTTGTTGCCGTAGACTGCGGAATGAAACACAATATTGTTCGTAAATTCAATGAAAAGGGATGTAACGTTACCGTTGTTCCTTACAATACTACTGCCGAAGAAATTATGAATATGAATCCGGACGGATTGTTCCTTTCAAACGGACCCGGAAATCCGGAGGATGTTCAGCCCGTAATTGAAGTTGTTCGTCAACTTAAAGGCAAACTTCCTATTTTCGGCATTTGTTTGGGTCATCAAATGATTTCACTTGCTTTGGGTGCCAAAACATTTAAAATGAAATTCGGCCACAGAGGCGGAAATCATCCTGTAATGAATCTTGAAACAGGCAAAATCGAAATTACATCTCAAAACCATTCATATGCTGTTGATGTGGATTCTCTTAACAGCACACCGTTAACTTTAACTCATAAAAATCTTCTTGATAACACTGCAGAAGGCGTTGAATGTAAAGATTTAAAAATCTTTTCCGTTCAGTATCATCCGGAAAGTGCTCCGGGTCCTCAAGACAGCGCATATCTTTTTGATAAGTTTATTTCATTAATGAAGAAGGAGGAAGAATAATTATGCCAAAACGTACAGATATACATAAAATTCTTGTAATCGGTTCAGGTCCTATTGTCATCGGACAGGCTGCCGAATTCGATTACTCCGGCACACAGGCTTGCCTTTCTCTTCGTGAAGAGGGTTATGAGGTGGTTCTTATTAACTCAAACCCTGCAACTATTATGACAGATACTGATATTGCCGATAAGGTTTATATGGAACCTTTAAATCTTGAATATGTTGCCAGAATTATTCGCCACGAAAGACCAGATGCTGTTTTACCTTCCCTTGGCGGTCAAACAGGTTTAAATCTTGCCGTTCAACTTGCAAAAAAAGGCGTTCTTAAAGAATGTGATGTTGAAATTTTGGGAACAAGTTTTGACGCTATTGAAAGAGCGGAAGACAGAGAACTTTTTAAAGATTTATGTGAAAAATTAGGCGAACCGGTTTTGCCGTCCGATATTTGTAATACCCTTGAAGACGGATTGCGTATTGCTTCCGAAATCGGCTATCCTGTTGTACTTCGTCCGGCGTTTACATTAGGCGGCACAGGCGGCGGTTTTGCCGATAATGAAGAAGAATGTAAGCTTATGCTTAAAAATGCCCTTGCTTTATCACCGGTTCATCAAGTTCTTGTTGAAAAAAGCATTAAAGGTTATAAAGAAATAGAATATGAAGTAATGCGTGATGCAAATGACACGGCAATTACAATTTGTAATATGGAAAATATTGACCCTGTAGGTATTCATACTGGCGACTCTGTTGTTGTTTGCCCATCTCAAACTTTAACTAATAAAGAGTATCAAATGTTAAGAGATTCCGCTCTTCGCATTATTCGTGAACTTAAAATTGAAGGCGGCTGTAACGTTCAGTTTGCTCTTGACCCTCATTCATTCCAATATTATCTTATTGAAGTTAATCCCCGTGTTTCACGTTCATCGGCACTTGCTTCAAAGGCGTCAGGCTATCCTATTGCCAGAGTTTCCGCAAAAATTGCAGTAGGTATGCATCTTGATGAAATTCAAATTGCTAATACTCCGGCTTCATTTGAACCGACTCTTGACTATGTTGTTTCAAAAATCGCTCGTTTTCCGTTTGATAAATTTGCAGATGCAAATAACAGTCTTAACACACAAATGAAAGCAACGGGTGAGGTTATGGCTATAGGCAGAACTGTAGAGGAAAGTTTGCTTAAAGCCGTTCGCTCTCTTGAAATCGGCGTGTGCCATTTGTATATGAGCAAATTTGATGAATATACGGCAGACCAACTTCTTGATTATATTAAAATCGGCACTGACGACAGATTATATGCAATAGCACAGTTAATAAGACTTAATGTTGACTTAAACAGAATTTATAATGCAACAAAAATTGATATGTTCTTTATTGAAAAAATTAAAAATATTGTTGAATTTGAATCTGTTTTAAAATCAAATAAAAATGATATTCAAACACTTAAAGATGCTAAAAAAATGGGCGTATCCGATAAATTTATCGGTCAGTGCTGGAATTTAACAGAGGCAGATGTGTTTAAACTCAGAAAAGCAAACAACATTTTCCCTGTTTATAAAATGATAGATACATGTGCCTCCGAGTTTGATTCATATGTTCCTTATTTCTATTCAACTTATGAGGAAGAAAACGAAAGCATTGTGTCCGACAGAAAGAAAATTATTGTTCTCGGCTCAGGTCCTATCAGAATCGGTCAGGGTGTTGAATTTGATTATTCAACCGTTCATGCAATTTGGTCTATCAAAGAAGCAGGCTATGAAGCAATCATTATCAATAATAACCCAGAAACCGTTTCAACAGACTATACAACATCTGATAAACTTTATTTTGAACCGTTAACGGTTGAGGATGTTATGAATATTATTGAACTTGAAAATCCTCTCGGAATCGTTGTTTCACTTGGCGGACAAACTGCAATTAACCTTGCACCTCCTCTTGATGCTTTGGGTGTTCCTATTATCGGTACAGATGTTGCAGCTATTGACAAAGCCGAAAACAGAGATTCCTTTGAAAAGGTAATGAGTGAATTGGGCATTCCTCAACCAAAGGGCGTTGCCGTAACAAATATTGAAGATGGTGTAAAAGTTGCCGAAAAAATCGGCTATCCCGTTCTTGTTCGCCCAAGCTTTGTTTTAGGCGGCAGAGCAATGCAAATTGTTGCAAATGAGGAAAGTTTGCGCCATTATCTTCAAACAGCTGTTGAAATTAATACAGAGCAGCCTGTACTTGTAGATAAATATATTATGGGTAAAGAACTTGAGGTAGACGCTATTTGCGACGGCGAAGATGTGTTCATTCCCGGAATTATGGAACACGTTGAAAGAACAGGTGTTCACAGCGGCGACTCTATTTCCGTTTATCCTACGTTCAGTGTAACTCAAGATGTTAAAGATAAAATTATTGATTACACTGTTAAATTGGGTAAAGCAATCGGCATTGTGGGATTATATAACATTCAGTTTATTGCCGATTCAAACAATGATGTTTTTGTAATAGAGGTAAATCCCCGTTCATCAAGAACCGTTCCGTTTCTTTCAAAGGCTACCTCTGTTCCCATGGCTCACATTGCAACACAGGTTATTTTGGGGCACAGTCTTAAGGAACAGGGCATAACACAGGTATATCCTGCTGAAAAGAAACGCTGGTATGTTAAAGCTCCTGCTTTTTCATTCTCAAAACTTAAGGGTATGGATACTTACCTTTCTCCTGAAATGAAGTCAACAGGTGAGGCAATCGGTTACGATAAATCTCTTACAAGAGCACTTTATAAAGCAATTCAGGCAAGCGGTCTTAATGTGTCAAACTACGGCACTGTGCTTGTAACTATTGCCGATAACGATAAGCCGACAGCTTTACCGTTAATTAAACGTTTTTATGACCTCGGCTTTAATATTGAAGCAACTGAAGGTACTGCAAAATTCCTTAAAAAGCATGGAATCAGAACAAGAGTTCGTGCAAAACTTACCGAGGATGACAGCGACGAAATTTTAATGGCACTTCGTCAAGGTCATATTGCTTATGTAATTAATACTATAGACATCAGCCACGGCGACAGCCATTCCGACGGCTCGGAAATCAGGCGTGCCGCTGTTGAAAATAATGTTACAATGTTTACATCTCTTGATACGGTTAAAGTTCTTCTCGATGTACTTGAAGAAATCACTTTGGGCGTTTCTACCATTGATGCGGAGTAATTTATGTATAAACAAAATATTTATGAAATAGTTTCAAACAGCGCTTTAACAGAAAATGTTTTTAAAATGATTTTAAAGGGAGATACAAAGTATATAACTGCTCCCGGTCAATTTATTAACATTCTTCTTTCCGGTAAGTTTTTAAGGCGACCTATTTCTGTTTGTGATTATGACGATAAAACCATAACAATAATTTATAAGGTTGTAGGCGAGGGAACGGCGCAGCTAAGTAAAATGCAATCCGGCGAAAAACTTGACTGCTTAACCGGTCTCGGTAACGGCTACAATATTTCAAAATCAAAAAAACCCCTTGTAATCGGCGGTGGAGTAGGTGTTCCGCCAATGTATAATTTGGCAAAGTGCCTTATTGAAAATAATCAAATTCCAACGGTTATTTTAGGTTTTAATACCAAGTCAGAAATCTTTTATGAGCAAGAATTTAAAGCTCTCGGCTGTAAGGTTATTGTTGCCACGGCAGACGGCAGTTACGGCGTAAAGGGCTTTGTAACAGACGCTATGCCGGATGATTACGATTATTTTTATACTTGCGGACCGATGCCTATGTTTAAGGCAATAGAATCTGTAGCAAAAACATCGGGTCAGTACAGTTTTGAAGAAAGAATGGGTTGCGGATTCGGTGCGTGTATGGGTTGTTCCTGTAAAACAAAATACGGTAATAAACGTATTTGTAAAGATGGTCCTGTGCTTGAAAGGGAGGAAATAATATGGTAGATTTATCTGTAAATTTCTGCGGTATGGAAATGGATAATCCTGTAGTTCCTGCCAGCGGTACGTTTGGCTACGGTAAAGAATTTAAGGATTTTTACGATATTAATATTTTAGGCTCCTTTTCTTTTAAGGGCACAACTAAAGATGCCAGGTTTGGCAATTCAACTCCTCGTATTGCAGAATGTTCGTCGGGTATGATTAATGCTGTAGGACTTCAAAATAACGGCGTTCATCACGTTATAGAGCATGAACTTGTTGAACTGAAACAGTATTTTAACAAAAAAGTAATTGCAAATGTAAGCGGATTTTCTGTTGATGATTATGCTTATACATGCAGTTTGCTTGATAAACAAGAACAGGTTGGAATTTTGGAGGTTAATGTTTCCTGCCCAAATGTTCACGGCGGCGGAATGAGTTTTGGAACAGACCCTAAATGTGCCGCAGAAGTTACAAAAGCAGTTAAGGCGGTAACTTCTAAACCGGTAGTTATTAAACTTTCTCCCAATGTAACGGATATTGTTTCTATTGCAAAAGCTTGCGAGGAAGCAGGTGCAGACGGAATTTGCCTTATTAATACAATGCTTGGTATGAGAATAGACCTTAATAAAAGAAAGCCTGTTATTGCCAATAAAATGGGCGGATTCAGCGGCGATGCAATTTTTCCTGTGGCTGTCAGAATGGTTTATCAGGTTTCAAAGGCTTGTAATATCCCGGTTATGGGTTGCGGCGGCGTTTCTTCTGCAAAAAATGTTATTGAAATGATGATGGCAGGTGCAACAGCAGTGCAGATTGGTGCCGCAAATCTTGTTAATCCGTATGTTTGTAAGGAAATAATAGATGCGTTACCGGCAGAATGTGAAAAATTAGGTATAAATAAATTAAGTGAAATTATAGGAGTGGTTGATTAATGGGAAAAGACGTTATTATTGCTTGCGATTTCAGCAGCGCAAAAGAAACATTTGATTTTCTTGATAAATTTACAGACGAAAAGCCGTTTGTAAAAATCGGCATGGAACTTTATTATGCCGAAGGTCCGTCAATCGTTAAAGAAATTAAAAAAAGAGGTCATAAAATCTTTCTTGATTTAAAACTTCATGATATTCCAAATACTGTTAAAAAAGCTATGTCTGTTTTGTCAAATCTTGATGTTGATATGACAAATTTGCATGCAGCCGGTACTGTTGAAATGATGAAAGCGGCTGTTGAAGGCTTAACAAAGCCTGACGGAACAAGACCTATTCTTATTGCCGTAACACAGCTTACATCAACAAGTGAAGAAAGAATGCAAAAAGAATTGTTAATCAATGCTTCAATAAATGATACTATTGTTAAATATGCAGAAAATGCAAAAGAAGCAGGGCTTGACGGCGTTGTTTGTTCTCCTCTTGAAGCAGGTATGGTTAAAGATGCTTGCGGTAAAGATTTTTACACCGTAACTCCCGGCGTAAGATTTGCCGACGGTGATGTGGGTGACCAAGTTCGTGTAACAACGCCGGCAAAAGCAAAGAAAATCGGTTCAGACTATATCGTTGTAGGCAGACCTATAACACAGGCAGAAAATCCTGTTGAAGCTTACAGAAGATGCGTAAGCGAGTTTGTGGATTGATGTATTTATAATGTGAAAACTTATCCGTTTATACGCCTTATTGCGGCTACCTTAAGGCGTTAGGATTCAATAATATTTGTAGTCGGAAAGGTTTGTAAATTATTATGAAAATTACCAATGAAATCATTGCAAAAGATTTACTTTCAATTAAGGCTGTTTTTTTAAAGCCGGAAGACCCGTTTACTTGGGCGTCAGGAATTAAAAGCCCTATTTATTGTGATAACAGGTTAACGCTTTCCGCTCCTGAAGTTAGAAAAGATGTGGAAGCAGGTCTTGCAGAAATCGTTAAGGAAAAATTTCCGGAAGCAGAAGTATTAATGGGTACGTCAACAGCAGGTATTGCTCATGCCGCAATTACCGCAACAATACTTGATATGCCTATGGGTTATGTTCGTTCCGGTCATAAGGACCACGGCAGGCAAAATCAAATAGAAGGCAAACTTGAAAAAGGTCAAAAAGTTGTTGTTATTGAAGATTTAATTTCAACTGGCGGCTCAGTTCTTGAAGTTGTAGATGTTCTTCGTCAGGCAGGAGCAGATGTTTTGGGCGTTGCTTCAATTTTTACTTACGGTATGCAAAAGGGAATAGACAGACTTAAAGAAGCAAATGTAATAAATTACAGTCTTTCCGATTTTAATACTCTTGTAGGCGTTGCAGCACAAGAGGGTTACATTAAAGAAAGTGATGTTGTAAAACTTAAAACATTTATTAAAAATCCTTCCGACCCTGCATGGATGGAACTTTAAGTAGAAAGGAAAAAACAATGCGTCATCTTTTAGATACAACCGATTTGTCAGTAGAAGAAATAGACGAAATTATTGCCCTTGCGTCAGATATTATTGAAAATAAAAAAAAGTATGCTCATGTGTGCGACGGAAAAATTTTGGCAACTTTGTTTTTTGAACCCAGCACCAGAACAAGGCTTTCTTTCGAATCAGCAATGCTTTCTTTGGGCGGTAAAGTTTTAGGCTTTTCAGAGGCTAATTCTTCCTCTGCTTCTAAAGGTGAAACGGTTAGTGATACTATAAAAGTAGTTTCTTGTTATTCAGATATTATTGCTATGCGCCATCCTGTTGAAGGTGCTCCACGTGTTGCCGCATATAAAAGTAATGTTCCTATAATTAATGCCGGTGACGGCGGACACAGCCACCCAACACAAACTATGACGGATTTGCTTACCATTTTCCGTGAAAAAGGCAGATTCAATAATTTAACAATCGGTCTTTGCGGCGATTTAAAATTTGGCAGAACCGTTCATAGCTTAATTAAAGCAATGTGCAGGTACAGCAACATTAAATTTGTTCTTATTTCTCCAAAGGAACTTTCCGTTCCCGACTATATTAAAACGGATTACCTTGACGAGTTTAATATGGAATATGAAGAGGTTGAAAAAATGGAGGATGTTATGCCTTCTTTGGATATTCTTTATATGACCCGTGTTCAGCGTGAAAGGTTTTTCTCTGAAGATGAATATTTAAAACATAAAGACGCTTTCATTCTTAACAAAGAAAAGCTTGCAAACGCAAAACCCGATTTAACAATAATGCACCCTCTTCCAAGAATAAATGAAATTGCGATAGATGTTGATGATGACCCACGTGCAAAATATTTTGAACAGGTGGCAAACGGCAGATTTGTGCGAATGGCATTAATTATTAAACTTCTTCAGTGGGGAGGTGCCTTTGATGAAGATTGATGAAATTGAAAACGGCTATGTTCTTGACCATATTACAGCAGGTTCAGGTTTAAAAATTTATGAGGCTTTGGGTCTTGATAAGCTTTCCTGTCAGGTTGCAATTATTCAAAATGCAAAATCTGAAAAAATGGGCAAGAAAGATATTATTAAGGTTAATGAATTAATTGATTTAAATCTTGATGTTTTAAGTTACTTGGAGCCGAATATAACGGTTAATGTTATTAAAAACGGAAATGCTCAAAAGCTTAAATTAACTATGCCAAAAAGATTAATTAATATTGTTAAATGTTCAAATCCAAGGTGCATTTCAAATGTTGAAGAAAATATTGATTTTGAGTTTGTTTTAACAGATAATAAGGGCACTTATCGTTGCCTTTATTGCGAAACTAAAGCGAAATAATAAAAAACGGCACGCAGTTATTAATCTGCTTGCCGTTTTTTTTATAAATAGCATTTAATTAAATGTTAACTTTGTATATCCTCTTGCATAATGGCATATTTTTTGTTATTATATTATAGTAAAAATTTATTCGGGGTATCGGTTATGAAAAAATTTGTTTCTATATTTATGTGCTTCATTTTGATTGCTGTTGCAACCCTTGGCTTTGCAGGTTGTTCGGGCAACAAAACGCAGTTAAAGTATGATGTTGTTATGATTACCGACGGTGGCACGGTTGATGATGGTTCTTATAACGAAAGTGCATGGAACGGTGTTAAAGAATATGCCGAAAATGCAGGCGTTACTTACCGTTATTATCAACCCACTGTTGAAGAAAACGAAAAAATAACGGTTGAAAATGCTCAAAAATATATTGACCTTGCTGTTAATTCGGGTGCAGAGTTTATAGTATTGCCAACAGATGTTTTTGAAACCGCTGTTTTTGAATCTGCAAGTAATTATCCTCAAACAAAGTTTATTCTTGTAGATGGTATGCCTCATCCTGAAGGTGAATCAATTAACGCCATTATGGAAAATGTTATGTGCGTTTCATTTGATGCACTTCAAAGCGGATTTCTTGCAGGTTATAATGCAGTTATTGCAGGTAATACAAATTTGGGCTATTTAGGCTCTGTTAAAAGTAAAACATCAAGCAGTTATGGTGCCGGCTTTGTTCAGGGTGCCGCTTATGCAGCAGACCAAACAGGTATTCCTGTTACTCTTGATTATGCCGATTATGATTCTGCACTTCTTAATTTTGATTATTCTTTTACCGTTACGGCAAATTATATTAAAGTTGAAGACGCTAAAGAGGCTTGCAGAAAAGTTACTGTTGTAAACGGTAAAGGCTCAGGCGTTTATACAGAAGGCAGTAATGTTAAAATTACGGCTGACCCGGCTCCGGAGGGTAAAGTGTTTGAACGCTGGGAATGTGTCAGCAATACAGACGGCATTAAAGATAAAAAAGTAAATCTTTCAACTAAAACAAAAACAGAAACAAATTTACTTGTTGAAAAATGCGATTGCACAATCACAGCAGTTTATAAGGATGCAGACAGTACCACTTACCCGGTAGTTGTAAATGATGTAAATGGTGATGCTTATTCAACTCAATATATCGTTACAGGTGATTCTGCTTGCGTTAAAGCACCTATTGCCGAAGACGGTATGATATTTGACCATTGGGAAGTAAATACTTCCGCAGAAGGTGTTATAGACGATGTAGACTCAAGCGAAACTTGGGTTCATATGACAGACGGTTTAACAAATATTACATTAAATCCGGTTTTTGTTGTAAGCGACACCCCAACAGTTAATGTAACTGTTTTAACGGGTGAAGGCGGAGACGGCGAGTCCGGCGGTTCAGGTTGCTATGTTACAGGCGATACTGTAGAGCTTTCGGCAGCTGTTCCGAAAGACGGATATATTTTCTCAAGCTGGTCAAATGCAGATTCAAACGGCTACGGAACAGATATTTCTCTTGATAATGAATTTTATCCGTATACTTCATTTGAAATGGTGAACAGAGTTCAGGCTATTGCCGAAGAAATGTATGACAAAGGCGATTCACTTATTTTTGCCGGTGGAAATGATGAACATGCTGTTGTTTCTGAAGCAACATGGCAATATAGTTTTGACAGATATGCTATCGGCGCAGAAAACTTCCAAGCTAATTGGGATCATTATTATTCCACAGTTATTAAAGATTACGGCAGTGCCGTTAAAGCCTGCCTTGAAAATTTTGTTGGCGGCTATACATATACAGGCGATTGCTCAAATAACGGTATTTCAATGACTTATGTTGCAGATGAAAATGCAGATGCTTATAATGCTGTATATGACGCTTTGGCAAATAAAACAATCGTGCCTTACGGCGTTGCACCGGGTGCCGATGTAAGACTTTCTTATGTTTCAAACTGCTTAACTTTGAATTATTGGATTATCGGTCAAGACTGATAATAAATTAAAAAAGAGGGTGATTTTATCACCCTCTTTTTTGTGTGCTTTTTAATATTCAATTTCACCCGTAAAAACAAGATTGCAGTCGCCGGTTAAATAAACGGCGTCATCGGTGTAATTAACAATTAAATCGCCGCCACGCAGTTTAACCGTAATATCTTCGCCTTTGTTGCAATAACCGTTTTCAACAGCGGCTATAACTGCTGCACATGCACCTGTGCCGCAGGCAAGCGTTTCGCCGTTTCCACGCTCCCAAACCCGCATTTTAAGCGTTCTGTTATTAACAACTCTAACAAACTCTGTGTTAATTCTTTCAGGGAATAACGGGTTATTTTCAAACAGCGGACCTGTTTTTTTAATATCAATATTATCAACATTATCAACAAAAAGAACACAATGCGGGTTACCGACAGAAAGGCAGGTAACATTGTATTTTTCTTTGCCTGCTTTTATTTTTTCGTTTATAACTTTTTCTTTATCGATATTAACCGGTATTTTTGCAGAGCTAAGTTCTGCTTTGTCCATATTAACGGTAACAGATGAAACTTTTGAATTTCTTGTAATTAATTCAAGTTCTTTAATTCCGCTTGCAGTTTCAATAGAAATATTTTCTTTGGTTACAAATCCGTTGTCATAAAGGTATTTACCAACGCATCTTATGGAATTACCTGCCATTTTGCCTTCAGAACCGTCCATATTGAATATTCTCATTTTGGCGTCTGCCACATTGGAATTTTCAATTAAAACAATACCGTCGCCGCCTATGCCTTTGTGTCTGTCGGTAAATTCAATTGCAAAGCTTTCAGGGCAGGTAATAATACCGCATTGATTATTAAAGAAAATGTAGTCGTCGCTTGTGCCTTGCATTTTGCTGAATTTTAATATGCCTTTTTTCTCTCGCATATTATTAATGTCCACAAGCTCTGTGTTGTTTTGATTATATCGGCTTGCAATAATATCGGCAAGTGCATTTGCGGTATCAAGTGAAGTCAGTGTTGCAATGCCTAATTGGTTTGCTCTGTTAAACAGTTTAATGTAATCGGCAATGCTTTTTTTATCACTTTTTCCTGTGTAAACAATGTAATCAAGTTTTCCGCTTTCAACTAAATTCATAATTGAATCATCTTCTCTTAATTTGTTTACCTTCTCAACATTAATGCCCAAACATTCAATGGCTTTTGCCGTTTCAGGAGTTGCCCAAATTTGAACTCCCAAGTCATCAAGTTTTTTTGCCAAATTAACTATTTCATATCTGTCTTGCTTTGTTACAGTAATTAAAACGCCTAATTTTTCTTTTTTATGAAAATCAACTTTAAATCCTGCTGAAACAAGACCTTTAAACAAAGCTTCATTTAAGTTTTTTCCAACGCCTAAAACTTCACCCGTTGATTTCATTTCAGGGCCTAATTTGCTGTTTATATCGTTTAATTTTTCAAAACTGAAAACAGGCACTTTAACTGCAAAATACGGCGGCGTTCTGTAAAGTCCGGTTCCGAATCCCAAATCGGTTAATTTTGCACCAACCATAATTTTTGTTGCAAGTTCAACCATCGGCACGCCGGTTACTTTGCTTATATAAGGTATTGTTCTTGATGCCCTGGGGTTAACTTCAATAACATATAATTCGTTTTGGTATGTTAAATATTGAATGTTAACAAGACCTTTTGTTCCTAAAGAAAGTGCAAGTTTTTCCGAAACATCACAAATCTTTTTAAGCATTTTATCTTGCAAATTATATGGCGGATAAACGGCGATTGAGTCACCGCTGTGTACGCCGGCACGTTCAATATGCTCCATAATTCCGGGAATGAGAACGTTTTCACCATCAGAAATACAATCAACCTCTAATTCGGTTCCCATCATATATTTGTCTACAAGAACAGGGTTTTCAATTCCTTGTGCAAGAATAATTTCCATGTATTGGCGCACATCGTCGTCTGTGTAGGCAATAGTCATATTTTGACCGCCTATAACATAGCTCGGTCTTAATAAAACAGGGTAGCCCAAAGTTTCTGCCGCATATAACGCTTCGTTAAGCGTCATAATAGATGTACCCTTAGGTCTGAATATGCCAAATTTCTCAAGCAACTCATCAAACTTCTCTCTGTCTTCTGCAATGTCTATTCCTTTTGCAGATGTTCCCAAAATGGAAATATTGTTGTCGTCAAGAAATTTTGTAAGCTTAATTGCCGTTTGACCGCCAAATGCAACAACAACGCCTATGGGCTGCTCAACTTTAATTATATTCATAACATCTTCCGGTGTCAGCGGTTCAAAGTAAAGTCTGTCTGCCGTGTCAAAGTCTGTTGAAACTGTTTCAGGGTTGTTATTTATTGTTATAACTTCATATCCAAGCTCTTTAAGCGTCCATACACAGTGAACGGAAGAATAGTCAAATTCAATACCTTGTCCTATTCTTATCGGTCCGGAACCTAAAACAATAATTCGCTTTTTGTCGCCTCTTTCAAGTTCTCTGCTTTCGCAATGTTTGTCATATGTAGAGTAAAAGTAAGGTGTTTCTGCAGCAAATTCCGCACCGCAGGTGTCTACCATTTTATAAACTGCGTTAAAGTGGTAAGTTAATGGGTTGCCGCTTAATTTTTCCAGCGCCTCATCGGTATATCCCATCTTTTTGCCTTTAAGGTATAATTCTTTGCTTAAAGGCGTATCTATAATGCTTTTTTCATAATCGGCAAGATTTTTAAGTTTGTATAAAAACCATTCGTCAATCATCGTTAAAGAATGAATTTCATCTACGGAAATGCCTTCTTTTAATGCTCGGAAAACACTGAACAGCCTTAAATCATCTTGGCTCTTTAACGCTTCATAAATGTTCTTTTTTGCTATTGCTTTATTGTTTAACGTATCAAGACCTATTTCGGCACCTCTTACGGCTTTCATTATTGCCATTTCAAAAGATGGTGCAATGCTCATAACTTCGCCGGTTGCTTTCATTTGTGTTCCAAGTTTTCTTGAAGCGTTAATGAATTTATCAAACGGCCATTTCGGAACTTTAACTACAACATAGTCAAGTGTAGGCTCAAAGCAGGCACAGGTTTTGCCCGTTACGTCATTTTTAATTTCATCAAGGGTGTAGCCAAGTGCAATTTTTGTTGTAACTTTTGCAATAGGGTAGCCTGTTGCTTTTGATGCCAATGCAGAAGAACGTGAAACTCTTGGATTTACTTCAATAACGCTGTATTCAAAACTTTCAGGGTTAAGTGCAAATTGGCAGTTGCACCCGCCCTCAATTCCAAGCTCTGTAATAATGTCAAGGGATGCCGTTCTCAGCATTTGGTATTCCTTGTCTCCCAGCGTAACAGCAGGGGCAATAACAATGCTGTCGCCTGTGTGAACGCCTACCGGGTCAAAGTTTTCCATAGAACAAACAGCAATAACATTGCCAACGCTGTCCCTCATAACTTCAAATTCAATTTCTTTCCAACCGGCAATGTATCTTTCAACAAGAACTTGTGTGATAGGGGACATCATAAGTCCTCTTTTCGCAACATCTTTAAGCTCTGCCTCGTTGTAAGCAACACCACCGCCTGCACCGCCTAATGTAAAGGCAGGGCGAATTATAACAGGGTATGATATTTCATTTGCAATGTTTATTGCTTCTTCAATAGTCGTTGCTATGTCAGACGGAACTACAGGCTGATTGATTTTGAGCATTGTGTCCCTAAACATTTGTCTGTCTTCGGCTTTGTCAATGGCTTCTGCATTTGTACCTAAAAGCCGAACACCCATTTTGTCAAGGTATCCGTTCTCGGCAAGCTGCATTGAAACAGTTAAACCTGTTTGACCGCCTAAACCGCCTAAAATGCTGTCAGGTCGCTCTTTTTCAATTATTCTTTTAACTGTTTCAACCGTTAACGGCTCAAGGTAAATATGGTCTGCAAGGGCTTTGTCTGTCATAATTGTGGCAGGGTTTGAATTAACAAGCACCACCTCAATGCCTTCATCTTTTAAAACACGGCAAGCTTGTGCGCCTGCATAGTCAAATTCAGCCGCTTGTCCTATAACAATAGGTCCGGAGCCTATTACTAAAACTTTTTTTATGCTTTTATTAAGAGGCATTATTTTTTACCTCCCATCATGTCAATAAATTTATCGAATAAAAATCTTGTGTCGTGTGGTCCGCTGCATGCTTCAGGGTGAAATTGTACTGAAAATGCATTTTTGTCAGGGTAGTCAATTCCCTCATTTGTACCGTCGTTAGCATTAATGTAGCTTATTACGCCTCCGCATTTTTCAATTTCATCACTTACAACGGCATAGCCATGGTTTTGAGAAGAAATGTATGTTCGTCCCGTTTTAATATTTTTAACAGGTTGGTTTACACCTCTGTGGCCGTATTTTAATTTAACGGTTTTACCGCCCATTGCAAGTGCTAAAAGCTGATGTCCCAAACAAATGCCGAATATTGGCTTTTTACCTATAAGCTTTTTTAATTCGTTAATTGATTCGGTGTTGTCTTCCGGGTCTCCCGGTCCGTTTGAAAGCATAATTCCGTCTGGATTAAGTTTTAAAATATCTTCTGCTTTTGTGTTGTAAGGCACAACAGCAACGTTACAGCCTCTTTTTGCAAGCTCTCGTGCAATGTTGTCTTTTTTTCCGTAATCAATTAACACAACATTATGGCTGTGGTTTTCCCCCGGAATAAGCGTAGGCTTTTCAACAGATGTTGATTTAACCGCATCCGTAACTTTATAGGCTTTCATTTCCTCAATGTTTGCATCTTTTGGGTTTGAACATATTGTTGCGTTCATAACACCGCTTTCACGAATTATTTTTGTAATTTCTCGTGTATCAACGTCATAAACACCTATAATGCTGTTGCTTTTTAAATATTTGTCAAGGGTTTCATTGCATCTGAAATTAGATGGGTTTTCGCAAAATTCACGCACAATATAAGCGGATACGTACGGTTTTTTGCTTTCAGCGTCATCATTAATATAACCATAATTGCCTATAAGCGGAAATGTTTGCATAACGATTTGACCGTAGTAGCTTGGGTCTGTAAGCGTTTCAATGTAACCGCACATGCCGGTTGTAAAAACAAGCTCGCCTGTAATATCTCCGCCGGCACCGAATCGTTTGCCTTCAAAAACGTGCCCGTCTGCCAAGCAAATATAAACTGTTTCCTGTGTCATATTTTTTATCATCCTAAAAGTTTCACCAATACTGCTTTTTGTGCATGAAGTCTGTTTTCGGCTTCATCAAAAATTTCGTTTGCATGTTCTTCAAAAACTTTTGCAGTTATTTCCTCTTCTCTGTGTGCAGGCAAGCAGTGAAGCACTATTGCATCGTCGTTTGCTGCAGCCATAACATCATCATTAATTTGGAAGTTTTTGAAAACTTTTTCTCTTTCTGCTTTTTCTTCTTCCTGTCCCATTGAAGCCCAAACATCTGTGTAAAGAATATCTGCACCTTTTGCACATTCTTTGATGTTAGATGAACAGGTGAATTTTCCGTTTTCATTTGCCCATTTCATAATTTCTTCGTCCGGTTTATATGTGTCAGGGCAGGCAACAGCACATTCCATGCCCATTTTTATTGCACCCACAATAAGGCTGTTTGCCATGTTGTTTCCGTCGCCGATAAAGCAAAATTTAAGTCCTTCAAATGTTTTTTTGTATTCTCGAATTGTCATTAAGTCGGCAAGCACTTGGCAAGGGTGGCAGTAGTCTGTAAGTCCGTTAATAATCGGAATAGAGCCGTACTTTGCCAAATCTTCAACTTCTTTTTGTTCAAATGTTCTTATCATAATACCGTCAAGGTAACGGGAAAGAACTCTTGCCGTGTCTTCTACAGGCTCACCTCTGCCTATTTGTAAATCTCTGTTGGAAAGGAAAAGCGCCTGACCGCCTAATTGGTACATTCCCGTTTCAAATGAAACTCTTGTTCTTGTGGAACTTTTTTGGAAAATCATACCTAATGTTTTTCCTTTAAGGTGGTGATGCTCAATTCCATGTTTTGTTTCATATTTAAGCTGGTCTGCTAAATTAAGAATGTCAAGAATATCGTCTTGATTTAAATCTTGTAATTTAAGTAAATGCTTCATTTTTCAATAACCTCTTTCAAAATTTTTAAACCTTTGTCAATTTCTTTATATGAAATGTTAAGGGCAGGTAAAAGCCTGATTTTTGTTTTTGCAGTTAAAACAAGCAGTCCTTTTTCAAGGCATTCGTTAGCAATGTCTTTTGCGTCTTTATCTGTTTCCACACCAAGCATTAATCCCATGCCTGAAACGGATTTTACACCTTTAATTTCTTTTAATTTGTTTGTTATGTACTCGCTTTTTTTGCAAACTTCGCTTAAAAAGTCATCATCAATTCTTGTAATAATTGAAACTGCACCTGCCGCACAAATTGGGTTGCCGCCGAATGTGGAACCGTGGCTGCCCGGTGTAACCGTATCTTTAACTTTATCACCGAAAAGTACCGCACCTATCGGTAAACCGCCTGCAAGACCTTTTGCCGTTGTAACAATATCGGGTGTAATTCCGTAATTTTGGTAGGCGAAATATTTGCCTGTTCTGCCGTTACCTGTTTGAACTTCGTCTACAATTATTAATATATCTTTTTCTTTTGCAATTTTTGCAATTTCTTTTACAAATGCGGCGTCAAGATTGTTGACTCCGCCTTCGCCTTGCACGCATTCAAACATGATTGCACAAACATCATCCGTTGCAAGTTCGTTTAATTTTTCAATATCGTTTGCCGGGCAGTATTTAAATCCGTCCGTAAGCGGTAAAAAATCATGGTGAAAATGGTCTTGTCCCGTTGCGGCAAGGGTTGTTATTGTTCTTCCGTGAAATGAGTTAATAAGTGTTATAATTGTGTGTCTGTTGCTTGAATATTTGTCTGCCGAATATTTTCTGGCAAATTTTATTGCACCTTCGTTTGCTTCTGCACCGCTGTTTCCGAAAAATACTTTTTTCATTTCTGATTTTTCACACAGCAGCTTTGCAAGGTCTGCACATGGTTCTGTGTAATAAAGGTTGCTTGTGTGCTGTAATTTGTTAAGCTGTTCTTCAACTGCCTTTTTCCATTCATCATCACAAAAGCCAAATGAGTTAACTGCAATTCCTGAACCGAAATCTATGTATTCTTTTCCGTTTTCATCATATGCCGTTGAGCCTTTGCCCTTTGTAAGTACAACATCAAATCTGCCGTATGAATGTGCCACGAAATTATTATCTGTTTCTTTAATGTTCAATTTAATCACCTGCTTCTAAACATCGTGCCCATACCTTCATCGGTTAAAAGTTCCATAAGAATTGAGTGGGGAACACGACCGTCAATAATAAACGCTTTTTTAACACCTTCACGAATTGCGTTTGTCATAGAATCAATTTTAGGAATCATTCCGCCGCCTATTATACCTTCGGCAATAAGTGCAGGAACATCGCTTATATATACTCTGTGAATAAGGGTGCTGTCGTCATCTTTGTCTTTTAAAAGTCCCACAACATCTGTCATTGAAATCAATGCTTCGGCATTCAACGCACCGGCTACAGCTGCAGCAACCGTGTCGGCGTTAATATTGTAGCAATTTCCGCTTTCGTCATATCCTACTGTTGAAATAACGGGAATAAAATTGTTTGCCAGCACTTCGTTTACAACATCCATATTAACTTCTGTAATGTTGCCAACATAACCGTGTGATTCGTCAAGAGGTTCACATTTTATCATGTTTCCGTCCATGCCGGAAAGACCTATTGCATGTCCGCCTAAATTACCTATTTGGCAAACTAAGTCTTTGTTAACCTTTCCTGCAAGTACCATTTGAACAACGTTAACCGTTTCTTTATCTGTAACTCGCAAGCCACCTTCAAATTTGCTTTCAATATTCATGGCTTTAAGCGTTTTGTTTATTTCAGGGCCTCCGCCGTGAACAAGCACAACTTTAATACCTATTGTTGTAAGAAGTACTAAATCACGCATAACGGCTTCTTTAAGCTCTTCGTTAATCATGGCGTTACCGCCGTATTTTACAACAATTACTTTTTTACGGTAACGTTGAATGTGGGGCAGTGCGTGTGCCAATATTTCTGCTTTTTGAGCATTGTTAATATTCATTGCTGTTGTTCTCCTACAATCATTTTATTGTTACTTAATATGTAAATATTAGGTTCTGTAATCACCGTTGATCTTAACATAATCATATGTTAAATCGCATCCCCAGGCAGTTGCACTTTCTTTACCTTGGTTAAGGTTAATTAAAATCAGAATTTCATCGCTTTTAAGAATTTCTGCCGCCTTTTCTTCGCTGAATTCAATTCCCGAACCGTTTTCACAAACCTTAATTTCGCCGAATTCGCTTTTTAGTGAAACGTCAACCTTATTAATATCAAATTCTGCGTCTGCATATCCTATTGCGCAAAGAACTCTGCCCCAGTTTGCATCCTCACCGAAAATTGCGCATTTGAATAATGTGGAACCTATAACGGATTTTGCCACGGTTATTGCGTCATCTTTTGTGGGGCATCCCGTGCAAATGCATTCAAGCAGTTTGCTTGCTCCTTCTCCGTCTTTTGCAAGCATTCTTGTAAGGTTCATCATAACTTGGTATAGGGCGTCTTTAAATTTGTTGAATTCGTAACCGTCTGCGGTAATTTCTTCATTGCCGGCAAGTCCGCTTGCCATTAAAGAAACCATGTCATTTGTTGATGTGTCGCCGTCTATAGAAAGGCAGTTGTAAGTAATCTTAACAATTTCATCAAGTGCTTTTTGAAGCATTTCTGAACTGATTGCAACGTCTGTTGTTATAAAATTAAGTGTTGTTGCCATGTTTGGGTGAATCATACCCGAACCTTTTGCCATTCCACCTACTTTACAATTTTTACCGCCGATATTAAATTCAACTGCGTATTCTTTTTTTATTGTGTCGGTCGTCATTATGGCAGTAGCGGCTTCTTCATTTCCTGTATATGAGAGACCGCTTGCAAGTTCATCGATTTTTTCTTCAATAGGTTCAATAGGTAATATTTGACCTATAACACCTGTGGAAGCAACAATAACTTCTTCAGGCTTAATATTTAAAGCTTCTGCCGCAAGTGCACACATTTTTTCTGCCTTTGTTTCGCCGTCTGCATTGCAGGTGTTTGCGTTTTTAGAATTAACTATAACGGCTTTTGCCTTGTTTTCTGTTTTTGTCAAATTTGATTTTGTAACAATAATCGGTGCGCCTTTAACTTTGTTTGTTGTGTAAACAGCCGCCGCATTGCATGTTACATCACATGCAATTAACCCTAAATCATTTTTATGTTTGGCGCTTGGGTCGTCGTTTGTAGATTTTTTTATTCCGCAGTAAACGCCGTTTGCTTTAAAGCCTTTTGCTGCACAAACGCCGCCGTTTATAACTTTTATTTCTGTATCCATATTTATTCTCCTATAATAAGTCCTTTTGTTTCATTTGTTCCCGTTGCCAAGTTCATGCATTGAATAGCTGCACCGGAAGCACCTTTACCTAAATTGTCAAATCTTGAAGTTATAACAATTCTGTCTTCATTGCCGTTTACTTCAATTTCCATGTCATCTCTGCCTTCAAAATTATTTGCGCCAATCATGTTCTCACTGTATCCGGCATCACGAACTTTAACAAACGGCTTTTTGTTATAATGTTCTTTTAAAATTTCTCTCACATTGTCAATGCTCATATCTTTTGTAAGCATATTTTTAAACAGAGGAATGCTTACTACCATTCCGCATTTGTAATCACAAATCATTGGGCAAAAAATAGGCGTTCTTTCAAGTTTTGAAATTGCCGCCATTTCTTTCAAGTGTTTATGATTTTGCGTTAAAGCGTATTGGCGTGGAGAGTCAAGCTCTTTTTCTCTGTTTTTACTTTCGTATTGTGCAATGGCTTTGTTGCCTCCGCCGCTGTATCCCGAAACCGCAAAACAGGTTAAAGGGTAATCATTGTTTATTACACCGTGGGCAACAAGGGGAGCTACTATTGAATTAAATCCGCTTGCATAGCATCCAGGATTTGCAATCAGTCTGTTAGTTTTTATTTTTTCTTTTAATTCATTTGAAAGTTCAGGAAAACCGTAAGCCCATTTAGGCAGTGTTC
>CAKSWS010000024.1 GCA_934512155.1 uncultured Eubacterium sp. | reverse complement strand
TAGCCTTCATCGCCACAAAACAGTCCCTTGATTTTTTCGACAGGTATATCCGCTCTCGTCAACATCATCTCTGCGGAGATTTCCCGGATACGTTGATATCGTTCCTTGTCATATATATCATGTCCATAAAAGAGGCCTGCTTGTGCAAGACTCTGAAGCTCTTTTGCCCATTCGATAATCTGATCCAAACTTTATTCTCCCAAAACCGATTTGACATTCAAATTCAAAAATATTATACCATACTTTTATTATTTTTCAACTCCAAATAGATAACTCCATTACAGACAGAACCACCTCGGAATAATTACTATTCAATTTATGGAACCGTTGCAGATAATGTTGGTAATTCCCGGCTTGAATATCGGAAAACCTTCTCCTGTAATCGTATCATTTTTGAGTACGGTATCTTTAAAGCAGATCATTTTCTCACTGTTGATTTTAATATATTTGTCGATGCTTGAAATAAGGCTCATACCGCTGAAACAACCGTAAAACGCACGAAACCCCGCCGCAGAATTGCTCTGCAGCGGGGTTCGCTTATGTGCTGAAGTAGACGAAAAGCCTTATTTCAAACGGTTTTCGGGCATAGAAAAAGTCCACCGTAATTCTATCAAAATTACGATGGACTTATGGTGGCTCATCGGGGAATCGAACCCCGGACACCTTGATTAAAAGTCAAGTGCTCTGCCATCTGAGCTAATGAACCGAATCATCTGATATTAAATTTAACCAGACGTGGCTGGGGTGGCAGGATTCGAACCTACGCATACAGGAGTCAAAGTCCCTTGCCTTACCACTTGGCGACACCCCAATGTATTCAATTAAGTGGGGTGGGATATCGGAGTCGAACCGATGACCTCCAGTGCCACAAACTGGCGCTCTAACCAACTGAACTAATCCCACCATATAAACTTTTGGCTAAAAGCCAAGACCTCGGTGTGCTAACGGAAGACGGGTGTTATTATAACCCATTTTCACACATTAGTCAAATGTTTTTTTTGAAAAGTTCAATTATTTTTAAATTTTTCAAAAAAGTGGCGCGCTTGGGGGGACTCGAACCTCCGACCTACCGCTTAGAAGGCGGTTGCTCTATCCAGCTGAGCTACAAACGCACACAATGGAGCGGGTGAAGGGAATCGAACCCTCGTGTTCAGCTTGGAAGGCTGACATTCTACCATTGAACTACACCCGCGTAGTGCAACGGTCATTATTATAATAAATGACCGTCGAACTGTCAAGTCTTTTTTAAAAAAAAACTGTAAAAATCAGTTAATTTTTATTTCAATTTTATCATTTGCGGAAACTGTGAAAGATTTTATATCCACATCTTGATTATAAACGATGGCAGAAGCAAGAGCGTCTTCAACTTCTCGTCTTACAACATCTCTTAATCCCCTGGCATTCTTTTTGGAACCGTATGCCTTTTTGGCAATGTAAACAGGAACAGACGGCTCAACATTAAGCTCAATGCCTTTATCCTTCAAACCGTCTTCAAGCTCATGAAGCATAATTGAAGCGATTTTTTCAAAGTTATCAAACGTAAGCTTATTGAAAACAACAACCTCATCTACCCTGCCTAAAAATTCAGGGCGAAGGAACCGCTCAAGAGCTTTCATTGTAACTTCTTTATTAATATCGCCTTCTGTTTTACCGAAACCAACAGTTGCGGCATCAGTTGAGCCTGCATTTGAAGTCATAATAATAATTGTGTTTTCAAAATTTACGGTTCTGCCTTGTGCGTCGGTAATTCTGCCCTCGTCAAGAATTTGAAGAAGAATATTTAAAACATCTTTGTGTGCTTTTTCGATTTCATCAAAAAGAATTACACTGTAAGGCTTTCTTCTTACCTTTTCGGTTAACTGACCGGCATCATCATAGCCAACATATCCCGGAGGCGAACCGATAATTCTTGAAACGCTGAATTTTTCCATAAACTCACTCATATCAAGACGAATCAAACTGTCCGGTGAATCAAAAAGATATTGTGCAAGCTGCTTAACAAGCTCTGTTTTACCAACACCCGTAGGACCTACAAATATAAAGGACTGAGGCCTTTTCTTTGGGCTGATTTGAATTCTGCCACGCCTTACTGCTGCGGCAACCTTTTCTATAGCTTCATCCTGACCGATAATATGAGTTTTAAGTTCATCCTCAAGTGAAGCAAGTTTTTTAATATCGCCCTCTTTGATTTTTGTTGCAGGAATACCCGTCCAAAGAGAAACAACCTGAGCTAAATCCTTTTCCTGCACCTGATTGTCTTTTGCTTTTTCGGCAAGTTCAGGCAAAACCTGGTCTATTTGAAGAACCTCTGATTTTAATTTTGTTATTAATTCATAATCGATTTCTTTATCCTCTTCAGGTTGGGAAAGATTATCAATATTTACAAGTAAATTATTTTTCTTATCAAGTTCTTTTTGATATTGAGAAATTGCCGGATTGCGTAAATTTGCGCAGGTACAAGCTTCATCAAGCAAGTCGATGGCTTTATCGGGCAAATACCTGTCTGTTACATAGCGTTCCGACATGGTAACTGCTTTATACACAAGAGAATCGGAAATTTCAACTTTATGATAATTTTCATAATAAGCCTTAATGCCGATAAGCATTTTATAAGCGTCGTCAATAGACGGTTCTTCAACCTTTATAGGCTGAAAACGACGTTCAAGGGCAGCATCTTTTTCAATATATTTTCTATATTCATTAAAAGTTGTTGCGCCTATAACCTGAATTTCACCTCTTGAAAGAGCCGGTTTTAAAATATTTGCGGCGTTCATTGTGCCTTCACTGTCGCCGGTACCTACAAGATTATGAACTTCGTCTATAAAGAGAATAATATTACCCTCGTGCTTAACCTCATCTACCAAGCCTTTAATTCTGCCCTCAAACTGACCTCTGAATTGAGTTCCGGCTACAAGAGCGGTTAAGTCAAGCAAATAAATTTCTTTATCCATAAGTCGTGCAGGAACCTCGCCCTTTGCAATTTTAATTGCAAGACCCTCTGCAATAGCCGTTTTGCCGACACCCGGTTCACCGATTAAACAAGGGTTATTTTTTGTTCTTCTGCACAAAATCTGAACGGCACGGGAAATTTCCTTTTCTCTGCCTATAATACTATCTATTTCACCTTTTTTTGCTTTAGCCGTTAGGTTATTACAATAGTTATTTAAAAACTTTCTTGAGTCATCCGAAGAATTTTTACCGGGACGTTTTGAACGTTTTTTTCCGCCTTTTTTACTGTTCGTTTCACTTTCGGCATCTGCTGTGCCGCCGTTAAAAAGATTTGCAAAAGGCATTGTTTGAGCGCCGTCCATATTTTCAGGGTTAAACATTTCGCCTAATGATCCGAAGTCAAAATCGCCCATATTTTCCATAAATTGACCCATTTGCTCGGAAGCGGCTTCAAGCTCATCATCTGAAATACCCAGTTGGTCAATCATCTGATTTATTGAACCTACGTTAAGCTCTCTTGCACATTTTATGCAAAGTCCCTCAGGCACAACCTTATCATTTTCCATTTTTTGAATAAATAAGACCGCAGGTCGTTCACCGCACCTGCTGCACATTTGTTGTTTCATTAAATAAAATTAACTCCTTAATTTAAGCTTTATTATTGTTCTTTTTTTCTTTAATTTGCTTTATAAAGCCCGGTGCATAACCAAGCAAAGAGCAAAGAGTACAAACGGCTGAAATACTTACAAGCACCCATGTTACAACATTTGGCAAAGTAAAGCCTGTTAAATTACAAAGAGCACCGTTTTCGCCAAAAGCAAGAACAAATATCATAACAATACAAAATACCGTTGTGGCAACCTTTCCCCAAATTTCTGCCGCAACGGGGCGCAAACCCTTTGAAAGCAAAACAGCACCGCCGATAAGCATTATTATTTCCTTTGCAATGAAAAACATAAACAGATATTTAATAGCATTATCCCAGTATTTTACAATTAAAACAATAACTATTGAAATTTGTGAAAGTTTATCCGCAATAGGATCAAGTAATTTGCCGAGAGCAGAAACCTGATTAAATTTTCTGGCAATTTTACCGTCAAGTAAATCGGTTAATTCTGCCACAATAATAACTATAATTGCGGCAACAACATAATCTTTTAAAAGCAAAACGACAAAAACAGGAATAAGCATAATCCTGATTACAGATAACAAATTTGGAATTGTAAGACAGCCGTCAAACAAATCTTTTAAATTGGATTTAAAATTGCTCATTTTAATCACCATAGCCTTTCAGGTAACAAATATTTTATTAAAAATCACCCTGTATCCTGTTCTGCCTAAACAGGCGTAAACGGTGATTTCAACCGGCTCAAAATTTAAAAGCACATTTAATGCGACATTAAATTTTAGCACCGCAAATGATATATAATTTAATTAGTGTAATTTTTCGCACTATTATTTTGCAAAGTATGTAATTATAGGGTTAAAGGGAACGATAAAATTTAAAACTTTACTGTTTTGTATTTCATTTATAAAACTGTTTGAAGAGCCGTCAAAAATAATAGAAACATAATTTAAAATTGCACAAACAACAAAAATGAAAACAACACCTTTGACTAAACCGAAAACGCCGCCAAGCACTTTATTTGTGTTATGAAGAAACGACTTTTTATCTTTATTTCTCTTTTTAAAGAACAACATTATAATCCAAGTTATAACATAGAAAAGAATAATAGTCAAAATAAAAATTAAAATTTTAATAATAGTTGGGGCAACAGGGTCCACAATATTTTCCAAAACAGCTTTTGAAAATTCGCCGTTATTGTTTTCCAAAAATGACGTATCAACTAACTTTGAAAGTCCATAAGGCAAATCATTTACGAAAGCAAGGGCATTTTCCGTTACCGTTTTAACGCTGCCTTGTTCAACGCCTTTATTGATTTTAGAAAGCACAAAATCACGAAGCCAATTATTGTAAACATAATCACTGTAATTGCGGCAAAGAAAAAATGCCAAAGGATATGCAACAATAAATCTAATAAAAGATAAAGCCGAAACAAGAAAGCCCCTTAAAAATCCACTGAAAATCATTACACTGAATGTAACAATAAAAAACAAATCAATATAATTCAACAAAACACCCCTATTCCGTTAACAATTCAATATATGAACGGTGCTTTGCAAATATTTTTGAAGAAATTTGAAGAATTGACGAATAAGAATCATCCACACTGTACTGTGTTTTGATTTCGCCTTTTGAAAAATTATAAACAATTACGCTGCTGTCGGTTAAAACAGCAACATCAGACGAAGAGGCGGTTATATCTTTAACATCAACATTTGTTGCAACCGTGTGCTTAATTTTACCTGATGAAGAAACAAGGGCCAAAGTATTACCGGACTCGCCGTCATAAGCAGTATAAGCCGCCACAAGATTTTCCGATGAATTATATGTATAAGAATTAATCTTAACACTGCCCTGTTCAAACACTTTTACTTCATTTTTCATTGAAGTAATTACACTTATGAAATCACTGCCAACAACATAAAGATTTGATGATAGAAAGCGTATATTAATTACAGACGAGCCTTCATACTCAAACTGTGCTTTAGGCTCACTGTCGCCAATATTCATTGTATAAACAACAGTTTGAAGTTTTGCGTTTTTTGAATTAACAACGGCAAAAGCCACACGCCTTGCAGATTCATCAACAGCAACAGCCGTAACATAGCCGGAAGAAACAGAGTAATTAAACTTCTCATTTAATGATTTTGAATAAACCAAAATTTGACTTAGTGAATCAGAAGATGTTGTTGCCAAGGCTACTGTACCGGTACCGGAAACATCGCCTGTTAAAATAGAATTTTGAACAGTATCAGTATAAATATTACCGTCGCCGGAATCAAGCCTGTATTTATTTGAACCCTGGTCAAAAACAAGTGCATAACTGCCACGGGTTTTTGATATAGGATTAGCATAGCCATGGTCGTCGGAAAAGCATTTTTTACCGTTTGACGAATTAACTGAAACTATTGAAGTTTGACTGACCGCAAAAATATTATTTCCTAAATTTAGTAAAACCACGTTATCGCTGTTATCAAGCGAATATGGGAATTTACTTTCATCGGAAACCGCACTTGATATGTTTGAATTGCCCGAAATCTTATCTTTAATAGTTGAAAAATCAATTTCGCACACTTTCATTACAATAATTGCCAAAATCACAACAAGAACCACGCACCAAAAGGCAACGGTTATTTTATGCTGCTTTTTTTGCTTTTTTTCTTTTCTTAAATTTTCTCTTTGATTAGTTGCCATAATCCACCCAAAACTCAGTAAATTATTTCATTTAAATACAACCCCTGTGGCGGAGCTGTTTTTCCTGCCTGTTTTCTGTCTTTACTCAAAATAACACTTTTCAGCCCATCTTTTTCTATTTTGCCTTCGCTTACAAAAAGCAACGTGCCAACCATAATACGAACCATATTATACAGAAATCCGTTGGCACGCACTTTAAAATAAACCATATCGCCCTCTCTTGTTACGGAAAAGGAATAAACGGTTCTTACAGTTCCCTGCACATTTGAATTTGCGGAGCAAAACCCGCTGTAATCATAAGTGCCGACAAACGCCTGTGCCTGACTGTTTAAATAATCCGTATCAATAGGATAGCGATACCAAAAAGCATATTTTTCAAGAAAAGGATTTCTTATTTGACTGTTACAAAGCACATAAACATATTCTTTTTCTTTTACACTGTATCTTGCATGAAAATCACTGTCAACTTCAACGCAAGAAAGAACTGCCACATCCTTAGGCAAATAAGTATTCAATGCACTGACGATATTTTTTTCAGGAATATTTTTATCTGTTTTAAACGACAAACAGTATTTGTTAGCATGCACACCGCTGTCTGTTCTGCTGCAGCCTTTAATATCAATGCGGCTGCCAAACACCTTTTCAACGGCATTTTGAAAAACCTGCTGAACAGTTAAAGCATTATTTTGCACCTGCCAACCGTGATAACCGCTGCCGTCATAACTAATTGTTAACAATAAATTTCTCATATAACACCGGGCATTAGACTGTTTAAGTAAATAATTGCCGCAAAGAACAATACTACGATTGCAAGAGCAATATAATCTCTTGCTTCCATTTTAACTACTTTCATTTTTGTTCTGCCCTTGCCGCCTCTGTAGCAACGGCATTCCATTGCGTATGCAAGTTCATTTGCACGACGGAAAGAAGAAATAAACAAAGGAATTAAAATTGGTATAAGGGCTTTTGCCCTGTGAATTAAATTGCCTGATTCCATATCTGCGCCCCTTGATTTTTGAGCCGCAGTAATTTTATCAATTTCCTCAATTAATGTAGGAATAAAGCGAAGAGCAATAGTCATTGTCATTGCAACGGAATGAACATCAATTTTAATATATGTTAAAGGTTTTAAAAGTCTTTCAATAGCGTCTGTTAAATCAGTAGGTGTTGTTGTATATGTTAACATTGAACCCACAACAAGAAGAGCAATTATGCGAAACGCCATAAATATTGCTTTATAAACACCTGCTTTTGTTACCGTTAAACTGAAAATATGAAAAAGCGGTTCTCCTTCGCCGTAAAACAAATTAAGAAGAGAAGTTATTATAATTATCACTGATAAGGATTTAAGGCTTTTCATAATTGTTTTAACAGGTATTTTACTTATTACAACAATACCTACCACACCAAAAAACACAAGAGCCAGCGAAAGGAAGTTCTTACATACAAAAAGAGATACAATAACGGCAATAGTAAGAACAACCTTAATTCTTGCATCCATTTTATGTATAAATGATTTTCCCGGGAAATACTGCCCAAGTGTAATATCACTCATCATCGGTATCTCCCCCTTTCAAAAGGCGGGTAAGCTCTTTTTCCGCCTGTTCAACGGTAAATATATCGGTAGAGCAATTAACGCCCTTTTCTTTTAATTTAAGAAAAATTTCCGTAACCTGAGGAACATTAAGACCCATGGCTTTAAGCTCTTTTCCGTGAGAATAAACCTCCGGCACGGTGCCATACATTGCAACCTTGCTGTTATTCATAACAAGAACCTTATCACAAATTTTTGCCACATCTTCCATAGAATGTGAAACAAAAATAACCGTATTCCCCATTTTTTGCTGATAATCTTTTATCATAGAAAGAATTACATCTCTGCCTTTTGGGTCAAGACCTGCACAAGGTTCGTCCAAAATTAAAATTTTAGGCTTCATTGCAATTATTGAAGCGATTGCAACACGCCTTTTTTGACCGCCGGACAAATCAAAAGGAGATTTTTTTTCCAAATTTCTTTCTATGCCCACGAAATCCATACTTTCATAAACACGCCTTTTGATTTCCTCGTCATCAAGACCCATTTGTTTAGGTCCGAAAGCAATTTCTTTATAAATATCATCTTCAAAAATTTGATATTCGGGATATTGAAAACAAAGACCCACGGCAAAACGCACATTTCTTATTTGTTTTCTGTTTTCCTTTGACCAAATATCTTTTCCGTCAAGAAAAACAGTGCCGCTGTTTGGCTCTAAAAGCCCGTTTAAATGTTGAATTAAAGTTGATTTTCCGCTTCCGGTATGACCGATTATACCAATCATTTCACCGTTTTCAGCAGAAAAGTCAACACCGTCTATTGCCGCATTTTCAAAAGGGGTGCCTACACTGTAAAGGTATTTTAAATTTTCACAAACCAAAACAGCCACGGCTATTCCTCCATTTTTTTCAAAATAAACTCAACACATTCATCCGCATTAAGTATTGTATTTTCAGATTTTAAGTTTAAGTTATAAACAAGCTCTGTTGCCTGAGGCACATCAAGCCCCATTGATTTCATTTTATCAACATCTTTAAAAACATTGCGAGGTGTGCCGTCGGCTTTAATCTTACCGTCATCAATAACCACAACTCTGTCTGCCTGCACAGCCTCATCCATATAGTGAGTTATAAGAACTATAGTAATACCATCCTGCTTATTAAGCATTTTAACGGTGTCCATAACTTCTTTTCTTCCGCTTGGGTCAAGCATAGCAGTAGGCTCGTCAAGAACAATACACATTGGCTTCATAGCAATAATGCCTGCAACGGCAACACGCTGCTTTTGACCGCCTGAAAGCTTGTGTGGAGCACGTTCTCTTAAATCATACATGCCCACGGTTTTAAGCGCTTCATCAACTCTTTTTCTGCATTCTTCCGGAGAATATCCTAAATTCTCAACGCCGAAGGCAACATCCTCTTCAACTATTGAAGCAACAATTTGGTTGTCGGGATTTTGAAAAACCATACCAACCTTTTTACGAATATCAAAAATAGAATCATCATCCGCAGTTTGCTGATTATCAACAAGAACCCTGCCCTTTTCAGGAAAAAGGATTCCGTTTATAAGCTTTGCCACAGTGGATTTTCCTGAGCCGTTATGACCTAAAACGGCAACAAAAGACCCTTTTTCTATAGTTAAATTAAAATCTTCCAAAACTTTAATTTTTTGTGAAGCACCGTTTTCCTCTTCATCAACCATATATGAAAAATCAACATTTTCTAATTTGATTAAATCCATTTATTTCATCCAAACAGCAGTTGCACCGCAAGGTAAAACCTCACCGTTTGACGAAACCGGAAGCCCAATTTCATCGGCACTGACGCTGCCGCCTTTTTCCTTAACAATAACATCATCCAAAATATATTTCATAACAGAAGCAGAAAGCCCTGTTGTGTATGAATTTAAAAGCACCATCAACGCATCTTCGCTTAACACCTGTTTAACAAGCTGAATAAAATCGTAAAGCGAATCTTCCAAATGCCAAATTTCGCCTTTAGGTCCTCTGCCATAGCTTGGCGGGTCTAAAATAACAATATCATACTTATTGCCTCTGCGAATTTCACGCTGAACAAATTTAATGCAATCATCCACAATCCAGCGAACATTTTTGTCTGCAACACCGGAAGCCTCTGCATTTTCTTTTGCCCAAAGGGTCATGCCTTTTGAAGCGTCTACATGAACAACTGATGCCCCCTCTTTTAAGCAAGCAACTGTTGCGCCGCCTGTATATGCAAACAAATTTAAAACTCTAACATCTTTTTTACTGCTGTTTTTTATAACATCACGTGTAAAATCCCAATTTACGGCCTGTTCCGGGAAAAGTCCTGTATGCTTAAATCCCATAGTTTTAATATTGAATGTTAAATCTTTGTAATGTACCTGCCAAACAGACGGCATTGAGCTGTATACCTGCCAATTACCGCCGCCTGTTTTTGAACGAATATAACGTGCATTGGGATTAAACCAAAGTTTATTTGTTTTTTCGCTTTTCCAAATAACCTGTGGGTCCGGTCTTACAAGAACCTGTTTGCCCCAAATTTCCAATTTTTCACCGCAGGAGCAATCTATTAAACGATAGTCCTGCCAATCTTTTGTATATCTCATTAACTAAGTCTTTCTTTTACAACATCGGCAATTTGATTGCCAAGTTCCGTTATTTTATTTATATCCTTGCCCTCAAGCATTACACGAACAAGCGGTTCGGTGCCTGAAACACGAACAAGCACTCTGCCCTCGCCGTTAAGTTCCATTTCAGCCTCTTGAACGGCAGAAATAATATACTCGTCATTATTATATTTTTTCTTACCCTCGGGAGTAACTTTTACATTGATTAAAACCTGAGGATAAACGGTCATTACTTTTGCAAGCTCGCCCAATGTTGTGCCGCTTTTAACAACTGTTTCAAGAAGTTTAACGCCTGAAAGTTCGCCATCGCCGGTTGTTGCATAATCAAGGAATATAACATGACCGCTTTGTTCGCCGCCGATATTATAACCTTTTTTCAACATTCTTTCCAAAACGTACCTGTCACCTACAGCGGTTTTTGCACAATTAATGCCGTATTTTTCACAGAATTTGAAAAATCCCATATTACTCATAACCGTAACAACAGCAGTATCCTGCTTTAATTTACCCTCTTGCTTCATTTGAGTTGCACAAATTGCAATAATTTTATCACCGTCTACAAGCTCTCCGTTTTCATCAACAGCAAGCATTCTGTCTGCGTCTCCGTCAAAAGCAAGACCTAAATCAAGCTTATTAGCTTTAACAAATTTCATTAATTCTTCAGGATGTGTAGAACCGCAATCTTTATTAATATTCACGCCGTCGGGAGTGTCTGAAAGCATATGGCACTTTGCACCTAATCGCGTAAATATTTCCTTTGCGCAAACAGAAGCGGAACCGTTAGAAGTATCAAGAGCAATATTTAATCCGTCAAATCTTACATCAGACACGGAAACAACGTGATTTATATAATCTTCAACAGCGGTTTTGCAGAACGTTCTCTTTCCCACTTCTCCGCCGATTTTAAGTTCAACTTCTTCTGCATTATCAAGAATAATTGCCTCAATTTCTTCTTCAAGAGCATCGGGAAGTTTATAACCGGTGCTTTGAAAAATCTTAATTCCGTTATATTCGCAGGGATTATGAGAAGCAGAAATCATTACGCCTGCATCACAATTATATTTTCCTACCAAATAAGCGATTGCAGGAGTTGGAACGACGCCTACTGAAAGAACATTAACGCCGACGGAACAAAATCCTGCAGTTAAAGCAGCTTCAAGCATATCGCCCGAAGCACGTGTATCTTTGCCTATCATTACAGTAGGTTTATTATCGCTGTTTTTATTTTTTATCAAAATTTCAGCTGCTGCTTTACCTATTTGCATTGCAAGGTCATTTGTTAAATCCTGATTTGCAATACCTCTTACACCGTCTGTACCGAATAATCTGCCCATAATAACAAAATCCTTTCAACATAAAATAAAACAAATTTCTTCTAAATTATAATAGAGATTGCTGACCGTCCTGTTCAAAACCCAAATGACGATAACCGGCGGGGGTTACGCATCTTCCACGTGGGGTTCTGCTTAAAAAACCTATTTGCATCAAAAACGGCTCGCAAACATCCTCAATAGTAACAGCCTCTTCGCCGATATTTGCGGCTATTGTTTCAAGGCCTACAGGGCCGCCGTTATAGTTTTTTATCATTGCAGTTAACAACCGTCTGTCAATGGAATCAAGACCAAGTTCGTCTATTTCCATTCTGTTTAAAGCGTCATTAGCTGCTTCATTTGTTATAATTCCGTTATACTTAACTTCGGCAAAATCACGACTTCTTTTTAAGAGCCTGTTTGCAATACGAGGTGTTCCTCTTGAACGTGAAGCAATTTGCATTGCCCCCTCTTCATCTATATCAATACCCAAAATGCTTGCGCTTCTGTGAACTATTGCGGCAAGCTCTTTATCACTGTATAAATCAAGGCGAAGAATAACACCGAATCTGTCTCTCAACGGAGCAGAAAGTTGACCTGCCCTTGTTGTTGCACCCACAAGTGTAAAATTCGGAAGGTCAAGCCTGATAGACCTTGCCGAAGGACCTTTGCCAATAATAATATCAAGCGCCCTATCTTCCATTGCAGGATACAAAACTTCCTCAACACTTCTGTTAAGACGGTGAATTTCATCAATAAACAAAACGTCGCCGTCTTGAAGATTTGTTAAAATAGCCGCCAAATCGCCTTGCTTTTCAATAGCAGGACCGCTTGTAATTCTGATATTTACGCCCATTTCATTGGCAATAATTCCTGCAAGGGTTGTTTTACCGAGTCCCGGAGGTCCGTAAAGCAAAACATGATCAAGTGCTTCACCTCTGCCTCTTGCCGCCTGAATATAAACAGAAAGATTTTCCTTTGCCTTTTCCTGCCCTGTATATTCGGCAAGAGTTTTAGGTCTTAAACTGCTTTCAATATCGCTGTCTGCCTCGGTAAACTCTGTTGAAACTATTCTGTTTTCAAAATCCATTTCACTCATAAAGTGTTCCTCTGTTTATTATAAATTTCTTGATAACTGTTTTAATCCAAGTCGTATCATTTCATCTGCAGAAAGTGATTTATCCATTTGACCGACTGCTACTGCGGCATCGCTTTGACTGAAACCGAGAGCCACAAGGGCAGCCACTGCCTCGGCTGATGATGATTCCTCAAGAGCAACGGCTGCACTTTGGGCAACAGATACAGAAGAACCGTCGCCGGAAATGCCAACCATTTTATCTTTTAGTTCAAGAACAACTCTTTCAGCTGTTTTTTTACCAACGCCGTTAGCCCTTGTTATTGACTTAACATCCGAGCTTGCAATGGCAAGCGCCAACTTATCCGGTGTAAGCTCTGACAAAATTGAAATTGCCGCTTTAGGGCCTATTCCCGAAACCGTTATAAGCAATTTAAACGAATCAAGTTCTGCTTGAGCAGAAAAGCCAAATAAATCCATAGCATCTTCACGCACAGCCATATAAGTATACAAAAACACTTGCTCGCCGATTTTGCCGATTGATTTTGAAGTATTTAACGAAATAAAGCATTTAAAACCAACTCCGCCGCATTCAACAACTGCAAACTGAGCATCAATATATGTTAATTCACCTTTTAAACTGTAAATCATAAAATCACCTTAATTTAATGTTATAAGAAGTTAAAATACTTCCGCTTGAATGGCCGTGGCAAATTGCCATTGCAAGAGCGTCTGCAGTATCATCCGGCTTGGGAATTTTTTCAAGGTTAAGAATGACCCTTGTCATTTCCTGAACCTGTTTTTTTACGGCTCTGCCGTAGCCTGTAACAGATTGCTTTACCTGAAGTGGAGTATATTCGGCAATTTCAACGCCGTGCATTTTAGCGCTTAAAGTAATTACACCTCTTGCTTGAGCAACATCAATAACAGTTTTGGCATTATTGTTGTAAAACAATTTTTCCATACTCATAACCTGAGGATGATATTTGTCGAAAATATCGTTCATACCCACATATATTTGCTGAAGCCTTAAAGGAAAATCAATGTGAGCTTCGGTTGTAATTGCACCATAATCCACAACTTTAAATTTATTTGCATTATATTCAAGAACGCCCCAACCTATTATGGCATAACCCGGGTCTATACCGAGGATAATCATTTACATATACTTCTCCATTATAAATTCAATAAATTATAGCATAAACCCGTTACATAATCAATATTTAAAATAAACATTAATATAATATTAATATATAAAAAAGCAGGCATACCGCCTGCTTTTAACCTCTTAACTGATGAACGAATTTTTGAAGTTCAATATTATTAAATGTATATTTTCCTATATCTGTATTAGGAATAAAATATCTTGCACAAACGTTTCCGTTAAGCACGGCAAATGATTGCTTCAAGGTATTAGTCATATAATCGGACGCTGCCCTTGCGTTTGAACCTGCCGCAATTACAACACCCACCCTTTTGCTTTTTTCTATAGGCGGGTTTGCGCCTCTTTTATATCTGGCATTAAAATAGCGTTGAAATCGGTCTATAACCGCCTTTAATGGTGCCGGAAAGAAATTGTTGTAAACAGGGGTAAAAAACGCAATATAATCGGCACTTTCAAAATCTTCAAAGAACAAATCCAAATCCTTATTTGAACACCCATTATGATATTCGCAATACTTACAGTCTTTACACGGAGCCGGAGCCAACGCAAAAGTGTCATATTGAATAATTTTACAATCTGCAAAATAAGGCTTAACCTGTTTTATAAGCTCGGTACACACTCCGTTCTCACGGGGAGAACCGTTAACAATTAACATATTTTTCATTTCATCACCGAAAACATTATAACATAAACGGCACTTGTTTTAAAGAATAAAATATGTTAACATAAAATTTCACAAACAAAAACAAATTAAGGTGATTTATTATGATTAATCAACAAATAGAAAAAGCCGTAAAAAAGAAAAACCTTTCTCCTTTAAAAGAAAGAGAATACATAAGCACATTAAGCGGCATTGTGGGAATAATTTGCAACATTTTGCTGTGCATTATTAAATTTGTTATAGGAACAGTAACAAATTCCGTTTCTATTACGGCAGACGCAGTTAACAACCTATCCGACGCAGGCTCAAACATTGTTACGGTTGCAGGTGCAAAATTGGCAAACAAACCGGTTGACAAAGAACATCCGTTCGGCCACGGAAGAATAGAATATATATCTGCACTCATAGTTTCATTTTTTATACTTCTTATGGGATTTGAGCTTGGAAAAAGCTCATTTGAAAAAATTCTGAACCCTGAAGAAACCAAATTCAATATTTGGTATATTATAATTCTTGCCGTAGCAATATGTATAAAATTAGGAATGGCAGTTTTTAACAAGAATTTGTTTAAAATTAGCAACAACATTAATTTAAAAGCCGTTGCACAAGACAGTTTAAACGACTGTATGGCCACTCTTGCAACCATTGCGGCACTTTTAATTTCCTCGCTTACGGGATTAAAAATTGCCGACGGAATTATAGGTTTAATAGTTGCTGTTATAATTCTTTATTCGGGAATTGAGATACTTAAAGACATTATAGGCACACTTTTAGGGAAAGCACCCGACCGCGAGCTTGTTAAAAATATTGAAGATATTATGCTTTCAGAGGAGCATATTGTAGGTGTGCACGATTTGATCGTTCACGACTACGGGCCGGGAAGAATTATTGCATCTGCACATGCCGAAGTGCCCTGCAACATTGATGTTTTAAAACTTCATGATTTAATAGACAACATTGAAAAAAGAATAAGCAAAAAGCTTAACATAATGATTTGTATTCATATGGATCCCGTTGTTGTTGATGATGAAAAAGTTAACAAATACAAAAAATTTATTGAAAATATAATTAAAGAATATGACGAAACGTTTACCTTTCATGATTTTAGGGTGATTGAAGGCAGAACACACACAAACTTTGTTTTTGATTTGGTAGTGCCGCACCAATACCCAAAAGACGGGAAAACAATTCTTAGAGAATTAAAAGACAAAGTTGGCGCAACCCATCCGGAATATATGCTGATAGTTACAGTTGAGCACAGTTTTATCTAAGGGTTATTACACAAGCCTTTGAATCATAAATATTTAATGGTGATGAAAATGTTTTCAGCATTAATATCTTTTTTAAGTGCTAATTTACTTTACTTTATTTTACACATAAACAACACAAGCAGTTTTCCAAAACCGTTAAATTCAAAGGACGAAGCAGCTGCGTTGCAACGCCTAAAACAAGGCGACCCTGACGCCAGAGCATTACTTATTGAAAGAAATTTAAGACTTGTAAGCCACATTGTAAAAAAATATTACTCAAAAACAAACGATACTGACGATTTAATTTCAATAGGAACAATAGGTCTTATTAAAGCGATAGACAGTTTTAACCCGGATAAAAACATTCGCCTTGCAACATACGCAAGCAGATGCATTGAAAACGAAATTTTAATGTATTTTCGAAATATTCGAAAAAACTCTGCCGATATTTATTTAGGCGACTCCATTGAAATTGACAAAGACGGCAATCCGCTTACAATTCAAGACACGGTAAGCGATAATACGGATTTGGCAGAAGAGCTTGAAAAAAAAGTAAAATGGGAAAAAGTTTCAAAATATATTGAAAATATGGAGGACGAACGTGAAAAAGAAATAATTATTTTACGTTACGGATTAGACAATAAAAAACCGCTTACACAACGGGAAACAGCAGAACGGCTGAATATAAGCCGAAGCTATGTTTCAAGAATTGAAAAAAAGGTTTTAAACGATATAAAAAAATCAATAAAATAAAGTAAGCCGTCGGCAAAAATGCCGACGGTTTTTTTACTGTTCATGTAATAGAAGGCACTCTGACGGATGCCTTTTTATCTTTTAAAAATGTTTCCGCCTGAACAATCAACAGCGACCGTTAAAGGGAATTCATTAAACATCAATTTCTTAACCGACTCGCATCCTAAATCATCATAAGCGATAACATTACATTCGGTAATACATTTTGACGCCAAAGCGCCTGCACCGCCTATTGCACAAAGATAAACTGCTTTATTTCTGACTATTGCATCGCACACAGCCTGATTACGCTCACCTTTGCCAACCATTGCAACAACTCCCTTATCAAGCAACAAAGGTGCAAAAACATCCATTCTGCTTGACGTGGTTGGACCGCATGAGCCTATTGCCAAATTTTCAGGTGCAGGTGTGGGACCTGCATAATAAATAACAGCGTCATTTAAATCATAAGGCAATGACTCGCCGTTTTTTAAAGCGGCAGTTATGCGTTTATGTGCCGCATCTCTTGAAGTATATACTTTACCGGATAACACCACTCTGTCCCCTGCTTTAAGAACGGGAGCATATTCTCTTAACTGAGAAGTATTTAAATTATATTCCATTATTTTTGTTTAATTCCTTTTTTAATCTTTCATTTTCTTCTTCAAGAGCCTGAAGTGCCGAAATATTATCGGCAAGTTCACGGTTTGCCTCTTTAAGCTGAAAATCAAGATTTGAATTTATTATTTCAAGGCGCTGACATTCAAAATTAACATCTTCCAAAGCAGCCATGAGCCTTGAAATTTTTTCTTTTAAAAGTTCAATATCGTTATTTTCGGACAAACAAACGCCTCCTTACAAACAAAAAGAGGGGCAAAAGCCCCTCTGATTATGAATCTATGTCTACATCCTTTTCAATGTAACGAGAGCCAAACCAATTAAGCTTTACGGAATATGCTTCGTCAAGCTTTTCTGATTCAGTTTTTGAATCTTCTGCGGTAAGAGCCTGCTTTGCATTATATTCCCAAGCAGTTTCATCATTTGCACCGGAGAAATACATAATATGATAACCATATTGAGATTTAACAATAGCGGTATCGCCAGCCGAACGGTTTTCAAAACACCATGTGTTAAATGTGGAAACCATTTGACCAGGATAAACATTTTCATAAAGTCCACCGTTGCTTGCAGAACCTGTGTCGGCTGAATTTTCAGTAGCAAGTTTTGCAAAACTGTCTTCTGTTTTATCACCTGCGTTAAACTGTGCAAGCAAATCCTCTGCGGTTTGTAATGCTGTTGCCCACTGTTCGTCTGTTGCATTTTGAGCGGAAGCAGAACTGTCGCTTGTATCAACAGGGCTTACAAGAATATGACGAACATTTATTGTTTTAACATCTGAAAGAGTTGCAGGTGCAAGAACATAAACAACGGATGTTGAATATTGATAAGAATCTCCTGCTTTTCTGTCTGCACTGAAAATCCAATCAAGACCCGGATATGAATCTTCTTCATCATCAGAATGAGAAGAACCGTCGCTATGATCATGATCTTCTGCAGTTGCAACAGCAAATCCGCCGTTTTTAAGAGTTGCCTTTGTTGCATACAAATAAGTTGACGCAGCGTCATCTGTATAGAAAGACTTATCGAAATCGCTTGTTGAATATTCTGCGCAAAGTTGGCTGAAATTAGAACCGTCTGCATTAAGCTTGCTCTTAAATTCTTTTGCATTATCTTCTGAATCAGCTTCGAATATTCTTAAACTTACAGACTGAAGTTCATCAAGATGTTCATCTTTATACTTGTTAATATCATCTGCTGTATATTCTCTTGCTTCAACATCTGTGCTTAAAGATGACTGATAGTTTTGAGCGATATATGCACGTGTTGCTTCACGGCGATAAACGCTTTCCGTTACTCCCTTACCCATTGCTTTTACAAGATAACCAGAAACAGTATAGCCATATTTATTGGCAGTTTCTTTGTACTTACTGATTGTATCGTCAAGTTCTGTCTTTTGGTCATCTGTAATTTCCGGCTCTTCACCGTTATTTGCCTTAACAGCCTCATTATAATACATATAAGTGCTCTTAATAGAATCAAGAACGTTATTTTGCATATATTCGGCCCAAGTAATTACATTTCCGTCATCATCTGTAGTCGTTTGTTCTGAAAGCTTTTTATCAAAATCAACGTTAAGTTTAACGGAATCCAAATCAATCCCATATTGTTTATATGTTGACTGAGTATTTTGAAGATTGTTATACAACATAGCGTAATAGTAATTGTATGTTGAAACAGGGATATTAATTTTATCTCCGTCTTCGTTTTTAACTGTTACTGCGGTGATACCTGTAGTCCACTGCAAAGTAGAGTGAATAAAGCCTTTGCGAACTGTGCCTGTTACAACATATGTAACAAGAAGAGCAACAACAATTACAACTGCAACAACTGATTTAATAACCTTTTTTACATTTGCTGAAATGCCCTTTCTTGCCTTTTTAGGCTTTTTTTCTTTTGATTTTTTAGAGGAATTCTTTTCATCTGAAAGAGATGCTCCTGTAAGAATATCCTCATTTGAAGTTAAATCTTTTTTTGCCATTGTTTAATCATCCTTACAAAATTTGTAGTTTTACCAAGTTATTTTACACTAAAATTTAGAATAATACAAGTATAAATTTAAACATTTTTAACAATTTACTGCTGAGTAGTTGCCTGTGTTGTTGTTTGTGCAACAGTTGTTTGCTGCGTTGCCGTTGTTGTTTCGGTTGATTTTTGAGGTTCGGCAACCATTGTTTTCTTCATGCCGTTTTTCTTTTTAACGTTTGTTTCCTCAAGCATTTGATTTTCTTTATCTTTAAGCAAATCCGTTTTAGCGTTGTAATAGTAAATCGGGCCGTCATAAATGAAATACATAATGTGATAGCCGTAGTCGCTTTGAACAATACCTACATCGCCTGACTGACGTGATTTATCGGTAGCCCAATTTTCAAATTCAGAAACCATTTGACCCAAGGTAATGCCTTCATACAAACCGCCGTAAATTCCGCTAGAACCTTTTGAAGTAGATTCTGTGTCGCCGCTGTATTCTTCTGCAAGTTCTGCAAAAGATTTTTCGGATTTATCGCCTGCATTGAATTTATCAAGTACTTCATTTGCTTTATCTTTTGCGGCATTCCATTCTTCTTCCGTATATGTTTTGTCCTGTGTTGATGCTGTTGAATCGGTACTGTCATCAGTGCTGTCTGCACTTTCCGGCATAATAAGAATATGCCTTACAGAATAAACCTCGGTGCTGTCAAGTTCTGCAACGCCTGTTTTAAGAAGAATTGTGGCATAACCCGAATCTTCATTTATTGAATAATTTGTGCTGCCGACGGCAGTATCATCAGAAAACAGCCAATCGCTGATTTCCGTGCCGTAATTATCCTCAACGGTTGTACGTGATTCTGTTGCCTCAAGTGATTGAGAAAGAGTTTCAACCGCTTGGTCGGCAGAAGTAAAATAACCATAGCTGATATACTGCTGAATAAACTCATCGCAAGCTTCCGGCATAACTTTTTTCATTGAATCCAAATCTGTAATTTGTGAAGCATACTTTTTAACATTTTCAAGGCTTTGAGCCTTTGTGGTTTCATCTGTAGTATCATAAGGTGTTTCAATAAATGCATATTTACAAGCCATATACTTTTCTTTGTTATCGTTAAAATATGCTTCTATTTCATCATCGGTAGGTTTTTCATCAATACTCATGGTATTATAATAACTGCTTGCAAGATAATACATTTTTAAATATTTACGAAGTGTTGCAACGCCGCAATATTCACCGTAGCTTTCCTGAATATATTTATCCACGCTTGTATCTGCACTTGAAGCATTTGCCTCAAGGCTTTCAATTTGAGTATCTATTGATGACTGTTGGTCTTCTGTTAACTCTATACCTGCTTTTTCGGCTTTTTCATAATAAGCAACGATTACTTTGATTCTTTTAATCGCATCCTGCTCAAACTTTTCAAGCCAAGTAATTTCGTTGCCTTCATCATCAGTAGTTGTTTGCTTCGAATAATCTTTACTTGTATCCAAATTATTATAGCCGTAATTTGCATACTGTTCATATTCGTATACAACTGTTGCATAAAAATAATCATACATACCGACAGAAACATTAGTATCGCCGATTTTGAGAGCAACGTTGCCCGGATTCATTTTTTCATTACTGTTTGGCACAGTATAATAACGAACGCCGAATACAACCAAAAGTGCAACAATAATTACACCTATAATTGAAGCAAAAATAATTTTAACCGGCTTCTTTTTTATTGTAATGTTTTCGCCGTCGGATATAACGGCTTTTTCCTTAACAATAGTTTTATCGGCATCTGCCATATCAACCTGGAATTCGCCGTCAAGCTCCAAATTATCGTCAAGAGTAGGCGCAACGGCATCGAACTGCCATTCCCTATCTTCCGCTTCTGCATTCTCCTCAGAATCTTCCACGTTATTTTCCTGCTGAGTAATCTCATCGGAATTTGACACCGAATTTTCATTTTGCGTTAAATTTTCGTTTAACTCATTTTCAAGCTTGTTGTCTTTTTCGCTCATAAACAACTCTCCTAACAAACAATAAAATACTAAAAAATTATACATTAAAATTACTGATTTTTCAACCTCTAATAATGTAAACGATTTATAAATCAAATGTTAACACAATAAATATATTGAAAAAAAGAATCTTTTGTAGTATTATGTAAAAGCAAATGAGGGATAATTTAATGAATAACAAACTTACTTTACTTAAAGCAAGGTACCGTGAAAACCCCGGTTGGTGCTGGCTTGAAGCTATTGTATTACTGTTTCCGATACTTCCCGAATACATAAGTCCTTTTTTACTTTTCATAGGTTTTATTGTGTTTAAAGTGCAATGGAGCAAGGAAGGCAGAAAGGCAAAAGTAGGAACACTCGGAAAACTTGAAATAGCATTTATGACCATGGCGCTTGCCAGCGTTTTTTGGTCTGACACTAAATTAGACACTTTGGGAACAGCAGGTCTTTGGTGGGGAATGTTTCTTGTTCAGGTTATGATTTACAACTTAGCAAACACAAGAAAACGAATTGACCGAATTTTAAAACTTATAGTTTACGGCGGCGTGGCAAACGGAATTGTGGGTACAATTCAAATTTGCACCCACGTACTTCATAAATTCGGATATATAAGCAAACAACTTGTTCTTATTACACCGTTTTATAAAAAAATGGACAAAGCGGTTTACACTTGGTTACCGTTTGAAATAAAAACAAACACCTTTTCCGACAGAGCAAGCGGATTTTTCTCTAACCCAAATTTACTGGCAACATATATGCTTTTTGCATACCCAATCTCAATTTATTTGTTTTTAGATGCCAAAACAAAAAAAGAGAAAAATATATACTTTATTTTTAATTTAGTTATAACGGCGGGAATAAGTTCAACATTAACAAGAGCAGGTTGTATTATCGCTTTGCTTGGCTGGATATTTATGTTTATTGTGTTGTTTAAAAGACACCATAAAGAAATGCTTAAAGCAATAATACCCACAGTTGCAATTATTGTGCCGTCAATTCTTACAAGATACGGACTTATTTTTACAATCAAAAACACTGCGTCGTCAGGTCCGTCTGTTCCAAATCCTAACGGAGCGGCGGCAAAAAAATCATCTGAAAATCACTTTATGATTTGGCGAAGCGTAATAGATTATGTAACCCACAATATTAAAGTTTTCGTAGGCGGTTTGGGATTTGGCTGTGAAAGCACCGGTGCAATGCTTACAGCATCTTATGAACTGCACAAACCCCATGCACACAACTTTATTTTTGAAATTTGGGCAGAGCTTGGCATAATAGGCGTAATAATGCTGTTTACAATAATTTTGCTTTCATTTGGAAAATTATTGGAAATAAATGCGAAAAACGGAAAGCAATTTGACCTTGTATTCAGCATATTTACAAGTTTAATGTTATTTCTTTTGTTTGGCTTAACAGACTTTGTTTTCAATTCACCGAAACAAATAATTTTATTTATGATTCTTATGGGACTGACACAGGCTGTAAGCCAATGCTATGAAAAAACGCTGATAAAAACAACAGACGATTTGTTTTATGCTACAGAACGAAGTTTTGAACATATGATAAAGTTAGATAAATAAACAAATAAACAAAACCACCGAGACATGCTCGGTGGTTTTTTATGATTATGCACAATTTAAAAAATTATCTGCCGTGATCAAATGAACGAAGTTTAAATTTTGCTCCGCATTCGGCACAAAGTTTTCTTGAAGCTTCAATATCTTCCTTTGAAATAACATCCACAACAGTCATTCTTACATCCGCACCGCATGCAACGCAGTCTTTTGTAAACTGAATAAGAGCCGGAAATGCCTTGCCGGGATAAATATTTCTTGTAATTTTATCGTACTTTTCAGATGTAGGGTCATTAAGAGAAACCGAAACCTTATCAAACACACTGCAAATTTCCTTAGCCGTAGATCTACCGTTAATCAAGTCGGAAAGTCCGTTGGTATTAACCCTAAGTTTAATATTAGGATATTTTTCTTTCATATACTTTGCCGTTTTAATTAAATTATCAAATGCATTTGTAGGTTCGCCGTATCCGCAAAAAACAGCCTCATCAACATTTGAAAAATCATAACTGTCAATAGCGTTTTTAATATCTTCAAATGTTGGCTCGGTATCATGCCACAGGCGTTTAGCCTCGCCTACGGCATCGCCTTTTTCCCTGATACAGAAAGCACAGTTGCAAGGGCACTTATTTGTAATATTAAAATATGTGCCGCCCTCAAGTGTATAAATAATATCTGCCACAATAATTCCTCCAATCAGGTATTGATTATTTACCACAAATAATATACAATAAAGGCGGCTTTAATTATATACACACTTTTAACTAAATTTTAAGGTACAGTTATGAGCAAATACAGCGAATTATACGATTATTTAAAAAATGAAATTGAAAACGGTCAAATAGATTTCAGTGAAAAATTACCTTCTGTAAGAAAAGCCGGAGAGATTTACAGAGTAAGCAGAACCACTGTACAAAATGCATATTTTGCTCTTTCAGCCGACGGATACATCATAAGCGAACCGCAAAGCGGCTATTATGTTTCCTACAAAAAAAGAAAAGTTGTAAACGAGCATAAAAAAATTACCGAAAAAGGCAAAATAAATTTTGATTTTACAACCGATACGGCAGACAAAAACAGTTTTGATTTTAATATTTGGAGAAGATATGTAAAAAGCGCATTACGACAAGATGAAAAGTTGCTTTCATACAGCCCGCCCCAAGGTGAAACAGAACTGCGGGAAGCTGTTGCCGATTATGTGCGTGAAAAAAGAAATGTTATGGCGTCTGCAGACAGAATTATAATAGGTGCCGGTGTACAATCTCTTTTAAGTATTCTCTGTGCTTTAACGGAAAGCAAAGGCACTGTTTCATTTCCGGATAAAAGTTTTGTACAAGGTGCAGAAACATTTAAAAACTACGGTTTTGATGTTCATTACAGATATAAAGACGCAAATATTATTTATGTTACACCGTCAAAAATGTCAAGATGGGGCGACGTTATGCCAAACAAACGAAGAGTTGAACTTGTTTCATATTCCGCAAAAAACAACAGCCTTGTTATTGAAGACGACTATGAAAGCGATTTTTTATACAACACAAAACCAACACCCTCATTGCATGCGCTTGCAGGGGGAAACAATGTTGTATATTTAGGCTCTTTTTCAAAACTGCTTTTGCCTTCTATCAGAATAAGCTTTATGGTGCTTACGGAGGATTTAGCAAAAAAATTTAATGAAGAAAGCTATAAATACAGCCAAACGGCAAGCAAAACAGAGCAAATTGCGTTGGCAAAATTTATTAACGACGGCCATTTAAAAGCGCAAATAAAAAAGACAAGGCGTTTTTATACGGCGAAAACAAAAGTATTTGCCGAAAAATTAAAAGAAAATTTTCCGAAAGCACACATCGAAATAAGCGAAAACGCTTTGCAAATTATTATGGAAACAGAGATTTACAACGGCGAGCCAAGATTCAAAGAAAACGGAATTAAAGTTTTTGTTGACAATTATGAAAACAACAAAATAAAGCTGTGCTTTAATATAGGCTCTGTGGAAGAAAAAGATTTTGAAAATGCAATAAACGCCCTTAAAAAGTCAATATTTTAAAGAAAATTTGTTCTATAAGTCCTTAAATAGGGACTTAAGCCTGTTTGGATATTGCAATTAAATTTTCATTTGTTAAAATGAACTTGTAACAAAAAACAAGGAGGTTTTTCAAATGAAAAAACATTTAATATCTATAATAACAACAATATCTGCTC
>CAKSWS010000023.1 GCA_934512155.1 uncultured Eubacterium sp. | reverse complement strand
CATTATGGCTTCTAAATTTGATTTTTCGTCTGTTACAACAAATTCATACAGTTTTGTTAACCAAATCCAGTGGAACCAAGAGATGAACGATATTTCAAATACATTGGTATCTGAAAAAGACGACCGAAAAAAGTTAGAAATATTAAACGGTCTTATATCTCCCACCGAAACAATAGGCTGTGATTTTCATATTGAAAAAAACGGCAAACTGTTTTACGAAACAAAAAACTCAAAAACAGATTTCAGCAAAATTAACAATGAAAAAAACGTTTACAGCTTTGCCGACAACGATTTGACAATTATAAACCACATTTACAGTGAAAATGACGAATTTACGGTTATTGTTAAAAGCAGCAGTTATTTTGTTCCCGATTCATCATTAAAAAATGAAACAAACAGTTTAAAAAGCCTTGTTACAAACAGAACAATAATAATTGTGGCTGTTATTGTGGGAATCTTCATTTTAACCATTGTCATAATCTCACTTATAACATCAAAAACCATTGTTAGCCCGATTAACAAAATTTCAAAAGGTGCCGATGAAATAGCAAACGGTAATTTTGATTATGAAATTGATTACCACTCAACAAACGAATTAGGCATGCTTGCAGATAATTTTAACAATATGAGCAAGCGAGTTAAGGAATCTGCCGAAAAACAATACCAAGCAGATATGCACCAAAAGGAAATGATTGCCGGCATTGCCCACGATTTGCGCACGCCGCTTACATCTGTTAAAGGTTATGTTGAAGGGTTGCGAGACGGTATTGCAGACACGCCGGAAAAACAGCGCAGATATTTGGAAACGATTTATACCAGCACCTGCGACACTGAAAAAATGCTTGATGATTTGCTTACAATTTCAAAGCTTGAACTTGGCAATATTACGCTAAACTATGAAAAGGTTAACGTTAACGACTTTTTAAGCTTTGCAAAAGATATAGGCAGTGAGCTTGCCAAAGAAAATTTTGAATTTGAAATCATTAATAACACAAAAACAAACCCTGCCTTTCTTATTGATACAGACAGGTTTTCAAGAGTGATTCGCAACATTGTTTCAAACAGCGTTAAGTACAGACGAAATGACGTTAAAGGCAAAATCATTTTTAATGTTTCAGAATATTCTCAATCTGTTATTATTGAAGTTAAGGACAACGGAACGGGAGTAGATAAAGAAAGCCTGCCACGCATTTTTGACACTCTTTACAGAGCAGACAAAGCACGCAGCAATGTCAGAGACGGTTCCGGTTTAGGTCTTTCCGTTTGCAAACAAATTATTGAATTGCACGGCGGAATGATTTGGGCTCAAAGCGAACCGGGAGAAGGACTTTCCGTATTTATTTCAATGCCGATTTACAAGGAGGAGAACAGCAATGAAGAAAATATTGATAGTTGAAGATGATTTAAACATACAAACTTTGGAAAAAGATTATCTTGAAGCTAATTCTTTTTCCGTTCAAACAGCGGCAGACGGCATTACGGGTTTAACAGCGGCACTTACCAATGATTTTGACTTGGTATTGCTTGACATAATGCTGCCCGGAATGGACGGATTAGAGGTTTGCAAAAGAATAAGAGATAAAAAAGACATTCCGATTATTCTTGTAAGTGCAAAAAAAGAAGATTTAGACAAAATAAAAGGCTTGGGTTTCGGCGCAGACGACTACATTGTTAAACCGTTTTCGCCAAGCGAGCTTGTGGCAAGAGTTATTGCCCACATAAGCAGATACCAAAGATTAACGGCAAAAGAAGAAAAGCACGACGATTCAAAAATTATTACTATAGACAAATTAAAGCTTGATAAAAATGCACGCCGTGCCTTTGTGGGCGACACTGAAATAACTCTTACAAACAAAGAATTCGATTTAATGTACTTTTTGGCAAAATCACCGGATAACGTTTACAGCAAAGAACAGTTATTTAATGAAATTTGGAATTACGATTCCATTGGCGAAACATCTACAATAACCGTTCACGTAAACAGAATCCGTGATAAAATTAAAGAAATAGACCCAAATCTTGATTATATTCACACTGTTTGGGGCAAAGGCTACAGATTCAACAAATAAAAAATCTCTCTATTAGGGCGCACTGCATAAGGAAGTAATTAGTTTAAGCTTTCTGAGTACTATTAAAAAATCCCGTTAATACTTACGTATTAACGGGATTTTTGCCTTTATTCCGACAAAATCATTCTGTCGTTATCAAGTTCGCCGCCGCTTGTGATTTTGAATTTTTCAAGCAAATCGGCTGTGGTAAGTCTTTTCTTTTCCTCGCCGGAAACATCATAAATAATTTTACCGTCGTTCATCATAATAAGCCTATTGCCTATAGCAATGGCGTCTTTCATATTATGAGTAATCATAATTGTGGTTAAATTATCTCGCTCAACAATTTTTGTTGTTAAATCAAGCACCTTATGAGCCGTTTTAGGATCAAGAGCGGCAGTATGCTCGTCAAGCAAAAGTACCTTTGGCTTTTCAAGAGTTGCCATTAAAAGAGTTATTGCCTGCCTTTGACCGCCGGAAAGAAGACCTACCTTTGAAGTTAATCGATCTTCAAGTCCCAAATCAAGAGAAGCCAAAAGTTCTTTATAATGCTGCTTTTCTTTACGTTTTACTCCGGCAGAAAGTCCCCTCACTTTACCACGGCGAGATGCTATTGCTAAATTTTCAATAATTTGCATATTTGCCGCAGTACCTGTCATTGGGTCTTGGAAAACTCTGCCGATATACTTTGCCCTTTTGTGCTCGGAAAGCTTTGTAACATCTACGCCGTCAATAACAATAGAGCCGCAGTCAACAGGATAAACACCGGCAATCATATTAAGCATAGTTGATTTACCTGCGCCGTTACCGCCTATAACAGTTACAAAATCGCCCTCGTTAAGCTGAAGGTCAATACCGTTAAGAGCTTTTTTCTCATTAATCGTTCCGGGATTAAATGTTTTGTGCACATTACTGATTTTAAGCATTTACATTATCTCCCTTCTTTGCTTTAGGCTGATTTTTGCCGAATTTTGACCTTGCTTGCTTTTGCCAATACGGAAGGCCCAAGAAAATTGCAACCACAACAGCAGAAAGAAGTTTAAGGTCATTAGCATCCAAACCAAGCCAAACAACAATGTTTTGAACAATATAATAAATAATACCGCCAAAAACAACAGCAACAAGAGTTAATGCAAAGTTGCGGAAGATTTTGCCGAAAACAACCTCGCCCACAATAACAGCTGCAAGACCGATAACAATTGCGCCCCTGCCCATATTAATATCGGCAAAACCTTGATATTGAGCATAAAGAGCACCTGAAAGAGCAACTATTCCGTTTGAAAGAACAAGACCGAAAATTGAATTAAACTTTGTATTAACGCCGTTTGCACGGGCCATTGCCTGATTACAACCGGTTGCCCTGATTGAAGATCCAAGTTCTGTGCCAAAGAACCAATAAAGCACTGCAATAAGTACAACCGCAAATATTGCTGCCACAATTATTGATTTTGTATTATTACCGGATGTAAGCAAAATATTTTTAATATTTCTTGCACTTACCGGCACATTTGAATTTTTACTTGAAATACGAAGATTAACCGAATACAGGCTTAACTGCGTAAGAATACCTGCCAAAATTGCCGGAATTCCGAAAAACGTATGAAAAATACCTGTTACCAAACCTGCAAGACAGCCTGCCAAAAATGCCGCCGCTACAGCAAGATAAATATTTGTGCCGTTTTTAACAAGAACTGCAAGAACAATACCGCCTGTTGCCATTGAACCGTCAACAGTAAGGTCGGCAATATCAAGCACTCTAAAAGTTAAATAAACGCCGATTGCCATAATACCCCAAATGATACCATATGCAACAGCGCCGGGCATTGATGCTAATAATGATGCCATATAAATAATTCTCCTTCAAAAATTATGGCAACAAGATAATTATCTCGTTGCCATAAAAATCAATTTACAACTTTGTTTAATTATTTTGCAATGTTAAGTTCTTCAAAGAGTGCTGCCTGCTGGTCAAGAGGAGCAAGGTCTGAAGTACCGGAAACGTTAATGCCTGTTGTGCCGTTGAAATCTGCAATATCAAGAGCAACGCCGTATTCCGTTACAGATGTACCAAGAATCGGAATTGTTTGCGTTGCGGAAACAGCAGCCTGAAGAGCAGGAGTTGCGTTTGCAAGAATAAGGTCTACATTCTTTGATACAAACTGGTTAACGATTGTTGCGCATGTTGCAGAATCGCCTGCTGCGTTTTGTTCGTCAAAAACAACGTGGTCTTCACCAAGCATTGCTGTAAGTGTTTCTTTGAAGCCAAGTGTTGCAGCGTCAAGTGCAGGGTGCTGAACAAGCTGACAAATGCCGATGTTAAACACTTTATCGCCGTCATACTTTGCAAGTTCCTGAGTTGTGTTGTTTGTTGTATCGGCGTCTTCACCGATTTCAACAAATCCTTCCGGAATTGTAATGCCAAGCTTTTGCGCTCTTTCTGAATCTGCCTTTTTAACAAGTGTTGAAGAATCAACATAAGAAATTTCCATAGTTGAAATATCAGCACCGTTTACAAGAACATCATAAGCCATTTTTGCGGTTGCAACGCCAAGGTCATAATATGAAATTGAAAGTGTTGCAACGCCGCAGCCTTCACAAATTCCCTCTTCGCCCGCAATAATAGGAATACCTGCCGGTTCGCAAATATTATTAATAAGTTCTGTGTTATTTGCACAAGTGTTGTCTGTAGGAATATAAAGCGCATTTGATTCTGCAACCGCTGTTTTAAGAACAGAAGCAAGGTCGTTTGAATCTGCAAAAGAATACTCTTTTGTTTTATATCCACGCTTTACAAGTTCTTCTGAAACCTTTTCAACCTGATATTTTGAATTAGCCTCTGCGGAACAATAAAGAAGACCTACCTGATTTGTTGTAGAACTGCTGCAACCTGCAAATGCACAAGCCACCATTAATACAGCAAGAACGACAGCAATTATTTTTTTTAGTGTCTTTTTCATTTTAATCACCATAACCTTTCAGGCAACAAATAATTAATAATCGCCATTACCCTGTGTTGCCTAAACAGACGTAAATGGTAATAAAATCGGTTAGTGAATTTTTCACACTAACTCCTTACTTTTAAATTTTAACCTCTTTAAAGCAATGTGCCTTTAAAGCGTTAAAGTAATTATGTACATATATTACCACATATAAAAAAAGCTGTCAAACAAAATAAAATGTTTAACAACCTTTTTGTGAACTTGTACAACTGAGCAACTGCTCTTTTGTGCATTTTTTCAATTTCAATATAAAATTATAATTGGTCGGCAATAGAAAAAATTAAATCTTTTGTTTTATTCCAACCGAGGCATGGGTCTGTAATTGATTTGCCGTAAACGCCGCCGTCGACGCTTTGACTGCCGTCTTCAATATACGATTCAATCATAAATCCCTTAACAAAATTCTTAATATCATTACTGTGGCGCATTGAATGAAGCACCTCATTTGCAATACGAATTTGCTCTAAATATTTTTTACCGCTGTTTGAATGGTTAGTATCTACAATAACGGCAGGATTTTTGAAAGTATCTACCTTACCGTACATATTATAAAGAGTTATTAAATCTTCATAATGATAATTAGGATGGCAAATTCCGTGTTTGTCCACACCGCCTCTTAATATAGCGTGGGCAAGTTCATTGCCCTTTGATTCAACTTCCCAACCTCTAAAAATAAAAGTATGCCCTGATTGTGCCGCAGTAATTGCATTAAGCATTATAGAATAATCACCGCTTGTGGCATTTTTCATTCCGCACGGCACATCCATTCCGCTTGCCGTTAAACGGTGGTCTTGATTTTCAACACTTCTTGCCCCAACGGCTACATAAGAAAGCAAATCGCTTAAATAGCGGTAATTATTAGGATAAAGCATTTCATCTGCACCGCTTAATCCCGTTTCCTCAAGCACCTTTGTATGAAGTGAACGAACGGCAATGATGCCCTTATACATATCCGGCACTCCGTCAGGGTCGGGCTGATGCATCATACCTTTATAGCCTGCACCTGTTGTTCTTGGCTTTCCTGTATAAATTCTGGGAATAATAATAATTTTATCTTCCACCTGCTTTTGCACTTCTGCAAGCCTGTGGGCATAATCAAGCACACTTTCCTCTCTGTCTGCCGAACAAGGACCTATAACAAGCAAAAACTTATTACTTTCACCTTTAAAAACTTTTGCTATTTCCTTATCCCTTTCAGCCTTAACTGCTGCACCTTTTTCGCTAAGAGGAAAAAGTTTTTTTACTTCCTGAGGAATAGGAAGTTTGCGCACAAAGCGCATATTTTCCATTGACTTATCTTCTGTCATTTTCATCACCATACGTATAAATTAATTATTATATACATATATTAGTGAGATATTTAGAAATTGTCAAGCAAAGACTTATAAAACTCACAATAATCCTGCCTTTTTTCGGCAGTAAACGCCATAGCCTCACGAGGATGACGGTTTAACTGACCGGTTAACATATATTGAACATCGTAACCCCAAACAACCCCACTCTCCTTAAGAGGAATCATATACTTTTCAAGAAATGTTAAAAGGCTGTATAAGTTGTACTTTGGATTTTTAAGGAATCCAAGCAACAATTCCATTGCACAGTTACCTGCACCCCTGCCCATACCGGATGCTGTAGCATCAAGATAAGACACGCCGTAAGACATTGTTTCAATAGTGTTTGCAAACGCAAGATTTTGGTTATTATGAGCATGAAATCCGATTGCCTTGCCGTATTTTTCACCGTATTCAAGATATAACTTTGCCAGATTGCCTGCCGTTTCGGGGTACAATGAACCGTATGAATCAACGAGATAAATAACATCCACACTGCTTTGACCTATCATATCAAGAGCTTCGGTTACTTGCTCTGTATTTGCCTGGCTGATTGCCATAATATTGCAGGATGTTTCGTAGCCTAAATTATGAAAATATTCAATCATTTCCACCGCTGCAGGAATTTGATGAATATAGCACGCAACTCGCACCATATCAATTACTGATTCTGATTTAGGAAGAAAATCCTCTTTAAAATCACATCTGCCCACATCTGCCATAACCGCAATTTTCATATCTGAAACATTATCGCCTACAATGCCTCTTATATCTTCTTCATTACAAAATTTCCATTTGCCGAATTTTTCAGGGTCAAATAAATTTTTAGAAGCTTTATAGCCAAACTCCATATAGTCAACGCCGCTTTTTATGTTGGTTTTATAAAGTTCGGTAACAAATTCATCTGTAAATTCAAAATTATTACAAAGACCGCCGTCTCTAATTGTTGCGTCAAGCACTTTTACATCTGTACGAACAGACATTATGTTACCTTTTCTCGGTGCCATATAATTACCTCTCTCTGTTGGTTTATTACTTTTGCACTTTAAAGTCCCACCACTTTAAAGCGGATTAGTGAGTATTATAACAAACAAAATCAGTAATGTCAAGCCAAAAGACAATGACAGCACGGTTTTTAATTAAGAAAAGCTTTTATATTTTATGAAAATCAAATAAAAAAGGCGGCTCCCAAAGGAACCCGCCTTAATTGAATGTTGTAAAATGTTGTAAAATCAAATAACCCTTACTCTTACAACACCGCCGATATTTTTAATATCCTCAACAACTTTTGCCGAAACTGCAGAGTCAACATCAATAATGCTGTATGCAATTTCACCACGGTTTTTATCTTCAAAATTTGCAATATTAACGCCGTCTTTACTGATTGTGTCTGTAATTGTGGCAATCATATTAAGTTGGTTTTTATGAATAACCGTAATTCTTGCCACACCTGTTTTAGATGCAACAGCATAAGGCATATTTACAGAATTTTTAATATTACCGTTTTCAAGATAATCAATAAGTTCCAATGCACCCATTGACGCACAGTTTTCCTCACTTTCAGGAGTGGATGCACCCAAATGAGGAAGTGCTATAACTCCGTCTACATCTATCAAATCGGCAGACGGAAAATCTGTTACATAAGCGGCAATTTTGCCTGCTTCAAGTGCAGTAACAATATCTGCGGAATTTGCAAGGTCGCCCCTGGCAAAATTTAAAATTCTTACCGTATCTTTCATTTTATCAATATTTGCGGCGCAAATCATTTCCTTTGTGTCTGGAGTAAGCGGCACATGAACGGTAACATAATCTGCCTGAGGAAAAACTTGGTCAAGATCGTTATTAACAACTACTGATTTATTAAGTGCTTCTGCTGCCATTTCACTTAAGAACGGGTCATAGCCGATAACATTCATGCCTAAATCCACTGCCGCATTTGCAACAAGTCTGCCTATTGCGCCAAGACCGATAACAGCAAGAGTTTTGCCTTTTATTTCAGGGCCTGCAAAAGCTGATTTTCCTTTTTCAACGCTTTTGCTTACATTTTCGTCGTTTTTAATTGTTTTGCACCAATCAACAGCCCTTGTAATTTTACGGCTTGAAAGTAAAAGACCGCAAATAACAAGTTCTTTAACCGCATTTGCATTTGCGCCCGGAGTGTTAAACACAACAATTCCCTGTTTTGTACATTCATCAACTGGAATATTGTTAACGCCTGCGCCTGCTCTGGCGATTGCAAGAAGAGATTTAGGCATTTCCATATCATGCATTGAAGCAGAACGAACCATAACAGCGTCCGGATTTTCAACATTATCGCCGTAAACATATTTATCTTTACCAAACTTTGAAAGACCCACATCGGAAATTTTATTTAATGTTTTAATTTTATACATTATTTGTTTTCCTCCTCAAATTTCTTCATAAATTCAACAAGCTTTTCAACGCCTTCGATTGGCATTGCATTATAGATTGAAGCACGCATACCGCCAACAGTTCTGTGTCCTTTAAGATTTACAAAACCTGCCTCTGTTGCCTCTTTAATAAATTTAGCGTTGAGTTCGTCGCTGTTTGTAACAAAAGGAACATTCATAAGTGAACGGTCTTCAGGAACAACAGTGCCTTTAAACATTTTGCTTGAATCAAGAAAATCATAAAGAATTTTTGCTTTTTTCTCATTATGAGCCTTCATGGCATCAAGAGAACCGAATTCCTCTTTAATCCAATCAAGAACAAGTTTACAAATATAAATAGTCCAGCAAGGAGGAGTATTGTAAAGTGAATCCGCATCTGCCTGAACTTTATAATCCATCATAACAGGACAAATATCACGTGCGTTGCCCAAAAGGTCTTCACGAACTATAACCACAACAAGACCTGCCGGAGCAACATTTTTTTGTGCGCCGAAATAAACTACGCCAAACTTGCTGATGTCAAGAGGTTCGGAAAGAGCGCATGATGAAACGTCTGCAATAAGAACCTTATCGCCAACAGGCGGCAATTCCTTATAAACGGTGCCGTAAATTGTATTATTCATACAAATATAAACATAATCGGCATCATCACGAAAATCCGACGGTTTTGTTTTTGGAATGTAGCTGAAAGTTTTATCTGCCGAAGAAGCAACAGCCTTTACATCGCCGTATTTTTGTGCTTCCTGATAAGCCTTTTTAGCCCACTGACCCGTAATAATATAGTCTGCCTTGCCGTTTTTGTTCATAAAATTAAGCGGAATTGCAGAAAACTGTGCAGAAGCACCGCCCTGTAAAAACAACACTTTATAATTATCGGGAATTTTATAAAGCTCTCTCATAAGAGCCTCTGCTTCCTTAATAATATCATCAAACACCTTTGACCTGTGGCTCATTTCCATAACAGATTGACCTGAACCCTTGTAATCAAGAATTTCCGCACCTGCTTTTTCAAGAACTGAAACAGAAAGTGTTGAAGGACCTGCGCTGAAATTATAAACTCGTGCCATAATATATGCCTCTCTTTTCTTTCAAAATAATTTACTGAATTAAATGTAACGGTTACTATTATAAAGATATTCAACTTTTTGTCAATGGTTACAGCAAAAGTTTGTGAAAAAACACGAAAGATTGATAAAAAATTAACAATATAAAATGCTAGTCTTCACTTTATATATGTTAAAAATAAAAAACGAGGCGACGAATCGCCTCGAATAAACAAATATTAACCATTTCTGCGTTTCTTCAATTTCTGCTTATAAACAAAAACATTACCGGCAAAGCCGCCGCTCGCAAGAACAATACCGGAAAGGCACAACCACATAAACATAGTTTTAATTAAATTCTTAAACGTGAAAAAATAAACTTCCGGTTCAAATACAATGCCTACACGAGATGCAAACAAAGCACCCGCTACACCGATTATAATCAAACAAACGCCCGCGGCACTTACAGATGAATAAACATAAGAACAACTGCGATATTTGTTAGAATATAAAAAGAAAAACACAGAGCCTAAAATAAGCTCCAAAACAATAAAGACGGAAACCGCAACAGGCACCTCCGCCCTTATGGAATCAGCAACATCCACCAAATATTCCAAATTATGAAATTCACAACAATTTTTATAAATTTCTGCAGCAAGAACAGCAGTATTCATAACATTTTCACTGCTGTAAGAAATATTATTTCCTTCCAAATATTCAATGCATAAATTGTAAAAATACTGCACACGCTGTTCATTTTTTGAATTGTTTTCCGTATGATTGTAAATGCCGTCAAAAGAACTTACAAGCGCCTCTTTAACGCTAACCTCTTTTTTAACATTTTCAAACACTCTTTCCGGGATACCGCTTCTTTTTGAAAGAGCACCCAACTGCAAATCAAGTTGATTTTCACATTCCGAAACCACATTGGAATTTACAATTGCTTTTTCAATAAAACCTGCATTGGCAACAGTTAAATCAACAACTGTGGCAAGAGCAGCGCCTGCAATGCACAGTGCAAGTAAAAACGACGCCAACCAGCTGATTACCGACCTGGATTTTTGCAAGCTCATATCGGCACCCCCTAATCTTCAACGGTTGTGCCGGATTTCATTTCGGCAACCACAACATCATAATAATCGGAGATACCCACGCCGTCATCAACATCCGCATAAAGCACAACGCCACATTGCATTTGATTTTTTAAAGCAAAAACGTTATATTCGCCCTTCAACTTAAAGACATCTTTGACAACAAAAACAGCAGAACCGTAAGCAGTATTAACAATAAACTCACTGCCCGATTTTAAACCGCCCACATTGTTTAAAACAGAATTACAACCATAAATAAATGCACTGCCTTTTTCACCGGGCAAACTGCCGTTTGCTTTTAAAGAAACCGCACTTGTACAACTAATGCTTGAAGCATTATAAACAAGCGGCAAATCCAAACCGCCAACAGAAATATTGCCTATTTGTGTGTTATCATTTAATAATATATCACTTTTTTTAACGGTTTTTTCGTCACCGACTTCAATACTTACAGGCGTATAATTTTCCTCAAAATACGCCGCCTGAAAGTTTTGATTTTTTAAACTTGAAGATTCCTGCATAAGAGGTGCGAAAACAAAAAACGTGCAAGCAGCCAAAATTCCTGCCGCAAGCGGCAAAAGTAAAGCCTTATGCAAAAATGTTTTTTTATCTCTTTTCATCAACAAAAACTTCGCTTACTGCTGACCCAAAGCGTTTGCCATTGGGTTAAATTTTTTCTTTTTCGGCTTATATGCAGGTGGGTTTTTAAGCTTTTTCATAAGCCTGCTGTTTGTTTTTGCAGTAAGTTTATTAACTTCATGCACGGGACCTGCCATATATTCCGTCATATATTTGTCGGCAACTGCCATCATTTTAGGGTCATTTTTCATTTCGCCCAAAATCGTTACGCCGATAACATCCTGCACCTCATTTGTGCCGTCTTCATAAATTTCGCCGAGAAGCTTAAACAGCTTTTTCTGTTCCTGTTCTGTGCCGTTTTGAATAATATCCAAAATAAAAGGATTACCTATGGTTGTAAAAAATTCTTCCGGCAAAAACTCACCGTATTCAACCATGTTTCTTTTAATATCATCCTTAAACTGCGGATAAAGTGTGCCGAAACGGTTTGCAAGAGAAGCCACATCGTAGCTTACAGTACCGTTTTTAGCCTTTGACTTTGAAACTGCCTTAGGCATTTTAACTTTGTCCAAATCCACTTTTTTCTTTGTGGCAAAAAGAGAACGAATTTCATCTGAAACCTCATTTGCGGCGGATTTACAATCTTTTTCATCCACAACATTTAAATCAAAAAGTGATTTTGAAATGGTGTTAAATTCCGTATCTTCGCCCTTATCGTCATAAGCACATTCAAAGGTTAAAACATTTAAACTTCCGTCATGCTTAACACGGAAAATTCCTTTGTTTCCCTTAAATGCCATAACGGAATCCTCTGTTTTCATTTTTGAAAATCCCAATTCCTTAACCGTAGGCTCAAGTTGTTTTTCAATAAGCTGATATGCCTGTGATAATTCCATAATTTATCTCCCACAAAACGAAACAAAAATGTTCCTAAAATTTACTTATAAAAATGTCTTTAACATTATAACACCTAAACTGCCGTTTGTCATCATATATTTTTAAAATATAACTTAATAATGCTGTTGAATTAATGATTTTAATATGATACAATATTACGAATACATTGGAGGCGAACCGTAAATGAGCAAAAAAACAGTTGCCATTCTTTTTGGCGGCGTATCATCAGAACATGATGTAAGCACTGTTTCCGCAAAAGGAATTATTTCAAATATAAATAAAGAAAAATATAACATTGTTTTGCTTGGCATTACAAAAAACGGCGAATGGTTTTTGTTTGACGATGACATTAATCTTTTGCCGGAGGACAAATGGCTTGAATCCAAAAGTCTTAAAAAAGCGTTTATCAGCCCCGACACTTCGGTACACGGCATAGTTACCGAAGACGGAAAAACAATTTACACAGATGTTGTTTTTCCTGTTTTACACGGCAAAAACGGCGAAGACGGCACAATGCAAGGCTTGCTTCAGCTTGCACAAATTCCGTTTGTAGGCTGTGATTCCACATCATCCGGCGTTTGTATGGACAAAGGAGTTGCAAACGCTGTTTGCGACGCTGTGGGAATAAACCAAGCAAAATGGTGTGCTTTCACAAAATATGACTACACAAAAAACAAAGCCGATTGCATTGAAAAAGCAATAAACAAGCTTGGATTCCCTATTTTTGTTAAGCCTGCAAACGCAGGTTCGTCTGTAGGCATTTCAAAAGCAGCAAACAAAGAAGAACTTGAAAAAGGATTTGAAATTGCCTTTGCGGAAGACAAAAAGGTTATTCTTGAAGAATTTATAAACGGATTTGAGGTTGAATGTGCCGTTTTGGGCAACGATGAACCTGTTGCCGCAGAAGTGGGCGAGGTTTTGCCAGCCGCAGATTTTTATGATTTTGACGCAAAATACAACAACCCTCAATCACAAACAGTTATTCCGGCAAACCTGCCGAAAGAAAAACGTGATGAGGTTAGAGAAGCTGCTTTGCACGCATACAAGGCACTGGGATGCGAAGGTCTTTCAAGAGTTGACTTTTTTGTAGATAAAAACAATGGAAAAGTTTTATTAAACGAAGTAAACACCATTCCGGGTCAAACGCCTATCAGTATGTACCCAAAGCTTTTTGAAGCAGTGGGCGTTTCTTACAGCGAATTAATTGACAAACTTATAGACCTTGCCATTGAAAGAGGAGGCAAAATTTAATGGACAAAAGACCCATAGGAATTTTTGACTCCGGTCTTGGCGGTTTATCCACCGTTAAAGCGGTTTTAAAAAAAATGCCAAATGAAGACATTATCTATTTTGGCGACACACAGCGTGTTCCCTACGGTTCACGAAGTGCAAAAGCCATTGAAAAATTTGCGTCGGAAGACATTGCGTTTTTAGAGCAATTTGACTGCAAACTTATTATAGCAGCATGCGGCACAGTTTCTTCCGTTGCGGTTAACGCCACATCAAATCTTAAAGAACCGTTTATAGGCGTTGTTAAACCTGCGGCAAAAAAAGCGGCAAAAGCAACAAAAAACGGAAAAATAGGAATTATGGCAACAGCAGCCACAATTAACAGTGGTGCATATTCAAAAGAAGTTAAAAAGCTTTTACCAAACGCAGAAATATTAGGCGTTTCCTGCCCTGTTCTTGTTACCCTGGTTGAAAATAATTGGATAGATGAAGACGATTCCATTTCACGTGAAATTATTAAGCGTTACCTTGACCCTATTTTGGCACAGGGGGCAGACACAATAATATTGGGCTGCACACATTTTCCCCATTTGGCACCAATAATTCAAAGTGTTTGCGGCGACGGAATAACGTTAATAGACAATGGGTACGAAGCTGCGCTTGAAGCAGAGCGAACACTTAAAAATTTAAATATTAAAAACGAAGAAAACAGAACGGGAACAATCAAATATTTTGTTTCCGACAAAGCGCAAAACTTTTCTTCAATAGCAAAAAATTTGCTTGGAGTTGACATTTCAAACAACGTTTCGGTTGTTGAAGTAGCAAAGGCTGAATAAAATATGCAAAAGGTTGTTTTAAACATAACAGGCGTTCAACAATTTGACGCCGAAAAAGATAAAATTGAACTTACAACGGTTGGCACAATGCGTGATGACGGTGCAGCATACATAATTAGGTACAATGAACAGCCGGAACCGCCCGCAAAACCCGTTAAAGTTAACCTGCGAATTCAAAAAGACGGTTCCTTTGTTGAAATGACAAGAAGCACAAGCAACGGCGGCAGCTGCCTTTCCATAGAAAAGGCAAGCAGAAATTTGTGCAATTACACCACGCCGTACGGCGATATTCTAATGGGAATTTACGGCAAGGAAATTGAAATTAACACAAGCGAAAACGAAGGCAGTTTTTACTTTGATTATGATATTGATATTAACGGCGCCGTTTCATCAATAAACTCGGTTAAAATAGAATACGCCGTTACAAAAAGCAATTAACTAAATTTTCACCTGTTTTGCAGGGCTACACAAAGCAGGATTAATTTTATTGTAGCCGGAAAGGCTGTGTAGAGAAAAAATGTCTTTATTAGTTCAGGAAACACAAAAGCAACTTAAAGAAAAAATTATGGATGCCCTTGGCAGAGCTGTTGCCGACGGAACATTGCCGGCAGAGCCGATTCCGGGATTTAACATTGAGAAGCCGGCAAACAGCGCAAACGGTGATTTTTCGGCAAATGCGGCACTTGCAAGTGCAAAAGCATTTAAAAAATCGCCTCGTGATATTGCTCAAATTATTGTTAATAACCTTGATTTAACCGACACCTTATTTGAAAAAGTTGAAATTGCCGGACCGGGATTTTTAAACTTCTTCCTTTCACAGCAATATTATTCCGAAATTATTAAAGATGTTATGGCAAAAGGTGAAAATTACGGTAAATCAGATTACGGCAATGGCAAAAAAGTGCTTGTTGAATTTGTTTCGGCAAACCCAACAGGACCTATGCATATAGGTAACGCCCGTGGCGGCGCAATAGGCGACTGCCTTGCATCTGTTTTACAATGGGCAGGATACGAAGTCAACAGGGAATTTTATATTAACGACGCCGGCAACCAAATTGAAAAATTTGCAACCTCACTTGAAGTAAGATACCTTCAAATTTACAAAGAAGGAATTGAAATGCCTGAGGATGCATACCACGGTGCAGACATTACAAACCATGCAAAGAATTTTGCGAAAGAATACGGCGACAAATTTGTGGAATCAACAAGCGAAGAAAGAAGAAAAGCCCTTGTTGATTTTGCATTGCCCAAAAACATTGCCGGATTAGAGCATGATTTGCTTGAATACAGGATTAAATATGACAGATGGTTTAAAGAAAGCACACTTCATAACGACGGTTCTGTTAAAGCAATTATTGATAAATTTGACGAACTGGGTGTAACATATGAACAAGACGGTGCGCTTTGGTTTAAAGCGTCGGAATTCGGAAATGAAAAAGACATTGTTCTTGTTCGTGCCAACGGATTACCCACATACATTGTGCCCGATATTGCATATCATTATAACAAACTTGTTACAAGAGGCTATGACAAAGCAATAGATGTTTTGGGTGCAGACCACCACGGTTACGTGCCGAGAATGAAAGCTGCTTTAACTGCGCTGGGACTTGACGCTTCAAGGCTTGATGCCGTTATTATGCAAATGGTAAGGCTTGTAAGAGACGGTGAAACAATTAAACTTTCAAAACGTTCCGGAAAAGCTATTACATTAACCACACTTCTTGAAGAAGTGCCTATTGATGCTGCAAGATTTTTCTTTAATTTACGTGAGCCAAACTCTCACTTTGATTTTGACCTTGACCTTGCGGCGCAAGAAACAAGCCAGAACCCTGTTTACTATGTTCAATATGCTCATGCAAGAATATGCTCTATTCTTAAAAAGGCGCAAGACCAAGGCGTTACTCTGAAAACTCCAACAGACAGCCAGTTGGCACTTCTTAATTCCAACGAAGAAAAAGAACTTATTGCTCATTTGGCAGGACTTACCGACGAAATTATTGCTTCCGCAAAAGCATATGACCCGGCAAAAATTACACACTATGTTATTGAACTTGCCACACTGTTTCATAAATTTTACAATGCCCACAGGGTTATGACAGAAGATGAAAACTTAATGCAGGCAAGACTTTACCTTTGCACAGCTGTTAAAGATACTATTAAAAACATATTAACCATGCTTAAAATCTCCGTTCCGGAAACCATGTAAAAGAAAGGCGAAAAATGGCATCAGTAAGAAGCAAATTACTTCATCCGATAGGGAAACAATTAATTAAATATGTTTATAAAAATCCACAAAGAAACATGCTTAAGCTTATTAAAATCGGAAAAAAATTTGCAGGCTCAATGTATCCGGAAAGCACATTTACAAAGCCTATAGAAATTATTTCCGACGAAAACAATGTTTGGCACACTTACCTTTTTAACGGATTAAAAGACATTGACCCAAAGGTTTTTTCAAAGGCGGCGTTAACTTTTGCCATTGACGCAGGGCTTGACGGCACAGCCACATTAAGAAAAAACCGAGAAAAATTAAAATGCAACATTCCTTGGGTTGTTTTAATGGACCCTACATCTGCCTGCAATTTAAAATGCAAAGGCTGCTGGGCTGCCGAATATGGTCATAAATCAAGCCTTACCCTTGATGAAATGCGCAAAATCATTAAAGAAAGCAAAGCACTTGGAACCCACTTTTTTATGTACACAGGCGGCGAGCCGCTTATAAGAAAAAATGATTTAATAACTTTGGCAAAAGAAAACCAAGATTGCATTTTTTTGGCATTTACAAACAGCACGCTGATTGATGACGCATTTTGCGAAAGTTTAGTTGAATGCGGCAACTTTGCCCTTGCCCTTTCCATTGAAGGAAGTGAAGAAACTAACGACGACAGAAGGGGCGACGGAATTTACCAAAAAACCGTTAACGCAATGAAAATGTTAAAAAAACACGGCTGTCTTTTTGGCACTTCTGTTTGCTACACAAGAAAAAACTGTGAAGCCGTTACAAGCGATGAATTTTACGATAAAATGATTGACTTGGGTGCAAAATACATGTGGTATTTTCACTATATGCCTGTTGGCAACGACGCAGACACCGATTTACTTTTAACACCTGAACAGCGTGAACACGTTTACCGCAGCATAAGGGAAAAAAGAAACAGCAAAACAGGCAAGCCTATATTTACTGTTGATTTTCAAAACGATGCTGAATTTGTGGGCGGATGTATTGCCGGCGGCAGAAACTATTTTCACGTTAATTCCGACGGATATGCAGAACCTTGCGTATTTATTCACTATTCAAACACAAACTTAAAAGAAAAGTCTGTTCTTGAAGCATTAAACTCTCCGTTGTTTAAAGAATACTACCACGGTCAGCCTTTTAACGACAATATGCTTCTCCCCTGCCCAATGCTTGAAAATCCACAGGCATTGCGTAAAATGGTAAAACGCTGCGGCGCAAAATCAACAAATATGCTGCACGAAGAAACTGCAGAAGCACTGTGTGCAAAGTGCGACAAATATGCAGCAGAATGGGCACCGAAAGCAAAAGAAATTTGGGAAGAACAGCAACGTTTTAAACCATTTACCCAATATTACCGAGATACACCCGAGGGCAAAGAAAACTACAAACCCGAAGACTTTTAAAAAAGCAATTACACCCTTGTTTTACAAAGAAAACAAGGGTGCTTTTTTATATCTAAACATCCGTTTACACAATATTCCGATTTTGAGATTTTGTTTACAGTTTAACCATATGCTTGAAAACACCGCCGTTCTCACCTGTTTCCGTGTTACAACCATTCGGCAAATTTAAAGCAAATTCATTACAGTTTGCCACCGCCGATTATAAATGCAAAAGCGAAACAATCGTTTACTGTTTTTGTTGAAGTATTATTTTTTTATGATATAATGGCTTTGGGGTGATGTTTATGGAATTGAACGGTAAAAATTGGATGAAAAATTTACCAAACGACATTGATGTTTTTAAACTGAATTTATGCGGAACTCACGATTGTGTTACACAATTTGTACAAATTCCTCATTTTTTTCAATGTCAAAATAAAAACATATACGAACAATTGAATTTAGGCATTCGTGCCTTGGATATAAGAGTTGCATCTAAAAACGGCAGACTTGTTACGGTGCACGGTATGGCAAAAACATTTGCCGAAAAAAGCCGAAAAACAGGTCAAATGGATTTGCAAAAGGTGCTTGATTATTGCTATAAATTTTTAAATGAAAACCCAAGCGAAACAATTATTTTTCAATTCAAAAACGACTACGGAAATAATAACGAAGAATGTTTTGACCTGCTGTTTAACAAATATTTAGAAATCAACCGTAACAAATGGTTTGCGGAAAACAGAGCACCACAATTAGGCGAGGCAAGAGGAAAAATCATTTTAATACGCCGCTGTAAAATGACACAAAAACATGAATATACGCCGCAAAATACAGGCATTGATTTTTCAGCATGGCAAGAACAAGTTACTGCAGAACCACATCCGTTGCCGCTTACAACAGGCGGCGAACACAGCATGAAATTCATTGTGCAAGACAGATTTAAATATAAACCGATTCCTCGTTGGAATGAATGCATTTTGCCATTTCTAAACAGTGCCTGCAAATTTAACGGCGAATACATAATTAATTACCTTTCCACGGCAGGCGGATTAAAAGGGCCAAAAAACAATGCAAACTATATTAACGACGAATTTCTTAAATATCCGCTTAATAAAAATTTTTATTACGGCACAATTTACTGCGACTTTCCCACAGAAAAACTGGTAAACAAAATTAACGAAACTAATTTTTAACATCAAGCATAATAAAGTTAAAAGAAGACATAATAAAAAGACTGCATTAAATTTAATGCAGTCTTTGCTTTTTACTCTTCCAAAAGATTGTTTTTGCGAAGCATTTCGATAAAATTATCTATATCTTTTTTTGCAAGTTCTTCCGTAACATCATATGTTTCAAGAACTTTGCCTAACAACTGTTCCTTTGTAATATCATCTTTAAGACAATCCCAAAAGAAACTGCCTGTGCCGTTTAAAGTTATCATTCCGTTAAACTCGGTTGCCGTTTTACCCACAGGCACAACTATTTCCGAGCCGGCAATATTTCTTTTTGCAAAACCGCTTTTTATTTTCATAAATCATCACCCTTTAATCATTAAGTTATAATTATTATATCAATTTGCACAAATGCTTGCAAGTAAATGACCAAAAAAGATAAAATATAACAAATTTTATTACATAACTCTTGAAGAAGCAGCGGTTATTGGTTATAATAAGTGATGGTAATTTTTAATAATTATTAAATTAAGAAGGAGTATTAAAAATGGTTTATTCAAACGAAGTTGAACAGATGTGTACCGTTAAAAAGGGTCCGCATCACGGTCCTGCTCCTATTCCTGAAGAAGGAAAATGGGTAAAATCTTATCAAATCAGCGATATCAGCGGATTTTCACACGGTATCGGCTGGTGCGCACCACAGCAGGGCGCATGTAAAATCAGCCTTAATGTTAAAGACGGTATTGTTGAAGAGGCACTTGTTGAAACAATCGGTTGTTCAGGTATGACTCACTCTGCAGCTATGGCAGCAGAAATTCTTCCGGGCAAAACTCTTCTTGAATGCCTTAACACAGACCTTGTTTGCGACGCTATTAACGTTGCTATGAGAGAAATCTTTAAACAGCTTGCTTACGGTCGTTCACAATCTGCATTTTCAGAAGGCGGCCTTGTTGTCGGCGCAGCTCTTGAAGATTTAGGTAAAGGCTTAAGAAGCCAGGTTGGTACAATGTTCTCAACAAAACTTAAAGGTGTTCGCTATATGGAAATGGCAGAAGGCTATGTAACACGTATGGCTCTTGACGAAGAAGGCGAAGTAATCGGCTACGAATTCGTTAAACTCGGTAAAATGCTTGAAGATATTCGCCACGGTAAAACACCTAACGAAGCTTATGAAGCAAACATCGGCAACTACGGTCGTTTTGCAAATGCTGCAAAATATATCGACCCTCGTGAAGAATAAGATAAGGAGGATTGTAAAATGGCAAATGATGTAAAATTTGAAGGCAAAGAAAGAAGAATTGCCAAAATCGAAAAATGTCTTGCAGAATACGGTCTTTCAAGTCTTGAAGAAGCAAGAGATTTATGTTTATCAAAAGGCATTGATGTTGATGCTATTGTTAAAGGCGTTCAACCAATCGCATTTGACAATGCAAGCTGGGCATACACATTAGGCGCAGCAGTTGCAATTAAGAGCGGCGTTAAATCAGCTTCAGAAGCAGCTGAAAAAATCGGCGTTGGTTTACAGGCTTTCTGTATTCCGGGTTCTGTTGCAGAGCAAAGAAACGTTGGTCTTGGACACGGTAATTTAGGTGCTCGTCTTCTTTCAGAAGAAACAAAATGCTTTGCATTCCTTGCAGGTCACGAATCTTTCGCAGCTGCAGAAGGTGCAATCGGTATTGCAAGAACAGCAAACAAAGTTCGTAAAGAACCTCTTCGTGTTATTCTTAACGGTCTTGGTAAAGATGCTGCATATATCATTTCAAGAATCAACGGCTTCACTTATGTAAAAACAGACTATGATTTTTACACCGGCGAGCTTAACGTTATTGAAACAAAAGCATTTTCAGACGGCGAAAGAGCTGCTGTTAAATGCTACGGTGCAAACGACGTTCTTGAAGGCGTTGCAATTATGAAAGCTGAAGGTGTTGACGTTTCTATTACCGGTAACTCAACAAACCCAACACGTTTCCAGCACCTTGTTGCAGGCACATATAAAAAATGGGCTCTTGAAAACGACAAAAAGTACTTCTCTGTTGCATCAGGCGGCGGCACAGGCCGTACGCTTCACCCGGATAACATGGGCGCAGGTCCTGCTTCATACGGTTTAACAGACTCTATGGGCAGAATGCATGGCGACGCTCAGTTTGCAGGTTCTTCTTCAGTTCCTGCTCACGTTGAAATGATGGGTCTTATCGGTATGGGTAACAACCCGATGGTAGGTGCAACAGTTGCAACAGCAGTTGCAGTTGAAGAAGCACTTAACGCTTAATCATTTTAATACACTTAAAATAAAGGACTTGTTCAGGCTGAACAAGTCCTTTTGTTTTTTATTTAAGAATATTCTTATTGTTTTAATGTCCATTCTAATAAAAATATTTAAATCACAATTCATTGCAATATAAAACAAAACACCCCTCTTTGTTCTTACAAAGAGGGGTGTAAATTTAATTCAAATGCATTAATTCAACAATTTTTCGCTTATAAGCAAGAAATTCATTTGAAAGATTAAAATCGTCGGCACGTGGCTTTTTAACGTCAATAACAATTTCATTACTGATTCTACCCGGCGAGCCTGCAAGAATATAAACCCTGTCTGACAACAAAATAGCTTCGTCAATATCATGAGTGATAAAAACAGTAGACAAATCAATTTGCCCCATAACATCAAGATACCACTTGTGAATTTTAGTTCTTGTTATAGTATCAAGCGCCGAAAAAGGTTCATCAAGAAGCGCAACACCCTTTGAAGAAAGATAAGTTCTTAAAAGTGCCGCTCTTTGCCTCATACCGCCTGAAAGCTGGTCGGGATACTTATACTCAGTACCCTCTATATCAAAAACAGAAAACAGCGGTTGCGCCTTTTCCCTGGCATCTTTCTTGCTTTCACCGTTTAAAATAAGCGGCAAACAAACATTATCAATAACCTTGCGGTAAGGAAAAAGCAAATCTTTTTGAAGCATATAACTAATGTTGCCGGGTTTGCCCGTAATATCCTGACCGTTTAAATAAACTTTGCCGGAATCAGCATTGCAAATACCTGACAAAACATTAAAAAGCGTTGTTTTTCCTGCGCCGGAAACGCCAAGCAAACTAACAATTTCGCCCTTATTTAATTTTATTGAAACATTATCAAGCACTTGCTTATCGCCGTAGCTTTTACAAATGTTATCTGCCCTTAAAATTTCCATAATTATTGAAGATAATCGTTTGAATAACCTGTTCCTGCCGGAAGTTCTTTTGTAATTAAGTTTTCCTGATAAAGCCAAGCATAAAATCCGTCCCAACGAGCCGGTTCAATGTAGCCCCACTGTTTTGCGTCTGCAATATATTCGTTTGCAAGCCATTCCTGACTTGCTTTTACAAGCTCTTCAGAGCCTTTAAGTGAACCTGTTTCATCGCCGTCAATAAGAATTTGTGCTGCTTCGTCCGGATTTTGAATAGCATATTCATAACCCTTTCTTGTTGCTTCAAGGAATGCTTTGGCAGCATCCGGATTACTGTTAAGAAAATCGTTATTTGCAATAAGAATAGGTGTGTAGTAATCAAATGTGCTGTTTAAATCTTTGAAATAGAAGAAATCAACATCAACATTATTTACCTGAGCGTTAATACCGCCCCAACCATAGAATACCCAAATTGCATGGTCGGGATTTTGCTTTACATCCTGTGCTTCGTCTGTAACTGTATTTGGAATTTTTGTAACGCTGTCCCAATCACCGCCGTCATTTTCAACAACGTTTTTCATCATTGCAAGTTCAATAGGTGAATCCCAAGTAAGGTAAGTTTTGCCTGCAAGTCCTGCCGGTCTGTCCATACCCTGACCTTTTGAAGAGATGATGCCTGAAGTATTGTGCTGAATAAGAGCGGCAACCGCAGTTACCTGCATAGGAGTATCTGATGTAAATGCAGCCGCAAGTGTATCTTGAGCATCAACGGCAAACTGTGCCTGACCTGCCGAGCAAGCCTCTGTTGCACCGTTTTCAGGTGGCTGAACAATAGAAACATCAAGACCTGCTGCCTCATAATAGCCTTTTGCAAGAGCTACATACATACCTGTGTGGTTTGTGTTTGGAGTCCAATCAAGGCAAACCGTGATTTTTGTTTTTTCGGCATTACTGTCGTTATTTGACTTGCTGCAAGCCGCAAAACTGAAAACAAGAGCGGCAGCAAGAACAACGGCAAGAATTTTTTTAATATTTTTCATAATTATTCCTTTTATCTTTATTAAAATTATTTAAATTTTTTCTTTTTGATTTTTATGTTTCCAAGGGGTTGCAAACCTTTCCAGCAAATTAACAAACCCCATAAGCAGCAAGCTGATTACCGAAATAAAAACAATAACGGCAAACATTTTATCAAATGCATAGGCTTTTTTAACTCTGGTCATATACACGCCAAGTCCCTCAAAGCCACCAAGCCACTCGGAAATAACGGCGCCCACAACAGCATAAGATGCAGAAACCTTTAAGCCCGAGAAAAAAGACGGAATTGCGTTAGGTAACTTAACATACCTGAAAATTTGAAGTCTGTTTGCACCCATTGCACGCATTAAATTCACAGCGTCCTTATCTACCCCCTCAAAACCGCCGAGCAAGCCGATGGCAATGGGGAAAAACGTTGTAATAACAACAAGCGTAATTTTAGGTGCCATACCGAATCCCATCCACAGCACCAAAAGCGGTGCAATGGCAATAGTTGGAATTGTTTGTGTTATAACAAGTATGGGATAAAGCGCCTTGTAAAGAAAATTAAACCTGTCCATAAGCGTTGCCACAATAAATGCCAATGCGATGCCTATAAGCAAACCATAGCATGCCTCTTGCAATGTTACCGATGCTTGCTTCATCATAATTGAAAAATTATCAACAAACGCTTTTACAACATCTGCCGGAGAAGGCAACATATATGCCGGAATAATTTCCCTGTCGGAACAGAAAAACCAAATTAAAATTATTACGGCAACCGCAATAAGCGGTGCTGTTTTATTGGTGATGTTTTGTAACTTTTTTGTCAATGGTAAGTACCTCACCCTCAGGATTGTAAACAACTTTTACATAAGCGCTTACACTGTCGCATCCTGCTTTAATGGCAACCTTTTGGCAATTTGCAACAATTTCCATAAGCTGGTCGTAGCTTTCGCCCTCAATAGTTGTTTCAAAAGGACCTACATAGCAGTTTAAACCTGTGCTTTTTATGTATGCTATAACCTCATCTACAATGCGAATAAGCTCATCCTCATCCTGTACATTAGGCAAAACCTGAATTGCAACACTTGCTTTCATTTTTTTAATTCCTTTCTTTAAAAATTCTTAGTAAGCCAAAAGAAAAACCCCGTTATAAAACGGGGTTGAATATACATTACATATAGCCTTTACCGTTCGTACTAACGTACGGCTCGAAGGGTATAATCTCAGCTTTTTACAGCACCCCTGACTTATTAAGTTAATGATATTATAATAATTTTGTATTTATTTGTCAACAGAATTTGCAAATTCCTGAAGTTGAGCAAGCCTTGATTTTTCAAGGGGTTTCACATCTTTCAAAGGATTTTCCAAATTAAGATTTTCATATTTAAAAAAGCCCATTGTGTGAAAAGCCAAAAGCTCATATTTTTCATATTTAAATTGTTTAATGAAGCGAACGTATTTTTCTATTTCCCCTTCACTGTCATTAATTCCCGGCACAACAACGGTTCGCAACCAAAGGCGCTTACCCGTTTGGGAGCAATAATTACCAACGGCAACAAAATTATCAAAATTTCCGCCGGTGTATTTTTTATAATCGTCGGCATTATAAAACTTTATATCAAGAATTACCATATCCGAATTATCAATACACTTTTTAACGCTTTCCGTTAACGGAACACTGCCGGATGTATCAAGGCAATAACCAATACCGTAATCTTTTAAATAAACTGCCGTTTCATTAATAAAATCGGAGTTTAATAAAGGTTCGCCGCCGGAAAACGTTGCACCGCCGCCGTTTTTAAAATAAGGTTTGTATCTTTTTATTTTAGCGGCAAGTTTTTCAGGCGTAAATTCAGTGCCGTTACCAAACCAAGTATCCGGATTATGGCAATAAACACACCTGAGTGGGCAGCCGGTAAAATAAACGGCATATCTTAACCCCTCACCGTCTAAAGCAGCAAGGGATTCAAACGAATGAACAACAGCCATGGCACATCACATAGATGTGTGGAATGTTCTGCTGATAACTTCTTCCTGCTGTGGTCTTGTAAGCTTATTAAAGTTAACGGCATAACCGCTTACACGAATTGTAAGAGATGGGTAAAGTGTTGGATCGTTCATAGCGGCAACAAGTTTTTCCCTGTTCAAAACATTTACATTAAGATGATGCGCATCCTGTGCAAAATAACCGTCAAGCATTGTTGTTAAATGCTCTACTCTGTTTTCCATATCTGTTCCCAAAGTATCCGGTGTAATTGAAAATGTGTTTGAAATACCGTCTTGGCAGCAGCCGTAATTAAGTTTAGCTACAGAGTTAAGAGAAGCAAGCGCACCCTCGCAATCTCTGCCGTGCATTGGGTTTGCACCCGGAGCAAAAGGTTCGCCGGCATTTCTGCCGTCAGGTGTTGCACCAGTTTTCTTACCATACATAACATTTGATGTAATTGTAAGAATTGAAAGTGTATGCTTTGCACCTCTGTAAGCCGGAGTTTTGCAAAGTTCTTGATAGAAAAATTCCATAAGGTTTTGTGCAATACTGTCTACACGGTCATCATCGTTACCGAATTTAGGGAATTCACCCTCTGTTTTAAAGCCTGTAATAATACCTCTTTCATC
>CAKSWS010000022.1 GCA_934512155.1 uncultured Eubacterium sp. | reverse complement strand
CAGGCCTTTTAATTTAGAAACAAATATAAACTTTATTCTTCTGTATTCTTAATGCTTTCACCGTTGACCGCTTCCGGTTCAACTTCAATTTCAACATCATCTGAATATTTATCGGAATTCGCCTTATCAACAGCATTTTGCACAGCTATTGTTGCCTCTTTTGCACGCTGTTTAAGAATTTCAATAGCCTCTTTTGAAGCGCTTATAACCTCATTTTTTAAATCCTGTGCGCCTTTTTTCAAATCTTCGGTATCTTTAATTGACTTAGTATCTTCAAGTTCGTTTTTAAGCACATCTATTCTTGAACGGTATGCGGTAATTTCGGCAATTAAAGTATCTCTTTCAATCTCGTCAACTTGGTTGCCCAAAAGCATTTCAAACTGAAGATTTCCAAATTTTTCGTTGCATTTTGCAAGTTTTGTTTTTGCATCTAAATATTCAACTCTTTTGCGTGAAAATTCCAAGCATTGAGCACTTTTTTTATTAAGGTTTTCCGCAACCGATTTTGTTTTTGCAACTACATCTTCAAAATTTGGAATTTTTGAACCGTTAAACACGTTATCGGTTTTACTCATAAAAGCCACTCCTCTACATTAGTAATTAACGGTAATTATATTACAATTTGCAAAGTATTTCAATACTAAATGTATACTGTTTTAATTTTGTTTATATTTATTGTAAAATTTCGTAATTTTTTCTTTTCTGCGTAAAATTTCATCAAAACCGCTTATGTATTCATATGGGTACTTATAGTTATAAATACGTTCTATCTTACCGGTATTAAAATCCTTTAATTTTATAACCGCTCCTGCGCCTGCTGCCAAAACAGTATGTGTTTCATCCATCATAAAAATATTATAAAGACATTCATAACCGTCTTTACACCAACCGACATTTTCAAGATTGCCCAAACATTTACCCTGACGGTACATATAATAAGGTTTATACCCTGCTTTTTTTAAAACATAAGCAGAATAATCAACCATATTTTTTGCAAGCAATTTATCCGTTAAATCAAATGTTCTGTCCCTTGTTGCCATATAAGCACCAGTTTTTAAAGAAAGAGTGTGAACGGTAATGGATGGGACTTCAAGCTCAATGGCTTTATCTATGCTGTTGCAAAAAGATTTTTCATTTTCTGTGGGAAGACCAGCAATAAAATCCATATTAATGTTATCAAGCCCTGCATTTCGTGCAGATTTTAAAGCATCTAACGTTTGAGCTGTTGTATGGCGCCTGCCTATAAATTCACGCACATCATCATTAAACGTTTGAGGATTTATACTGACTCTGCCAACACCGTATTTTTGCATAACTTCAAATTTTTCATCCGTTACGGTATCAGGTCTGCCGGCTTCAACAGTATACTCTCGCAAAAACGACAAATCGAAATTTTGTTTTATTGTTTCAAACAAAAATTTAAGCTGAGATGCAGAAAGTGTTGTTGGCGTTCCGCCGCCGAAATAAATACTTTCAAGGCGCAAATTTAACTGCTTTGCGTATTTTGCGGTTTCAACGAGTTCTTGTGCCAAAAGTTCCACATATTTGCCTATTAGTTTATGAGTATTTTCAATACTGTGAGAAACAAAGGAACAATATGAACAGCGAGTTGGGCAAAAAGGAATTGAAACATAAAGGGAAAAGCTGTTGCTTTTTGAAAGAGCAATAATTTTATTTTCTGAATTTGCAACAGTTTGTGTTAAATTAATTTTCTCGTCTGTAACAAGATATTGATTTTTAAAAATACTTTTTGCATTTTCAATTCCGAATTTATCTGTTAAAGAATGGAAATATCTTGCCGGGCGGACACCGTAAAGAATGCCCCAAGGATATTCAATTCCAAGCAATGAAGACAAAACATCATAAAAAACCAGCGAAAGCTCGCTTTTACCGTCCGAATCGGGGACAATTTCACGCTCTCGCCTTAATTGCTTATCATAAACCCTTGCGTCTGCTATGGCACTTTTGCCTAAAATTTCTGTTTTAACCGTAATCGGGTCATCGGGATAATCTTCGCCAAAACACATTTTAATTTTTTCATAAGGAAAAAATATTTCCCCAATGTTTTCTATATCATAATCATATGAATGATTTTTAACTGTAATAACCATAAACTACCTGATATAAGGATTATTTTCTCTTTCAAAATCAAGAGTGCTTACCCTGTCATGCCCCGGATAAAGCTTATAATTGCCTTTAAGTCGAGCTAATTCATTTAAACTTTGCTTTATTTCATCAAATGAACCACCGGGAAAATCCGTTCTGCCGCAAGAGCAAAAAAACAATGTGTCCCCTGTAAAAATACAATCATCGGCAATATAGCAAACACCGCCTTTTGTATGCCCGGGAGTTGCCATAACCTTTATGCTTGTATTACCAAGTTCTATAACATCTCCGTCTTTAACCAAAATATCGGCACCTGTATTATTTTGTACACCTCCGCAAAAAGCAGCAAGGCTGAGTTTGCCGGAGGAAAGCATGGGTTCGTCCTGACTGCTTATAACAACCTTTGCACCAAATTTTTCCTTAATTTCTTTTACGCCGCCTATGTGGTCAAAATGGCCGTGAGTTAAAAGAATATACTCCAAATCGGCATTGCCTATAAAATCAAGCATTTTAGCCGAAGCCTCTGTGCAATCCACCAAAGCGGATTTATTTGTTTCTGCATCTGTAATCAAATAGCAATTATTTGCAATTTCACCCAATAAAACAGATTTTACATTAATCATTATTTTAATTCCTTGCTGTTAAGTATTATTGTTACCGGTCCGTCATTAACAAGTGCCACCTTCATATCGGCACCGAACCTGCCGGTTGCAACCTTTGAAATTCCGCTTTGTTTTAACTGTTCGATAAAATATTCATAAAGTTCATTTGCAATTTCCGGAGGTGCGGAACCGATAAAGCTGGGCCGTCTGCCGTGGGAACAATCGGCACAAAGAGTAAATTGAGAAATTACAAGTATTTCACCGTTTATATCAAGACAAGATAAATTCATTTTTCCGTTTTCATCTTCAAAAACACGCAAAAACGGAATTTTTTTAATTAATTTATCAGCATCTGCGGCAGTATCACCTTGTTCAACGCCAAGCAGAATCATAAATCCTTTTTTTACGGAGCCTGCAATTTCGCCGTTTATTTCAACACTTGAATCAGTAACACGCTGTAAAACAGCCTTCATTAAACCACACTTCTTTCAATATGATACACACCATCGATTTTTCTTATAATTCTTACAATATTATCAAGATGCTCTTTGCTGTTAACGGCAACGGTTAAAGTTGTTAAACAATTTCCGTCGTTAATAGGTCGGGCGTTAATGGAATGAATTTTAACATGCATATTCATTAACGTACTTGTAATATCAAGGACTACGCCGTCTCTGTCAATAGCATAAACATCAAGAGTGGACTTGGATTCAATTTTAACATTTTCATCCCAATGGGCCTTAATCCATCTTTCCGGCTCTGCACAATGCTCTAAATCTTCCGGCACATTAACACAGTTTCTTTTATGAATAGACAAACCGTGACCACGAGTAATAAAGCCTATAATCTCTTCACCGGGAAGAGGACTGCAGCATTTTGCCATATTAATAAGGCAATTATCTATACCCTCAACTATAACACCGTTACCGGAAGGTGCGGTTTTAGGCTTTTCAATAATACTTTTAGCCGCTTTTTCAAGTTCCTTATCCTCTTTCCAATTACGGTTATATTCATCTTTTATACCCGGCATAAGCCTGTTAAACTGAATACCGCCGTAACCTACTGCGGCATAAAATTCATCTACATGAGTATAATGCTGCCTTTCAGCAATTTTTTCTATAAATTTATCATACTGTTCTTGGGAAAGCCTTATGAAATTTCTGCGAAGTTCTTTTTCAACAACAGACTTACCCTCTTCAATATTTTCTTCACGTTTTTCTTTTTTGAACCAAGAACGTATTTTATTTCTTGCCTCGCCTGTTTTAACAATGGCAAGCCAATCTCTGCTGGGTCCTTTACCCTGCTGATTTGAAGTTAAAACTTCAATTCTTTCACCTGTTTTAACTTTATAATCAAGAGGAACTATTCTGCCGTCAACCTTGGCACCAATCATTTTATTACCTACTGCTGAATGAATAGCATAGGCAAAGTCAATAACAGTTGAACCCGTGGGCAAGCTTTTAACGTCGCCCTTTGGGGTAAACACATAAACTTCTTCAACAGACAAATCGCCTTTAATGTTTGCCATTAAATCTTCGGCAGAAGAAGATTCTTCTCCTGTTTCAAGAATTTGATGAATCCAAGAAAGGCCTGCATCCAAATTGTCCTTTCCGCCTTTGCCCAACTTATATTTCCAGTGAGCGGCAATACCGAATTCGGCAGTTTTATGCATTTCCCAAGTTCTTATTTGAATTTCAAAGGGAACCCCCTTATCCGAAAGCACCGTGGTGTGCAAAGATTGATACATATTAGGTTTAGGTGTTGAAATATAATCTTTAAACCTACCGGGAATAGGCTTATACATATCGTGAACAATACCAAGTGCATTATAACAGTCTATCATGGTATCAACTATAATGCGAACTGCATAAATATCATAAATTTCCTCAAAAGATTTACCTTTAATATAAACCTTTCTGAAAATGCCGTGAACCGATTTTACACGTGACGTAATGTTTACATTTTTAATAACAGGAGTAATTCTGCTGCTTATTTGTTCTTTTATATCATTTAAAAACTTTTGGCCCTCTTCATTTTTCATTGAAAGAGAATCTTCAATTTCCTTATAAGCAATAGGGTCAAGATATTTTACAGCCAAATCCTCAAGTTCTTCTTTAATGGCACGAATACCCAAACGGTGGGCAATAGGGGCGTAAATTTCAAGAGTTTCAAGGCTTTTTTCTCTTTGCTTATAATCAGGCATATGCTGAAGAGTGCGCATATTGTGAAGACGATCGGCAAGTTTAATAATAATAACACGCACGTCCTTATTCATTGCCATAAACATTTTTCTTATATTTTCGGCTTGAACCTCTTCACGTGTTGACAAAGGAATTTGGCCCAATTTAGTTACGCCGTCAACAAGAAGCTCCACATCGTCGCCGAAATGCTCTTTAATATAAGGCAAATCATATTCCGTATCTTCAACAACGTCATGAAGCAATGCACTGATTATACATTCGTTGTCCATACCCAATTTAAACAAAATTTGAGCCACGGCAACCGGATGCATAATGTATGGCTCGCCGGACCTTCTTTTTTGGTTTTTATGAGCCTCTTTCGCCAAATCATACGCTTGTTTAATTTTATTGCAATCATATTGAGGATTCTTTTTTACTTCTTCAAAAAATGCCGCAAATCCATCATTATATTCAGCCAAGATTAAGTCTTCCTTTCAAGGATTTCATAGTATTTGTTTGAGTTAAATCAACTTTAGAAACAACGTTTAAAAGAGTAATTTTTTTACCGTCATACTTAATAAATCCGCATTCTTCAAAAATTGCAAAAGCAAATTTCAATTTACCGTATGTAATATCTTTCAATCTGAAATACAAGCTGTCGAAATCACCGTGCCAGCCGTTATTTGCTTTTAAAAACTTATAAATATATGCACAGTCGGTTTTATTTGGTGCAACGGAAGAATCATTGTTTTTATTAATCAAAAACTTTTCATAAACCGTTTTTTCATTAAAATATTTTTCTTCATCAATTCCGGACAGTCGAACATCAACAGCCTGCACGGAAAGATATTCTTTGCCGTTATATAAATTTTTTGATATTCTTACGGCAACATCTATTTTATCGTGAACTTTAAACGGAAAATCATCTGCAGAAGTTCCGAATTTTACTATTTTAATTTTTTTACCCTTTTTTTCACATTCAAGTCGAACATGCTTTCCGTTTGAAAGAGGAACAACAGCCAATAAATTGAGTCCTGTTAAAGCAAAAACCGCTTTTGGATTATTTTCTCCAAAAGGTTCCATAATGTTCAAACTGTCTGCAAGACCGATATCAAGATAAAAAGGTGAAAGTTTGCAATCAATCTTTATTTCTTGGCAAGGCATAACGTCATAATTATTATTAGCATATTCATTTATTTTTTTACGAAAATCATTAACGGCACCGTTAGCAAGCCCCATACCTGCAGCACGAGGATGACCGCCAAATTGAATTAACAAATCTTTACAATATGATATTGCCTCAAAAATATTAAATCCGTCTACGCTTCTGGCAGAGCCACGGGCAAATCCGTCCTCTCCCTCACCTATAATAATTACGGGTTTTGCATATTCTTCAAGAATTCGTGATGCAACTATGCCGACTATGCCGTGATGATATCCTGCACCTGAAATAACAATAACTCTGTTTTCCACAAGGCTTTTGTTATTTTCGATTTGCTTTTTTACATCATTATAAATTTCTTGCTCCAAATTCTGGCGGCGTACATTATCATCATTAAGCTTAACTGCAAGGCGGTTTGCTTCTTCTTCATTATCACACAGAAGCAATTCAACAGCAACAGACGCACTGTCTATTCTGCCGGTTGCATTAATTCTAGGGCAAATTAAAAATGCCGTGTCTGTGGAAGTAAATGTTTTATCACCACCGGCAATTTTTTTCAATGCGGCTATACCGGGACGGTAACCGGAATTTATAAGTTTTAATCCGTTTTTAACAAAGCCTCTGTTTTCATTTAAAAGAGGAACCATATCGGCGATTGTACCGATAGCAACAAGATCGCCATAAGCGTAAAGCATATCATCCGTATCGCCGTAAAGAGCACATGCAAGTTTAAAAGCAACGCCGACGCCGCAAATATCACGAAAGCGAATGTTATTTTCAGGTCTGTAAGGGTTAACAACGGCAATAGCATTTGGCAAAGTTTCACCAAGTTGATGATGGTCTGTAATTACCAAATCCATACCCAATGAGGAAATATAATTTGCCTCATCAACAGAAGCAATACCGTTATCAACAGTTATGATTAAATTGGTATTATTTTCTTTTATTTTATCAATAGCTGAAATATTTAAACCATAACCTTCTTTTTCTCTTGAAGGGATATAAAAATCAACATCGGCACCCATATCTTTTAAAAGAGATACAAGAAGTGCCGTAGACGTTACACCGTCGCAATCATAATCACCGTAAACTGTTATTTTTTCATTATCGGCTACGGCAGTTTCAATTCTGTTCACCGCTTTATCCATATCTGCCAAACAAAACGGGTCGGAAAATTCAAAAGAAGACGAAAGAAAATCAGAAAATGCCAAATCATTGTCTATTCCCCTTGCAACCATTAAAAATGAAATAAACGGGTCTATATTAAATTTTTCACTTAAAACAGAAGCTTTTTCTTTGTCCGCATCTGCTATAATCCATTTTTTGTATGCCATTATGAATTTTTATCCACCTGATGAAATTTTTTAAGATTGCCTCTTTTAGCGGCTCTTTTTTCAAGTTCTGCTTCAACATCTTCGGGAGTTATTCCCTGATAAGCCATTAAAACCAAGGTGTGATAAATTAAATCCGTAATTTCATAAACCGTTTCATCTTTATCATTATTTTTTGCGGCAACTATTGTTTCCGTACATTCTTCGCCCACCTTTTTAAGAATTTTATCAATCCCCTGTTCAAAAAGGTAAGCAGTATAAGAACCTTCTGCTTGCTCGTTTTTTCTGTCTATAATAACCTGATATTCGTTTTTAATTAAATCCATAACATTAACCTTTAAACCTTATAAAATTTTATTAAAAAAACAACTGTGATTGCCTGTGTGGCATGCCGCACCGGTTTGAATCACTTTAACCAACAAAGTATCGTCATCACAATCGCCTGAAATAGACACAACCTTTTGCAAATGACCGCTTGTTGCCCCTTTATTCCAAAGCTCCTGCCTGCTTCTTGACCAAAACCAAGTATAACCTGTTTCAATGGTTTTTGCCATTGATTCTTTATTCATATAAGCAAGCATTAAGACCTCGCCCGTTGATTCTTCCTGCACAACAGCGGGAATCAAATCACTTTTTACAAAATATTTATCCAAATTCATTTTTCACACACCTTAATTGCTTCAGCCAAATTCAAAGTTTTATTATAAAGGCTTTTCCCGCAAATTGCGCCGTAAAGTCCTGCATCCTTTAAGCCTTTAATATCACTGATATTTGTTACGCCGCCGGAAGCGGTTATATTGCAGGAAACAGCACTGTTTATTTTATTTAACTGTTCAAAATTGGGGCCTGTCAAAGTTCCGTCTTTGGAAATATCTGTATAAATGATAGTTTTAACTCCTGCGTCTTCCATACGCTTTGCAAGTTCAATATAATGAACATTTGAACTTTCTGTCCATCCCTCGGTAGCTACATATTCATTTTTAGCATCTATACCAACAGCTATTTTTTCTCCGAATTCGGCAACAGCCTCTTTAACAAGATTTGGGTTTTTAAGTGCCACAGAGCCTAAAATAATTCGTTCAATTCCCTTGTTTATATAAAAATCTATATCTTGAATTTTGCGAATACCGCCGCCTACTTCAACTTTAAGTGAAGTTTCATTGGCAACTGTAATAAAAGTTTCGCTGTTTACCGGTTCTTTTTTTAATGAACCGTCTAAATCCACCATATGAATCCATTTTGCACCGGCTTTTACAAAATCATTTGCAGTTTCAAGAGCATCTGCCGCAACTTGATGAGCAGTAGAAAAATCGCCTTTAAAAAGCCTTACAGGCTTACCGTTTATAACATCTATAGCAGGAAAAATTATCATTATAAAACACCTTTTGTAGAAAGAATTTCATTATCATTATGTGCAACGGCAATTTTCACAGCATGAGCAAAAGCTTTAAACAGAGCTTCAATTTCATGATGAGAATTAGAACCGTAAAGCACGTTTAAATGCAATGTAATGCCTGCGTTAACGGCGAAAGCACGGAAAAATTCCTCTGTGCAACAAGTTTCGTATTCGCCGCATCTTTCTTCGTTAAAATCAGCATTAAACACAAGAAACGGTCTGTTTGAAATATCAAGAGCACAATGAGCCAAACTTTCATCCATGGGAATATAAAAAGAGCCGTAACGGTTAATATTATTCATTTCACCAAGGGCAATTTTAAAAGCTTTGCCTAAAACTATGCCTGTATCTTCAACCGTATGATGAGTATCTACATTTAAATCGCCCACAACATTAACAGTTAAGCCAAAACCGCCGTGAACCGCAAAAGCAGTTAACATATGGTCAAAAAAGCCAATGCCTGTTGAAATATTAACATTGCCGCCATCAAGATTTAAAGACAGTTTAATTTGTGTTTCTTTTGTGTTTCTTTCAACTTCAGCAGTTCTCATAATTTACTCCTTATCAAACAATGCGTTTAAACGCTTTTTTGCTTTTTCCTCACGCCTTTGCTGTTCCTCTGAATCCAAAACAATATCATAAACGGCGCCTTCTTTTGCATTTTCAAAAATAACGGCAGGCACATTTACAACACTGTTGTTTTCAAGATTACAAACAGCAATTTCATTTTCAATTCTGTCTATAACTATTTTCATATTACTCACTTGGGTTGCAGGATTTACAACAAGTATATCCGCTTTTTTCAAGATTCACTATGCTTTCGTTTGAATATTCCTTGTTTTCATCCTTTGTATTACTTAAAGAACCGCAACTTGGATAATGAATTTTTTTGGATTTTTTATTTAAAACCCATTTATATTCACTTGTTGTTTGTGCGATGTCATTTGAATTTACATTTTTATCTTCACTGACGGAAACGTTTATATTTTTTCCGTTAGAAGTAATTACAATATTTCCGTTTTTATCGGTTCTTAAAATTTCTGCTCCAACATTTTTATACCGTTCAACAACGGAAGAAACAGGATGACCGTATGAGTTATCACTGCCAACTTCAAAAACGGCATATTTAGGGTGTACACGATTTACAAAATCCTCACTTGACGAAGTTTTAGAGCCGTGATGTCCTACTTTTATAACATCCGCCGAAACATTGGATTTTATTTCATTTTCCACAAGCGATTCGGCATCGCCCATAAACAAAAAGGACGTTTCGCCATAACTGATTTTTAAAACAGCTGAATAATCGTTTAACTCGTCATACTCATCATCTATAGGTGAAAGAAAAGACGCTGTTAAGCTGTTTTCATTTATAACAGATACGCCGCTTTTTGCCTGAATGGTTTTACATCCCTGTGCCTCTGTTTTATCAAGCAATGTTTCAAAACAATATGAAGATGAAACGGCATTTGGCATATAAACCGTTTGAACATTAAAATTATCAAACACATCACCAAAACCACCTATATGGTCCGAATGAGGATGAGTGGCAACAATATAATTAATTGTATTTACACCAAGAGTTTTTAAATAATCGCAAACAACCTGACCTTTATCGGTTTCGCCTGCGTCAATAAGCATATTGGTGCCGTTTGGAAACTGAATAAATTCGCTGTCGCCTTGACCCACATCAATAAAATGTACAATTAAATCATTATTATTTTCAATTTGTGCCGCCGTTGTTTCTTCAACGGTATTTTGCGAAATATTTGCCGAACAGGCAGTAAATGAAAACAGAATTAATATAACAAGCAGCAGCGCCTTAATTTTTGATTTCATATTAGAATCTTACCTTTATGCTGTTTGCATGAGCAGTTAAGCCTTCCGTATCAGCCAAAGTAATTATTTCATCCTTTGCTTTTGCAAGTTCCTCTTCCGTATAATAAATAAATGAAGATTTTTTAACAAAACTGTCTACAGACAAAGGACTGAAAAATCTTGCCGTGCCGCTTGTGGGAAGCACATGGTTTGGACCTGCAAAATAATCGCCCAAGGGTTCCGGCGACCAATTGCCTAAAAATACGGAACCGGCATTGTCAATCATACCAACATATTTAAGAGGTTCTTCCACACAAAGTTCCAAATGCTCGGGTGCAAGTTCATTTGCAAATTCTATTGCCTGATTTAAATTCTCGCACACAATAATTTCGCCGTAATCATTTAAAGATTGTTCAATAATATTTTGACGTTCAAGATACTTTATTTGCTTCTCAATTTCTTTAACGGTTGCCTTTGCGATTGTTTCCGATGTTGTTAAAAGAATTGCCGAAGCCATTTTGTCATGCTCTGCCTGACTCATTAAATCTGCGGCAAGAAAAGACGGCTTTGCAGTTTTATCTGCAACAATTAATATTTCCGACGGTCCTGCCACCATATCTATATCAACCACACCGTAAAGCAATTTTTTAGCTGTGGCAACAAAGATATTTCCCGGACCTACAATTTTATCAACTTTAGGGATTTTTTCCGTTCCGAAAGCAAGGGCGGCAACAGCCTGAGCACCGCCGCAAAGGAACACCTTATCAACACCCGCAACTGCGGCAGCTGCCATAATATTTGGATTAGGCGAACCGTCTTTAGACGGAGGTGTTACCATAATAATTTCCTTAACTCCTGCGATTTTTGCAGGAATTGCATTCATTAAAACAGAACTTGGATAAGCAGCGGTACCGCCGGGAACATAAATTCCCACTCTGTGTAAGCCACGAATTCGCTGGCCCATAATTACGCCGCTTTCCTTGGTTGTCATCCAACTTTGTTGAGCTTGTCTTTGATGAAAATCATAAATATTATTTTTAGCGTCTGTAACAGCCTTTTTAAAATCATCATCAACCATATCCAAATATTGCTGAAGCTCGTCTTTTTCAATTATTGTTTTTTTAGGCATTGCACCGTCAAACCTTACGGTATATTCCCTAACGGCTTCATCACCGCCTTGTTTTACTCCGTCTATAATTGATGTAACTATATCTACAATTTTTTTATCTGTTTCGCCGTTTCTTAATTTAAGATTTTTAATAAGTTCGTATTCGGTTTTACCGTTTGCCTTTGTTATTTTCATATTCAACCTCATGCCTTACTTGCTTTTTCCATATCTGCAAGAAAAGTTTCAATTTCATCTTTTCTTAACTTCATTGAAGCCATATTAACAATTACTCTTGCTGAAATAGGCAAAATTTCCTCCACAACCTCAAGCCCATTTTCTTTTAAAGTTGAGCCTGTTTCAACAATATCAACAATTCCGTCTGCCAAACCGAGAAGCGGTGCTAATTCCACACTGCCCTCTATTTTAATTATATCAACATCCATACCCTTTGATTTGAAAAATTCTTTGGCAACCTTTGGATATTTTGAAGCAACTGTTTTACGCTTATGACCGGAAAAGAAATCTGTTCCTTTAGGACATGCAAGAGCAAACCTGCATTTACCTATATTTAAATCAATAACTTCATAAAAAGAATTACCGTGTTCAACAATAGTATCTTTGCCTACCACGCCAATGTCGCAAACACCATGTTCAACATAAGTTATAACATCCGGCGCTTTTGACAAAACAGCCTCATATTTTCCTATAGGAAGAATAAGCCTTCTGCCTTTATTTTCAAGTTCACTTGTATCAATGCCCATTTTTTTAAACAAGGATACAGAGCTTTTTTCAAGCCTGCCCTTTGTTAATGCAATTCTGATTGGGCGCTCAACATTTATTGTTTCGTTAACTGCGTTTGTTAACGCAGTAACATTAACGCCAAAACCTACTGCCGGAGCATCTGTGCCGAATTCACCTATAAGATTATCATATCTGCCGCCGGAAAGAATTGTTAATCCCGAACCCTGCGCATAGCCACGAAAAATAATGCCTGTGTAATAATTTGACCTATTGACAAGCCCCAAATCTATCATTACACTGTTTTCCATGCCCATATCAACAAGCTTTCCATAAACTGTTTTAATATAATCAAGTGCTTTATTTGCATCATCATTTTTATAAAGTTCTTTAGCAACTTCCAGCACCTCAATTCCGCCAAAAAGACGCGGAAGTTTATGAAGTACGGCTGTTTCTGCAGTATCGCCTATTTTATTAAGTAAATCACCTAAAGCGGAATAATTTTTTCCCTCTGTAAGTTTGCATATATCTGCTTTTTCCGTTTTGGTAATATTCATATTATTTAAAACGGCATTAAAAAATCCGGCATGACCGATTTCAATTTTAAAATTAAGATTAACTCTTTTCAACGCTTCAACAGCCATTGAAAGAACTTCTAAATCGGCTTCAAGAGAACCGTCGCCGATAAACTCAATACCGCTTTGAGCAATTTCATCTGTTCTGCCGGCAAGTGCCTTATTTCTTACAAAAATATTCTGATTATAGTATAACCTAACGGGAAAATCGTTTTTTGTAAGTCTTGTAGCAACAAGGCGGGCAATAGGCATTGTATTATCCGGGCGAAGAACGGTTGTTCTGCCGTAGCTGTCTGTGAGTTTATACATTTCTTCAGCTTCAATGCCTATATTATCACTGTCAAACACATCAAAATATTCAATAGTAGGAGTAATAACTTTACGATAATTATTTTCTTTATAAAGCGAAGACAAAACAGTTTCAATGTTCTTTCTGTCATCACATTCTTCAAAAAGCAAATCTCTGCTTCCCTGAGGAGTAAGCTTTGCATAACGTTTCATAATTCATACCTCTTTCGCTTTAGCGTGCTAATGTGGTAATATGCTAACACATTAAATTAAATATGTCAATACAAAACTTAAAATCAAAACAACGAAATTTGACTTGATTCCGGCATATCTCCCAACGCACCTGCTTCTTTAAGAGCGTCAACAACACTTCCGCCTATTCCGGCACGTGCCATTAAATCGTCATAAGATATAAATTCACCGTTTCCGTCATCCTTTGCCTGTGCTATTGCTTTTGCCGCATTTTCACCAATACCGTCAATGGCACCGAAAGGCAAACGAATTTTTCCGTTTTCAATTTTATAAATTCTTGCATCTGACTTATAAATATCAACAGGTAAAAATTCAATCCCCCTTGCAAGCATTTCAATAACAATTTGGTTTACAACATAAGTTGAATCGTCTTTTGCCGTAACGCCGCCGGCTTTTTTCTTTTCCTGATATTCAAGCATTTTTGCTTTTACCGCATCCTTACCTGCCACTGCGGAAACTGCATCAATAGCGCCGCCTCGAACAGTAAAGTATGCCGCATAAAAATCAAGAGGATAATATATTTTATACCAAGCAAGGCGAAGAGCGGCAATAACATAAGCCGCAGCATGCGCCTTAGGGAACATATATTTAATTTTATAACAAGAATCAATATACCACTGTTCAACACCTACGGTTTTCATTGCCTGCTCATAAGGAGGCAATTCCTTTGGTGCTTTACCTTTACGGGTATATTCCATAATCTTAAAGCAATCTTTTTTTGAAAGAGGCGATTCCTTGCCTGTTTCCTTTTCATATTTTTCGGTTTTATGAATAAGGTAGGTCATAATATCATCACGGCAGCCGATAACCTGAGAAATTGTGCAGGTGCCGTTATCAATAAGTTCTTGTGCATTTCCAAGCCAAACATCCGTACCATGAGAAAGACCTGAAATTTGAAGCAAATCGGCAAATGTTTTTGGCTTTGCTTCTTCAAGCATACCAATTACAAACGGTGTACCCATTTCAGGAATGGCAAGAGTGCCTGTTGAACAATCAATATCTTCGGGAGAAACACCTATAGGCTCTGTAGAAGTGATAAGCTGATACAATTTAGGATCTGACAAATCAACTTCCATAACAGGAATACCTGTAGAATCTTCAAGATATTTATAAAGTGTAGGATTATCATGACCAAGCTCATCAAGCTTTAAAAGTGTATCGTGAAGAGAGTTTTTAAAGTCAAAGTGAGTTGTGTAAGTGCCTTTCTTTTCATCGTTTGAAGGATATTGAATAGGAGTAAAATCTTCAACCGTGTATTTATCCGGCACAACAACCATACCCCCCGGGTGCTGACCGGTTGTTCTTTTAATACCCGTGCAGCCAACGGTAAGCCTGTCCTCTTCTGCACGGGTTACTTTAAGTCCTCTTTCTTCGAGGTACTTTTTAACATAACCGTAAGCGGTTTTATCCGCAACTGTTGCCATTGTTCCTGCTTTAAACACATACTCTTTACCAAACAATTCTTCTGTGTATCTGTGAGAACGAGATTGATATTCACCGCTGAAATTAAGGTCAATATCAGGCTCTTTATCGCCGTCAAATCCAAGGAAGGTTTCAAAGGGAATTTCATGGCCGTCCCTTTTCATAGGAATATTACAATTAGGGCAATTTTTAGGCGGTAAATCAAATCCCGAACCGTATTCGCCGTTTAAGAAAAATTCGCTGTGTTTGCATTTTTTGCAATAGTAGTGAGGTGCAAGAGGATTAACCTCTGAGATACCGCCCATATGAGCGGCAAAAGAAGAACCTACAGAACCTCTTGAACCTACAAGATAGCCGTTTCTTTCACTTTCCTCAACAAGGCGCTTTGCAATAACATAAAGAACGCCAAAGCCATGCCCAATAATTGAATCAAGCTCTCTTTGAAGTCTTGAAGCAACATATTCCGGCACAGGATCGCCGTACAATTCTTTTGCTCTTTTCCAACATTTTTCCGTAAGTTCCTCATTTGCACCGTCAATATGCGGTTGGAACGTTCCGGGAGGAATTGGCGGAATATCATCCATAATGCTGTCGGCAATTTTTTGCGGATTGTCTACAACAAATTCCTTTGCTCTATCCCCGGCCCATGCAAAATCGGCAAGCATTTCATCAGTAGTTTTAAAGTACAGCGGCGCCTGATTATCGGCATCATCAAAACCTTTTGACGCCATAATAATAGCCCTGAATTTAGCATCTTTTTCACTTAAAAAGTGTACGTCGCCGGTGGCAACGGTAAGTTTGCCCAATTTATCCGCAACGGAAATGATTTTTTTATTTATATCAATTAAATCTTCTTCCGAATTAACTCGCCAATAAACGTTTTTCTTTTCTTCGCCACGCTTATTAAGCACGTATTCCTGATTACTTGTTCTGAGCATAAATTCATTGTTACCGTTTGGCTGAATTTCAAGGTAATCATAAAATGAAGCAATTTTTTCAAGTTCTTCATCACTTACGCCCTCTAATATTGCTTGATAAACTTCGCCCTGTTCACAAGCCGAACCAACAATAATACCTGCCCTTTTTTGAGCAAGAAGAGATTTGGGAACAAGCGGTCTGTTTTTAAAATATTTAACATTTGATGCAGAAATAAGTTCATAAAGATTTTTTCTGCCGTATTTTCTTTCTTCCTTAGGAATAGATTCATCCATAGATGTATCTTCCTTAACAAGAAAGATAATATGATGACGTTTAAATTGATTTAATTTCATATTCATGAAATCGGGATACTTGGTGTCATCAACCAAATAGCCCTCCATTCCCAAAATGAGTTTAATTTTACCTTTTGCTGCTGCATATGCCTCCGGCAAAGCCTGAACAACACCGTGATCTGTAATTGCAACAGCCTTATGCCCCCATTTTATTGCCTGATTAACAAGTGATTTAGGAGAAGAAATTCCGTCCATTTCAGACAAAGAGGTATGCATATGAAGTTCTATTCTTTTTTCCGGTGCATTGTCTTCCTTTTCGGCTTTTAAAACCGTTGCAATGCTGTTTGGTCTTAAAACATATTCGTTTGCAAATTTATCATACTGGTAGCCACCGCTTACTATAAGCGTTTTTGCATTTGCAATTTTATCAATAACGGGTTCAATAACCTTGTTACTGTCAAACATTTTACATGTTAACGACGATGTGTAATCCGAAATATCAAAAGAAAAAATTTTGCTGTCGCCCCTTTTGGTATCTCTTACATCTGTTTTAAGAATATCTCCCCAAACGGTAATAATGCCGTCGTCTATTTGCACTTGATTCATCGGCTTAGGCTTTTCACGAATACTTCTGCCGAAAATAATTTTTTGTGTATCTTCATAAATAGGCAAATCGCCCAAAAGTGTGTGTTTAATATTTTTTGCATGCTCTGCTTTAGCCTGTTCTTCCTGTGCATTTTTTTGTGCAACAACCTCTTTAACAGCCTCTTCAATATCAAAAGCCTGTGTTTCCACAAAAGAAATTTTGAAAGAAATGCCAAATAAATCAAGTATTACATTTTCTATATCCTCGTTTACCTTTTGGGCAAGTAAAATATCTTTTCCGCCTTTTTTTAAGTAAACGGTTAATTCATTATTATTAACTTCAACATCGGCATCATCAAAAAATCCGTTTGCAGCTGAATTTTGCTTTTTAACAAACTCAACAATACTGCCGAAATATGAAGTTTCAAAAAGTTCGCTTATGTAACGTGGCTTGATTGTTGCTTTTTTCAAATTCATATTTGCCTTTAAATTTTCCTGTGCGGCGGCAAACACGGAATAATCCACCAATTCACCGAGATTTAAAACAACAATAAGTTCTCTTTCCTCTTTTCTGATTGCAAAACGGATAATTTCACCGTTTCCCAAACTTGAAAGGGGAAAATTATCTACATAATCCGAAAAATATTCTTTAAACAAATTCATTATAATTTATCTATCTCTTTCATCAATTCATCAAGCAATTCATCTTCAGGCACTTTTCTTAAAATTTCACCTTTTTTAAATATAAGTCCGTTTCCGTCACCGCCTGCAATTCCTATATCTGCCTCTTTTGCCTCGCCGGGTCCGTTAACAATACAGCCCATAACCGCAACCTTAATAGGTTTTTTACAATCTTTTAACCTTTCTTCAACCTGCTTTGCCAAGCCGATTAAATCAATTTTTGTTCTACCGCATGTTGGGCAGGAAATCAAATACGGGCAATCGTTTTTCAAGCCGACTGCTTTAAGAATATCAAATGCGGCAAAAACTTCTTTAACAGGTGTATCGGAAAGACTTACACGAATAGTATCGCCAATGCCCTTGGCAAGCAAAGAACCTATGCCGACAGACGATTTAATAATTCCCATTCTTTCTGTGCCTGCCTCTGTTACGCCTAAATGAAGAGGATAATTGCATTTTTCTGCAGCAAGCTCATAAGCATTTATCATAGTAACAACATTTGAAGATTTAATAGAAATAACAATATCTTCAAAATCAAATTTTTCCAGCAAGGAAGCATGAAACAAAGCAGACTCCACCATTGCCTCCGGAGTGGGAGAACCGTATTTTGCAAGAATATCTTTTTCAAGACTTCCGCTGTTAACACCGATTCTGATAGGTATTTGCTTTTGCTTACAAATATCTGCAACCGCTTTAACTCTTGATTCATCACCAATATTGCCGGGATTAATTCTTATTTTATCAATTCCTCTTTCTGCGGCGCCAAGCGCAAGTCTGTAATCGAAATGAATATCCGCAACAAGAGGAATATCCACAGCCTCTTTTATAGGCTCAATTAAATCAAGTGCTTTTTCATTTGGAATGGCAAACCTGATTACTTGGCAACCTGCTGCCGCAAGTTCTTTTGCCTGATTAACCGAACCTTCAATGTTATCGGCAGGAATATTAAGCATTGACTGAACAAGAATTGGAGCATCGCCGCCGATATATGTGTTTCCTAACTTAATTTTTTTGCTTTCTCTTCTTTTAATCATTTTTACCACCTGCAAAAATCAAAATAACTTTGTTATGTCGGAAAAAGTTACAAATACCATTAAGGCAAGCAACAAAACAAGACCTGCCGCATTAATTCCGTATTCCCATTTTTCCGGTAATTTTTTCTTTGTAATTCCCTCTGCCAACAATAAAAACAGCCTCCAGCCGTCTAAAGCGGGAATTGGGAATAAATTAAATAAACCGATATTTACCGTAAGCAACGCCATCATTTTAAACGCAGAATATAAATTTGTTTTAACTGCGCTTGATACAACCGAAACAGCACCCACAGGGCCGCTTAAATCCGAAACGCCGTATGTTCCGGATATAAGGTCATAAACAGAAAGGAAAACCATTCTTGCATAAGAAACAAAAACATTTCCTGCATTGGAAATAACATTTAATGGTGTTTTTTCTTTGCCTAAAAGCCAAAAATCCATAACAATATACTGTTTTCCCTCATAATCCTCAGTATCAAAAGTAACGGAAAGATTAACTGTTTTCCCGTTTCTTTGAACCGTCATATCCACACTGCCGTCTTTAGAACGTGATAAGCCTGTTTGAACATCTGTTGTTGTATAAACTTTCATACCGTCTATACTTTTAATTTTATCGCCTGCCTGCAAACCATATGAGGAGCTGACTGCATTTTCATCAAACTTTGCAACCGTGGTTGTGCCTATACTTGACTGACTGCAAATTAAGCCAAAAATTATTATGAAGCCTAAAATTAAATTCATTAACGCACCGGCAACCACAACAAAAAGTCTTGCCCACACACTTTTTTTAGAAAAAGAACCTTCTGCGTCAGATTCCTCGCTTTCACCCTCCATGGCACAATAACCGCCTATTGGAAAAAGGCGCCAAGAATATTGGGTTTCTTTTTTCTTAAAAGAAATTATTTTAGGTCCCATACCTATTGCAAATTCATTAACACGAATTTTCATTAACTTGGCGGCAACAAAATGCCCGCCCTCGTGAATAATTATTATTAATTCAAAAAATAAAATTGCAATTAAAACAGGATAAACCGAACTCCAAACAGAAGCCAAATTCACCACTCCTAAAGATTATATTCAAGCATTAACGGTATTTCTTACGAACTCTCTTGCCTGTTTATCTGCTTCAAGCACATCTGCCAATGTAAAATCTTTAACATCTGCCGCTTTAAGCATAGCTTCTTCATTAAGATATGCAATGTCTGTAAATTTAATTTTACCCTGAAGAAAAAGTTTTACGCTTTCTTCATTTGCACCGTTAGCTGCAGCAGGATGCAAACCGCCCTTTGCAATGGCATTTTTACAAACATTAATACATTTAAAAGTATCATAATCCGGTTCAAAAAATGTTAATTTGCCATACTCGGCAAGAGATAAAGGAGCCACGGGGCTTGGCTCACGCTCAGGATAAGTAAGAGCATACTGAATAGGTATTCTCATATCAGGAACGCCAAGTTGTGCAATAACTGAATTATCCTGATAAACTATAGCGGAATGAACAACCGATTCCCTGTGAACAACAATTTCAATATTTTCATTAGGCATATCAAAAAGCCATTTTGCTTCAATAAATTCCAAACCTTTATTCATCATCGTGGCAGAATCTATGGTTATTTTTGCGCCCATATCCCAGTTTGGATGTTTTAAAGCGTCTGCCGGAGTAACATTTTCAAGTTCTGACAAAGTTTTACCAAAGAACGGTCCGCCTGATGCAGTTAGTATTATTTTTTTCACAGCTTCTTTTCTCGGACTGCCCTGCATTGCCTGAAAAATAGCTGAATGTTCACTGTCTACAGGCAAAATCGAAACACCGTTTTCCTTTGCTGCATTTGTTACAAGATGACCGCCTGCAACAAGTGTTTCCTTGTTAGCAAGTGCAATTGTTTTTTTAGCCTTAATTGCCTCTAATGTAGGCTGAAGTCCAATCATTCCCACAACAGAATTAAGAGTGATATCTGCACCGTCGTATGTGGCACATTCAATAAGGCCGTCCATACCGCAAACAACTTTTGTATTTGTGTCGGCAATTTTAGTTTTCAAATCGAAAGCCGCATTCTCATTCATCATGCAAACAAGTTCGGGATGAAATTCTCTGACCTGCTGTTCTATTTTATTAACATTTGTATTTGCCGTTAAGCATTTAACGTCGTAACCGTGCATTCTGCAAACATCAAGAGACTGAACTCCTATTGAACCGGTTGAACCTAAAATTGATATTTTTTTCATATCAAACACCTCAACAAAAAGCAATTAATGCAACTGCATATGTAAGCGGAATTGTAAATAAAGATGAATCAAATCTGTCCATTACTCCGCCGTGTCCAGGGAAGATTTTTCCGAAATCTTTAACACCGAAATTTCTTTTAAGAACAGACGCACTTAAATCGCCCATCATACCCATAAACGAAACAGGAATACTTACGCACGCAAGAACGATTGTTTGCATTTTTGTTAAAGCAACAGCGGCAAGCTTATTATAAAGCACCATAGCCACAACATTTAATACAAGTGCAAAAATCAAGCCGCATACAGCACCCTCCACCGTTTTCTTTGGGCTGATGTTAGGACTCATTTTATGTTTGCCAAACGCCATTCCGCCAAGTTGAGCACCGCTGTCTGTTCCCAAAGCACAAATAAGTCCAAAGAAAATTAAATAGATACCGAATTGCTCATTATCCGCAAACATATCACGAAGACGAATAAACACAGAAAATCCATAAGGAACGAGAACAGAAGCAAAAGTAGAAATTGCCACATCCTCAAAACTTGTGTGAGAATAACCTTTTAACATAGCAAGCAAAAATGCAAGCACAACCGCAATTATGTAAACAACACCGGGAACAGCACCGACTACACCGGACCAAGTACTTTCGCTGACAATAGGAAGCAAAACCTTGCCGCTTGCAAAGAAAGGAACGCAAGCCGAAAAAGCAGTGCCTACAATTAAAAGAAATTTATTTTTTACTTTTGCACATTTCATAATTTCATTTGTGGCAACAGCCGAAAGAAATGCAATAACAACAACAAATAAAGGTGTATTTATTTGCCAAACAACAATGGCAAGTAATCCAAGTAATACTGCCGCCGTAATAACTCTTTGTTTCATTTTTTATCCTCCGAATCTGCGATTTCGTTTTTCAAATTCATCAAGTGCGCTGTGTAAATCTTTTTCTGTAAAATCCGGCCACAAAACATCGCTGTACCAAAATTCACTGTATGCTGCCTGCCACAAAAGGAAATTTGAAAGTCTTTCTTCACCGCTTGGGCGAATTATCAAATCACAATCAGGTGCAGTGTAAACATTATTGCTTATATCCTCTTCCGTAATTGATGTTTTACCTGAAGCAATAAGCTTATTTACAGCTGAAACAATTTCCTGCCTGCCACCATAATTAACGGCAAGATTAACTATTGTGCCGGTTCTGGAATCAGTGGTTTCAACAGCGTCATCCATTAGTTTTAAAAGGTCTGGAGTGATACCATCACGCTCGCCTACAAAATGAATACGCATATTTCCGCTTTCTTCCAAGTCTTCCTTTGCTTCAATTAAATAATCATGAAAAAGTTTCATTAAAGCGTCAACCTCTTCTTTGGGGCGCTTCCAATTTTCGGTGGAAAAAGCATAAAACGTTACTTCCTCAATACCGAGTCTGCCGCATTCTTTTGAAATCTTTTTAAAAACATCGGCACCGACTTTATGACCTGCAGTTCTTGGCAAGCCACGCTTTTTTGCCCACCTGCCGTTACCGTCCATAATTATACCCAAATGCTTCGGAAGAACGGAAAATTCTGTTTTTACCTGTTCTTTTTTATTAAAAATAGCCATTTTTATTGCTCCTTTAAAATGACAGAACGGCGGAGGAAATCCCCCGCCTTTATTTTAGAAAAATTAAATTGAAAGAACTTCCTGCTCTTTTACTTTTTCCATTTCTTCAATTTGTTTAATATAACTGTCTGTTATATCTTGAAGTTTTTTCTCTCCGTCTTTTTGGTCATCCTCTGTAATCTGGTTATCTTTTTTAAGCTTTTTAATATCGTCCATAGCGTCACGACGAACGTTACGAACTGCAACCTTACCCTCTTCGGCACGCTTGGAGATATCTTTAACAAGTTCCTTTCTGCGTTCTTCAGTTAATGCAGGAAAAGCAAGGCGAATAACTTTACCGTCATTACTTGGATTAATTCCGATTTCAGCCGTATTAATTGCCTTTTCAATTTCTTTAAGTGTACTTGCATCCCAAGGTTGAATCATAAGCATTCTCGGTTCCGGAACGCTGATTGCAGCCATTTGATTTAACGGAGTAGGTGCACCGTAATAATCAACCGTTATTCTGTCTAAAATAGCAGGGTTTGCACGACCTGCACGAACAGCCTTATAATCCCTGTTTAAAGAATCAAGGCATTTTTCCATTTTTTCTTTTGTTTTATTAAATACAGTTTCCATTACCAAAACCTCCGTTAATTATTACTTACAACTGTACCGATAGGTTCGCCCATAACGGCTTTAACGACATTTTCAGGGTCTTCCTCAAGATTAAACACAACGATTGACATATCGTTATCTTTGCAAAGTGAAAATGCGGTTGAATCCATAACTTTTAAATCACTGTTAATAACTTCTTTAAATGAAACGGTATCAAACTTAACCGCATCGTCATATTTATTCGGGTCTTTATCATAAACGCCGTCAACATTAGTTGCTTTAAGCAAAGCATCTGCATTAATTTCAACACTGCGAAGAGCGGCAGCAGTATCTGTTGAAAAGAAAGGTGAACCTGTACCACAACCAAAAATAACAATTCTGCCTTTTTCAAAATGACGAATTGCTTTATTTCTGATGTATGGTTCTGCAATCTGCCTCATTTCAATAGCTGTTTGAACTCTTACATCTGCACCAAGCTGCTCAAGTGCATCACAAAGTGCAAGTGAATTCATTGCCGTTGCAAGCATGCCGATATGGTCTGCCCTTGCACGGTCCATACCCTCGCTTGTTCTGCCACGCCAAAAATTTCCGCCGCCGACTACAATGCCAACCTGAACGCCTAAATCGGCAACTTTTTTTACTGATTTACAAATTTTTACAACTGTTTCATTATCAATGCCTGTTCCCTTTGAACCGGCAAGAACCTCTCCGCTTAATTTTAACAAAATGCGTTTATATTGAGTGCTCATATCAGACCTCCGTTTTTTTATATTATATATAATAATATAAATTAAGTTTAAAGTAAATAGTTTAAGATGAAAAAACTCCCTAAATTTAACAGCCGATATTTGTTAAAGATACCGATAAAAAATAAAGGCACACCGCCTAAAGAATAATTAAAACCTTTATGCCGTATGCCCAATATTTTATTTAATTCTCGTTTTTAATTTGAGTATATCCGTTAATCAGCGAATAATCACGCATATTGATAATGCCGTCTTTATTAATATCAAGCCTATAACCATTGTCTAAATCAGCAACATTTTTATTAATGTTCGACTTAAACGAAGGTGCAAGAACTCTTTGAAGATATATTGTTTCACCGCCGCATCTTGTGCAGTTGTAAATAAATGTTTCGCCGCTGTCGCTCTTTTTTGTAAATGTGTAGTTATGACCCAATGCATCCAAAACAACAGTTTCGTTTGAGTCGCAACGCTTACAAACAACCGAAGCCTTGCCGCTTTCCGTGCAGGTAGGCACAGTTTCAACCGTTTGATTTTCCATATCCAAATCATGACCCAAAGCACTTACGGTTTCCTCAACAACCTCGCCGCAATTAGCGCAAGTACCCGAGGCTGTACCATTATCAATACAAGTAGGTTCTTTTATGTACTTATAATCCTGTGCATTTGAAATATCATGCCCCAATGCGTCAATTGTGTAAGAAACCTTATCCCCACATCGTGTACATATTCTTGTTCCGGTTCCCTCACTTAAGCATGTTGGCTCTTTCAAAACTTCAGAATCCTCATAATTATGGCCTAATTTTGCAATAGGAACACTCAAAGTATTACCGCAATTTTTGCAAGTACGTGTTTTTGTACCTGTGTTTGTGCAATCCGGTTCTTTTGTTACAACACCATCATCATAATCATGACCGGTCATTAAAATTGTTTCGTCTTCCACTTTCTTACAAACAGTACATGTTCTTTCAACCGTTCCGTTTGCAGTGCAGGAAACAGGTGAAATTTCAAATTCCGTGTAATAACCTTCTACCCATTCATTATGAGTGCAAACAGTTGATTCCTCGTTACAAACAGAGCATTTGTAATAGGTGTAAGTATGTCCGTCATCGGTATCATAAGATTGGGTTACAACATTTTTATGACCCAAAGCAGCAATCTCCTGGGTAAAGGTTTCGCCGCATCTTGAACATGTTCCGGTTTGACTTCCGGCTTCTGTGCAAGTTGCCGGCACTTCGGAAGTAACCTTACCCATTTTATGACCTGTAGCAAACTGGCTGTCTGTTTTTCCGCATATTTTGCAGGTTTTTGTTACACGCAAAACAGTAGTGCATTTTCCCGTGTATGTTTCGTCGTAATTGCCTTCTACCCACTCATTGTGAGTATAAATACAATTTTCCTGTCCGCATCTGCTGCATTCCTGATATTCATAAATATGACCGTCCGCCTCTGTCATATCAGCAGTATTAAAGGTTTTAAAATCATGACCTAAAGCGTCAATTTCTTCTGTTCTTACTACTGCGCCGCAATCATCACATACAATATTTTTAGAGCCTTTTTCAGTACAGGTAGGCTCTAATGTTATTACTTCGCTGAGATTATCATGAGCGCATGGGTCTAATGACACAAATCCGTAATTATGCTCATTTGCGTATGTTTGAGTAGTTGACCGGGAATGACCGTGAAACACCAAACTTTGCTGACTGCCGTTGAACGGGTCTTCATTTATCAAACCTTCAAAAGTGCATTCGCTGTTATTAACCGTAACCTTTGAAATTAAGCCATTATTGGCAAATGACCTGGTTCCGATTTTTACAACACTTTGAGGCAATTCTATTGTTTGAATTTTACAATTAAAGAACGAATATGTTGATATTTCTGTTATGGAATCGGATAAGGTAACTGTTGAAACACCACTGTCTCTGAAACAGCTGTTGCCCGTTGAAGTTAAGCCTGTGCCGAATGTAACAGATTTAAGATTTGTGCAATCTGCAAAAACATAACCCGTTTCAACAGAACCGATTCTTGTTTTACCAAAGCTTTTTACACTGTCGGGAATAACAATTTTAGTAAGAGATGTACATTTTTGAAACGCATAAGAACGAATTGTTTGAAGGTTTGACGGTAATGTAACATTATTCAATAAAGGACATTCGGCAAATGAATAATCACTTATCGTTTTAAGCGTTGACGGCAATGTAACACTTGTTAAAACAGACATATTGTAAAACGCCCTGTCGCCTATGCCGGTTATACCCTCATTAATAACAACTTTAACGCATTCGGGTTTAAAATCATACCAAGGAACACGGTTAAGAGTTGTTTGACCGTAATCCTTAATACTGCCTGAACCGCTGATTGTTAAAACCTTTGTGTCTTTATTGTAGCTGTATGTTACACCTGTGCCGCAACTGCCTGATGTAGACGAAGCCGCAAAAACAGCATTTGAACCAAGGCCTGCAAATGCCCCAATGCAAATTAAAAGTGATAAGAAAACAGCCAAAACTTTCTTTTTCATAATTTTACTCCCAAATTTTGCTATATAATAATTATAACAAAGTAAATTAGCAATGTAAATACAAAAACAAAAAGGGCGTTTAACAGAATTATGCATAAAAATTTGTACATAATGCCATAAACGCCCACATTAATTC
>CAKSWS010000021.1 GCA_934512155.1 uncultured Eubacterium sp. | reverse complement strand
TTGAATTATAAATATTCTCGGCAGTTCCAAAATCATCAATAATTTCTTTGGATAAAGAACCTTCGCCGAGAGCCAACGAAAGCCAAATCCAATAAACTGATTTTTTGCTGTTCACTTAATCACTCCTAAGCATTTCCCACATTGCAATGGCTCCTGCCATTGAAGCGTTTAAGCTTTCCGCCCTGCCACGCATATTAATTGTTACAAGGCAAGATGCGGCATTTTGCACTTCTTTTGAAATTCCGTTCCCCTCGTTTCCTATAATCATAATTGAAGAATCGGGAAAATTAACAGTTGTAATATCTTTTGCCGAAGAATCGGGAACCGCAGCATAAACCGCAAATCCTTTTTCTTTGGCTTTTTCAATATCGGCACAAAGATTATTGCTTACAATAACAGGCAATCTTAACAAACTTCCCATTGAAGCACGCAACGCCTTGGGGTTAAACATATCGCAACAATTAAAACAAATTGCACCGTTTATTCCAAGGGCTTCCGCCGTTCTTGATACGGCGCCCAAATTTGCCGGGTCCTGCAAGCAATCAAGAGCAATATACTTTTTGCCTATTTCTACCTTAAAATCATTTTCAGGAATTTTGCAAACAGCAAAAACACCTTGGGTGTTTTCAGTGTCGCTTAGCTTTTTTGCAACATCGTCGGATATTAAATAAGCTTTTTCCGCACCGTTTTGCAAATCGGCACATTTAGAGCGGTATTTATCACAAGCACTTTCAGTTAAAAACAAATATTCAATTTTGTAATCAGAATTCAAAGCATCAAAACAAAGCCTTGCACCCTCTAAAACAAATCGGTTATTTTCAACCCTTGCTTTACGAGAAGTGAAAAGCTTGCGTACTCTTTTTATTAATTCATTATTTTTGCTTGTGATTTTTTCCATACCGAAACACCTCGGCTTTATTTATGTTTACATTTACATTAGTTTAAGAAAATCACTGTTTCTTTTAAGATATAAATTATAATATATTATATAGAATAAAATTGCAACACTAAAATTGAATAAATTAAAACTTTTTAATAAAAAAGACTCGGAATAATCCGAGTCTTAAAAATCAGTATTAGAGAGCAGCCTTTGCTGTTTCAACAAGTGTTGCAAATACTTCAGGGTCTGAAATTGCAATTTCAGAAAGCATTTTTCTGTTAAGGTCAACACCAGCTTTTTTAAGGCCATTCATAAATGTTGAATAGTTAATGCCGTTCATTTTGCAAGCAGCTGAAATACGAGTAATCCACATTCTGCGGAATTCTCTCTTCTTTTGCTTTCTGCCGATGTATGCGTATTGACCGCTCTTCATAACAGCCTGTTTTGCTGTTTTAAAAAGACGGTGCTTGCTTCCGTAATAACCTTTGGCAGCTTTTAATACTTTCTTTCTTCTTTTACGAGTTGCCATAGCGCCTTTAATTCTTGCCATAACTTAAATACCTCCGATAATAGTTAAACGATAATTCTTCTAAAAATTCTTTTTATTTGTAAGGAACAAGTCTCTTCATCTGCTTCTGGTTTGTTACATCACCAACAGCTGTTTTACGAAGATTTCTCTTACGCTTTGTTGATTTTTTTGTAAGAATGTGTGAGGTATAAGCATGTGCACGCTTTACCTTGCCGCTTTTTGTTGTTTTGAAACGCTTTTTAGCGCCGCTGTGTGTTTTAATCTTTGGCATAATTTATTCCTCCAATATAATTTACTTGCTTGCTTTTGAAGAAACGAACATTAAAATTTGACGTCCTTCAAGCTTTGGTGCTTTATCAATATTAATATCTTCGCCAAGTGCCTCTGCAAATCTTTGCATATTGGCTGTACCCAAATCCGCATGTGCCATTTCACGACCACGAAGACGGATAGAAACCTTTAACTTATCCCCTTTGGAAAGGAATTTTTTTGCTTGATTTACTTTTGTGTTAAAATCGCCTATATCAATATTAAGTGAAAGACGAATTTCTTTTGTTTCAACAGTTTTTTGCTTTTTGCGATTTTCTTTTTCACGCTTAGCCTGTTCATAACGGAACTTACTGTAATCCATAATTTTAGCAACCGGCGGTTTTGCCTGAGGAGCGATTTTAACTAAATCCTGACCTCTTTTTTCAGCCTCATGAATAGCGTCTTTCGCACTCATAATGCCAAGCTGCTCACCGTCAGCAGTAATTACACGAAGTTCTTTATCTTTGATTTCACTGTTAAGCTGTGGGGCTTCCTTGCTGATATAAAACACCTCTTTAAAAAAATTAAAAGTGCGAACACAAAATGCCCGCACTTAATCAATAATTCAACCTGAAATATTGCCCTTTTCACTGAAGTTTAAGGGGAGAACGGGTGTGTTCTTCTTTATTGTGCAAATATATTAACACAAAAAACCCCCGTTGTCAACACTAATTACAATGAATATTTTACGTGAGTGAACTTAATTGAATTTTCTTCATTTTCGGCAATTATTTCTTTCTTATATTTACTTTTGTCAAAGGCAGGGAAAAACGTATCTGCATCCGAACATTCATCGTCAACCTCTGTCAAATAAATTTCCGTTGCCACAGGCAAAAGCTGTTTATATATTTCTCCGCCGCCTATAACAAAAACTTTTTCATCATCTTTACAAAGCTCAAGAGCCTCTTCCACAGATTTGCAAACGGTTGCACCCTCTGCTCTGTAATTCAAGTTGCGAGTAATAACAACATTTTTTCTTTTAGGTAATGCCTTTGGCAAAGATTCAAATGTTTTTCTGCCCATTAAAACCGTTGAGCCGGTTGTAGTTTCCCTAAAAAACACCATATCACTGTGAAAATGCCAAATCAAATCGTTATTTTTTCCAAGCTCATTATTTTTGCCGACTGCGGCTATAACAGAAATTTTCATAAAACACATATCTTTCCGACCATAAAGCAATCAGCTTTATTTAAGTCAAATCCATCTAAAATTTACTGAGAAATCGGGAATGAAATTTTACCCAAATGCTTATAATTTATAAGTTTTACATCTCGGCAATCACGGCTGTTATCAAATTCAAAAAAGTCTTTAACATCAGGATTAAGCCAAAATTCAGGAGCCGGCAAATCGCCCTCTTCATCCATTCTTCTGATTTGTTCTTTAATTCCTTCAATTTGATTTACATAAATGTGGGCATCCTTTATGCTCCAATCAATCGTGCCGGGTTTTAAACCGCAAACCTGCGCCAACATTTCCAGTAAAACCGCATACTGCGTAACATTAAAAGGAAGACCTAACGGAACATCACAGCTTCTTTGATGAACCCAACAATTTAATTTTCCGTCGGTAACATCCCATTCACTGCTCCAAACACAGCTTGGTAAAACAGCAGTATCCAAATAATCATTTTGCCAAAGAGTCATAATCATTCTTCTGTCTTCAGGATGATTTTTAATTTTATCAATAAGATTTTGAGTCATTTGAAATTTTTTAACAATATAACCGTAAGCCGTGCCTATTGTATGGGCATATTCTTTGCCGAAATTTTTATGCACTTCGGTTTTAACAAGATTTCCGTTTTCATCCGGCAGCATTTGCGTTGCATTCCAAAATCCGTTTTCGTCTATTTCCCACTCATTCCAAATTTTAACATCACGTTCCTGCAACCATCTTACATCATTTGACTGTGCCTGATATATCCACAGCATTTCCAAAACTGCCTGGCGCATAAACAACTGTTTTGTTGTTAACACGGGAAACTCCTTTGACAAATCAAAATGAAAATGGTGTGATGGTACTTTAACAGTATTATTACCTGTTCTGTTTTCAGTTTCTATACCTTCGTTCAAAATTCTTTTACAAAGTTCTATATAATCCTTATCCCATTTAGACATAGCAATTAAAATCCTTTCAAAAGATTAGGTTTATATTATATCAACGGCAGATATTTTTTTCAACACAAAATATATAATTCAATATGATTATACTTTCAAAAAAAATAAGAGCTTGCGAACAAGCTCTTATTTCCACGGATATTGCTGCTTTAATTTTTCAAACTCTTCACCTGTTGAAGCAAAGTGAAATTCGCCGTTTAAATCAGAAAAGAAAAACAAATAATTTGTATTTGGATGATTAATAACAGCATTAATTGTATCTGTGCCCGAATTCGTTATAGGACCGGACGGCAATCCCGGGCAACGGTAAGTATAATAAGAATCATAAACCTGCTTTGAAAAACCGTAATCAAGCAATTTTTTAGCATAATAATACGTAACATCACACTGAAGCTTACTGCCTTTATTAAGCCTGTTAATCAATACTGAAGCAATATTTTGTGCACTGTCTGCAGTTAGTGCTTCTTCCTGAACTATTGAGCAAAGTGTAATAAATTCATAAAGGCTCATATTATTTTTATTGCAATAATCCTTCACAGAATCGCCGTAACGCAAATCAAATGCATTAAGCATTTCATCCACAACTTCTGTAGCAGCAGTATTTTCACCCAAATCATAAGTTGCAGGAAATAAAAAGCCCTCTAAAATGAAGCCTATGTTTTCATTATTAACAGGAAAATCAGCAAGCCATTCATAATCATATCCATCTGTAGTGGAAACTGCTTTATAAAAATCGTTTGAACTGCAAATTCCGTTTTCCTCAAGAGTTTTGGCAATCTCAAAAACATTATATCCCTCGGGAATACAAACAGAAACGGTTTTATGACTTATATCCGGATTTTGAAGTTTCTTGACTATTTCCTCATAACTCATTTTTGAATTAAGATAATATTCACCGTTAATATAAGTAAAATCAGGGTAATGTTTATCCATCCAATTAGACCAAAGGGAATCATCAAGTACAATGCCGTTATTCATTAAATCTTTGGCAACCTCATATTGAAAATCATCTGCATTAATAATAAGCGTATATTCCTTAGATTCACCTTTTTCAGTGCCGTTAATATCGGCATTTATTTTTGAATAAACATAAACGCCTCCGCAGGCAACGGCAACAATTACCAAAAGACATATTAAAATTTTTATTCCCTTTTTCATACATTAAACCTCATGAACTTTAAGCATATTTGTTGTTCCGCTTTGACCCAAAGGAATTCCCGCAGTAATTACAACTATATCACCTTTTTTTATTGCTCCGGATGCAAGAGCAACCTCAACCGCATGGTCAAAAAGTTCGTCTGTGTTTGATTTTTCCTCACACATAACAGGCATAACGCCCCAGGAAAGATTATTTTGCCTTTGAACCTTTTCACTTGTTGTTGCCGAAATAATCGGACACATAGGTCTGTATTTTGAAATTTGCCTTGCTGTTGTGCCGCTTTTTGTAACTGTAATAATTGCTTTGGCATTAAGATCATGAGCTGTTGTAACAGTTGCATGAGAAATTGCCGAAGTAATATCACCGGGTCTGTTTGAACGCACAACATTTTCAAAACGCTGAATATAATTTATATCCTGCTCTGTTGTTTTTGCAATGCTTGCCATTGTTTTCACCGCTTCAACCGGATGCTTACCCATGGCAGTTTCACCTGAAAGCATTATAGCGGAAGTACCGTCATAAATAGCATTTGCAACATCCGTAATTTCCGCTCTTGTGGGGCGAGGATTATTAATCATGGATTCAAGCATTTGAGTTGCCGTAACAACAATTTTACCTGCAAGGAAAACTTTTTCAATAATCATTTTTTGTAAAGACGGAATTTGCTCGAAAGGAATTTCAACACCCATATCACCACGGGCAACCATTATTCCGTCTGCCTCTTTAATAATGCTGTCTATATGCTCAACGCCCTCATGATTTTCGATTTTTGCAATAATCCTTACGTCATTCCATCCCAAAGCATGGCAAAAATCACGAAGCAAAACAATGTCGGCAGCCGTTCTGCAAAACGAAGCGGCAATAAAATCAAACCCCATTTTTGCACCGAATTTTAAATCCTGCATATCTTTTTCTGAAAGATAAGGCATAGCAAGTGAAACATTTGGCACGTTAACGCCTTTATGGTCTGTTAAAAGTCCGCCTTCCACTACTTTACAAATAATATCATTTTTAGCAACCTTTTCAACTTTCAATGAAATTAAACCGTCGTTAATTAAAATTCTTGTGCCGCTTTTTACATCATTTATTAAGCCTTTATACGAAATAGAACAGCGATGTTCATCTCCGTCAACATCATCTGTAGTTAAAACAAATTCATCACCGTCATTTATAACAACGCCGTTTGAATCTTTAAACTTACCCAAGCGAATTTCAGGACCTTTTGTATCAAACAAAGTTGCAACGGGGATATTAAGTTCTTCCCTAACCTGCTTGATGTTTTCAAACCATTTTTCAAAATTGCCGTAATCACCGTGTGAAAAATTAAACCGAGCCACATCCATGCCGCTTTTCATAAGTTCACGAAGAACAGGTTTTTCGCAAGAAGCAGGACCGATTGTGCAAATAATTTTTGTTTTTCTTCTGTATTTATTCATAATATTACACCTCCGAATATAATGCCCAAAAAGATACACATAAACCGCAAATGTATTGCTTTTAAATAAAAATAAAAATTCTTCGGCATTATATCATACTCATATTATATCAACTATTAAAATATTTTCAATAGCATATGTAAACAAAAGAAAAAACATCCTCAAATAGAGGATGTTTTACACATTATTTAAGATGCCAAGTCGCCTACAAGCATCATATAATCGCCTATCATTGCACCGAATTCAGGGGCGCCTTCCATAATAAGCATTTTATCCTTAGTCATTTGAAGCATATCGCCTGTACCCAAAAGAATCATTAAAGCATGCTGTGCCGTGTCAAATTTCATGCAGAAAAACGGCTTTGAACGCTTATATTCACCTCTGCCGGCACGTGATTTACCGGCTTTTATTCTTAAATACGCCGTGCATTCCGGATGACCTTCAACAGCCCATTGATAAACACGGTCCGGGCTTTTTAAAGTCCAATCATGAATATCAGGATGACCCATTTTATTAAGTTGACTTATACCGCTTGAAAGAAGATAAAAATACAACTTGCAAAGTAAAAGACAAAGCTGTTCGTCTTCAGGCGGCTCCTTAATTCCCAAAAGGCTGCTCATTTTAAGCAAAACAGCCATAAATTTAACAAATTTCGGAAACGATTTAATTTTCATTTTAGGAAGAGAAGTCATTTTACCTTTAAAAAATTCGTTCATTTTTTCCATAGATGAAAATTCCAACTCGGCATCAATTTTCTTTTGACCGAAATATTCTCCTAATTTACAAGACCATTCACCATTTTCAACAATAAAATGAACGGCCTCCTTATCTTGGGCATTTGCCATTGCCGATACCTGGTAAACGGCATTAACGCCCTCAAATTTTTTTGCCAATTCGGGAACATCGGTAGCAATAGTTTTTAAAAGCGGCAGTGCCCCTGCCATAAACACTTTATTTGTATAGCGTGTTACATCACTTGCCATAAAAATACATTCCTTTCCCGAAAAGTTTAGAACTCATCATCCCACGCATCATCTTCTTCAAAATCTTGATGCATAACATCTGCTATTGCCTCAGCAATACCGTTTGCATCAATTTTTGCAAGAGACATAAGGTCTTCATGCAATCCGATTGTTGAAAATTCATCCTGATGACCAAGCATTTTAAATGCACAGGCTTTACCGCTTTTTGCAACAACATCTGCAACGGCACTTCCCAAACCACCCATAACGGTATGATCTTCTGCCGTAATAATTCTTCTTGTATCCATAATTGCACTTAAAACGGCTTCTTCGTCAATAGGCTTAATAGTATGCATATTAAGCACTCTAACCTTAATGCCTGCATCAGCCTCTGCCATTTGAGCTGCCTGCATTGCCTGATAAACGCATGAACCGCAAGCGATAACAGTTATATCGGTTCCTTCATTCATTACCTTTGCTTTACCCGGTTCAAATGTGCAATCATCAAGATTTTTATAAATAATTTGATCAAAACCTCTGTTAATGCGAATATAAACAGGACCGTCAATATCATAAGCCGCTTTAACTGCATGGTAAGTTTCAGCACCGTCACAAGGACAAATAACCGTCATATGCGGCAAGCTGCGCATGCAAGCCATATCAATAAGACTATGGTGGGTTGAACCTGCCTGACCAAAAGATGTGCCTGCATGAGTTGCAATAATTTTAACAGGAACGTTTTGATAACAAATATCAGTGTGTACCTGGTCTAACGAACGAGCAGAAGCAAAAATTGCAAAGGTTGACGCAAAAGGAATAAGTCCGTTTTTAGCCATGCCTGCAGCAACGCCAAACATATTTTGTTCTGCGATACCTACATTAAAAAACCTTTCAGGGAATTTTTCACCGAACATACCTATTTTTGTTGATTTTGCGAGGTCGGCTGTTAAAGCAACAACGTTTTTATGCTCTTCGCCTAATTCACACAAAGCCTTACCGTAATACTCTGCCGTTGAAAGCTGAGTAGTTTCTGTCATTGTATAAGTCATTCCGCTTGCCATTGCTTACGCCTCCTTTTCAGCACGTTCAACACGTTTTGCATAATATTTATCAAGACTTTCAAAGCATTTCTTTGTTTTTTCATCATCAAGAGCTCCGTAATGCCAATGATAATCATCTTCCATAAAGTCTATTCCTGCGCCCTTGAAAGTATCCATAATAATTGCATATGGCTTTGTGCCGCCATTTTTATGATTATTGATGGCATTTTCGATAGCGCTATTAAGTTCTTTCATATTTTGACCGTCAATACGTTCAACTTCAAATCCGAAAGATTCAAACTTTTTATCAAGAGGTTCAACCTTCATTTCGTCATCAACTCTGCCGTCAATCATACATTTATTATTGTCAACAAGAACAACAACATTTGAAAGTTTAAACTGAGCGGCTGTTTGAGCTGCTTCCCAGTTTGAACCCTCGTTAAGTTCGCCGTCGCCTGTAAGAACATAATTCATATAATCAATACCGTTAACTCTGCCGGCAAGAGCAAATCCGCAAGCAAGAGATAAACCGTGACCCAATGATCCACTTGAGCAGTCTACACCTTTAATTTTATTACAATCCAAGTGCATGCCGAAAAGAGAGCCTGTTAAGTTGAAATTATGTAACCCCTCAACGTCCATAAAACCGTAATCGCAGATAACAGGTCCATAACCGACAGCAGCATGACCTTTTGAAAGAACAAATCTGTCTCTGTCTTCCATATCAGGATTATTAACATCAAGTTTCATAAAACGATGGTATAAAATGGTCATAGCGTCCATTGCGCTTAAAGCACCGCCGATATGACCTGAACCGCCCCATACGGTTGTATTAACCGTAAGACGTCTTAATTCATCTGCCTTTTTTTCAAGGCGAAGCCATTCTTCTTTATCAAACGGCTTATAATTTGCTGGCATAAATTTTCCCCCTAAAAATTATTTTATCGGTGATAAATCAAATTCCGGATGATTTGCCTGAACAACGCCGAAAGCATCTTCGGCAATATCAATGGCAAGTTTAACATCTTCATCCGTAATTGCTGCGTTAATAAAATGGTTGTGATGTGATGCAAGGAAAAGTCCTCTTGAAACACATTCGGCAATCCATTCTTGATGAAGCATAAGACTGTCATCATTTGCAATTCTTAAATAGAATAATGCCGGTTCGCCTGAAACAACAAGGTTAAAACCATGTTCCTTACCTGCTGCAACAAAGCCTTCCGTAAGCTGAGTACCGATTTTTCTGAACATTGTCGGTGTATCAAGCCTTTTCATTTTCGGAATACAAGCAAGACAAGCAGCAAAAGGTTCTGCACTCATCCAATAAGAGCCTGTGTAAGTTACAGATGAAGCAGTAGCTTTCATATGTTCACCGCCACATACGGCAGACATGTTATAACCGTTTGCAAGCGCTTTACAAAAACAAATAAGGTCTGCCTTAATACCATAATAATGGTCAGAACCTGCAATATCAAGTCTAAAGCCGGTACGAACGTCATCAAAAATAAGAACCATTCCGTGTTCATCACAGAATTTACGAACCGCCTGCCAGTATTCCTTTGTAGCACATTCGTTATCTTTAAAGTTTCCGTGGTCATACGGCTGTGCAATAAGTCCTGCAACATCACCGTTGCATTCATCATAAGCCTGCTGAAGAGCTTCCAAATTAAACCAAGGAACTACAACGTTGTTTTGCACCTCTTCAGGTAAAATTCCGGGATAGTCAATTTTTTGAGCCCACTGAAAATCGCCGTGATAGTAACCTTCAAGGAAAAACATTTTCTTTTTACCGGTATGAGCACGAGCGCACATAACAGAAAATGTTGTTGCATCTGAGCCGTTTTTCATAAAGAATGCCCAGTCTGCACTTGCAACGGTATCCTTAAGCAGCTCTGCACATTCAACCATTTTATATGAAGGAGAAGTTGTGCAGTTGCCTGTTTTTAACTGTTCAATAGCGGCAGCGTCAACTTCATCATCACAATAACCCAAAACATTAGGACCGTATGCACACATTAAATCAAGATATTTATTGCCGTCTACATCCCAAAAATAAGTACCTTTTGCTTTTTGAGACATTAACGGCCATTTTGTTATAGGCAAAAACAAGCCCTCGCTTGGACCTAAATGACCGTAAACACCGGACGGAATTGCATCTAACGCTCTGTTAAACCATTCTTGGCTTTTTTCATGTTTATATTCGGGAAATTTACTCATTATGCATATCCTCCTTAACCCAAATAAGCGGCAACTCTGTCTAAAATTCTGTTAAGATTGTCTACCATTGAAATCATGCCTGCCATATAAATATTACCTTTGCAAAGTTCCGCAATGGTTGAGACTGTACCGTTAAACAAGCCGTTTGCAAGGTCAATGCTTGCAAATTCCATAACGGCACGAGGGTCTTTAGTCTTTTCCTTTACAGTAGTAAATTTATGATTTCTAACTTTAATTGTTGCATAGCAAACATCTTTAATTCCCATAGAAATTTTACCGTCAACAGTAGCCTTAGCGGTATGCATGGAAATTGAATCGGAATTAGCAAGTGCGGAAATTGCACCTGTAATAGTATAAAAAGTCAAAACGGTTGATTCTTCAAAAAACTTTCTGTCTTTAAGATCTTCATCGGAAGGCATTAAAAGTTTTGTAAGCCTGTTTGTAAGCTTTGTAAAAGGTCCTAAAAGAAACGCCAAAACCTGGGCAGGATTTTTAACAGGCATACCCGGTTTGCTGTTGTCAATAAGATTATTGAATTTTTCAGGACTTGAAAAATTCATTTTGCAAGTGCAAGCATCTGCACCCTCGGTCATTTTACAACCGGATTTTGTAAAGTGAAAAGTACAACAAGGACCGTTTGTTACATCAAAACAAAGAGAAACCGGTTTTTTTAGCTCACCGATTACAGCTTTTGCCTCGCTGTCAATTTCGCATAAATTCTCAAGAGTTGCAAGAACACCGTACATATTAACATATGCCATTGCTTTTGCTTCTTTCAAAATAATTCCTCCTTTAGTTTGCGTGTTAAAATTGGTATTAATATACAAATTTATTATATCATAAAACAATATTTATAGCAATAAATAATATAAATTTATTGTTTATTTTTTAACAAAAAAGGGATTAAGATAAAGAGCCTTAATCCCCCTCATGTTTAATTATTTCATTAAAAAGCCGACTTTTTTCATAACCTTATTAAGAGTGCGTTGCGAAACCTTGGTTGCAAGCTCTGCACCGTTTCTTTGACATTCGGCAAGATACACTTTATCTGCCAAATATCTGTTGAATTTTTCCTGAATAGGTTTAAGTTCCTCCACAACAGCTTCACCAACAGCGGCTTTAAAATCGCCGTAGCCCTTACCTGCAAAATCAGACTCGATTTGTTCAAAACTGTCGCCGGTAACGGCTGAATAAATTGTCATCAAATTATTAATGCCGTCTTTTCCCTCGCCGTAATGAACGCTCATTTCACTGTCTGTAACAGCAGATTTAAACTTTTTCATAATCACATTAGGCTCATCTGTTAAATAAACAGTTCCTTTTGGGTTAGGATCAGACTTACTCATTTTTCTTGTTGGGTCTGCAAGACTCATAACTCTTGCACCGCTTTTCGGAATATAAGCTTCCGGCACTGTAAACACATTACCGTAAATACCGTTAAAACGTTCTGCAATATCTCTTGTAATTTCAAGATGCTGTTTTTGGTCGGCACCTACCGGCACTATATCCGCCTGATAAAGCAAAATATCTGCCGCCATAAGGCTTGGATATGTAAACAAGCCTGCATTAATATTATCACTGTGCTGTGCGGATTTATCCTTAAACTGAGTCATTCTGCTTAACTCACCGAATTGGGTGTAACAATTTAAAATCCATGCAAGCTGTGCGTGTGTGGGAACTTGAGACTGAATAAATAAAATGCTTTTTTCAGGTTCCAGTCCCAAGGCAAGAAGCATTGCAAATAATTCGTTTGTTTGCTTTCTTAATTTTTGAGGTTCTTGCCTTACGGTAATCGAATGCAAATCGGCAACACCGTAAACGGTTTCAAATTCATCCTGAAAAGCAGACCATCCCTTCATTGCTCCCAAGTAATTGCCCAACGTGGGAATTGACGTTGGCTGAATTAACGATAAACTTCTTTTTTTCTTTTCTGTACTGCTTTCCATAATAACCTATACCTTTCGTTTATTAAAAATAAAATCAACAATAATTACATGTACTCTTTTGCAATTTCGCCCATAATTTTAACACCTTCAACAATATTTTCATCAGTCGGTGTCGAAAAATTAAGTCTAACATAATTACAAGGCTTTGTATCGTCAACTGCAAAAGCAGTGCCGGGAACAACCGCCACATTACGCTTTAACAATTTACTTACATATTCAATCATATCAACATTTTCAGGCAATTTCGCCCAAACAAACAGCCCACCCTGCGGCTTTACATAAGTAATAAAATCGCCGCAATATTCATCAAGGCTGTTGCACATAAGTTCAAGTTTACGCTTATATACTTTTTTAATTTCTTCAATATGAGCATCAACATCATACTCATCAAACCATTTTGAAACAATCATTTGATTAAGCACGCCTGTATGAACATCGGAAACCTGTTTTCCGATTGTAAAAGCACCTGCGTATTTTTTAGGAACAACGGCATATGCAACACGGATTCCCGGTGCCAATATTTTAGAAAACGAACCTGCGTAAATTACAATACCCTCTGTATCCATACTTTTAATTGAAGGAACATCGCTTCCGCTTACACGCAAATTGCCGTAAGGATTATCCTCCAAAATAACAATTCCGTTTTCCTTTGCAATTTCATACATTTTTTTGCGTTTTCCAAAACTTAATGTTGTGCCGCCGGGATTTTGAAAATTAGGAATTGTATAAATAAACTTTGCATTTGGATTTTCTTTTACCGCCTGTTCAAGAGCATTAATATTCATACCGTCGGCATCAATAGGAACACCTACAAGATTACAACCGTGAGACCTAAAGCAGTTAAGAGAACCTATAAATGACGGGTCCTCGCAAATAACAGTATCACCCTCATCCGTAAGAATTCTTGTGGCAATATCCATAACCTGTGTTCCGCCGGAAGTAATTATAACAATATCGTCATCACTGCCTACATTTTCTCGCCTTTTAAGCCAATTTTTAACATTAACCCGCAGCGGTTCATAACCTTCAGAAACGCCGTACACAAGTGCAGAAACAGGATTTTCATTTAAAATCTCTGCCGAAAGCTTTTTTACCTCTTCACAAGGAAAAGCTTCAACCGCAGGAGAGCCGCCGGCAAAAGCAATCATTCCCGGTTGGCTTGTAGCTTTAAGAATTTCCCTTACAGCGGATGGTTTTAAATTCTTGTATTTTTTTGATAAATCGTAACTCATTTTATCGCCTTACTGTTTTAATTGAAAGCACCGTAAAACACAACAATTAACATCAAGTAATGTTTTACTTACTTTAATATTTCATCAATAAATCGCTTGCAGGAATTGCCGTCACACAAAGAAACAAATCGCTTTTTAAACAATGCTGTTTTATCGGCTTCATCTTGGGCTTTTATAACAGCATTTGCCAAATCACGCTGATTTTTAACAACTGCACCGCAAGCATATTCACTATAATCAAAATAAAATCCTCTGTCGCCGGTATAATCAGCTAAATCCGGAGCATACAAAACAGACGGATTGCCTACAATGGCATTTTCAAATATTACGGAAGAATAATCTGTAACAAGAACATCCGTTATAAACAAAATATCATTTATATCACGTTCGTTTGACAAATCAAAAACTCTATCTTTAACAGAATCCGGTATTTGAGGTAGATTTTTAATAAACGGATGATATTTTAAAATAACCACCCAATTATCTGGCAAAGAATTTGCAAATTCTTCTATATTTAAAAACTCCGTGGGATAATAAGCGTCATTAACATTATTGCCTCTGAACGTAGGAGCAAACAAGCAAATCTTTTTACCGATAAGTAACGGTGTATTTTCATAAAGGCGTGTAACCGTATTCGTTTTGTATTCCTCGTTAAAAAGCACATCTGTTCTTGGGGTTCCTATAGGGAAAACTTTGCTTTCATCAATGCCGAACGCCTGTGCGTAAATAGAAACAATTTCGTCTGACGAAACAATCGCCTTTGTGTAATTTTTGTGAGTTAAAGAATTTTTGTTCGCCGTGCTTCTGCTATATCCGAATTTCTTAAAAGCACCCATTGCATGCCAAACTTGAATTAATTCCTGCCCATCACGCAATTTAAGGGTATAAACAACCGGTTCAAAATCATCAACAAGAATAAACTTGCTGATTGCCATTTCCTTAGCCACAATACTTTCATCAGGCATATTAACACTTGTAAAAACCGTTATTTTAAAATTCAATTTGTTTTTTTCAATATAATTTTTAACGGCAAGCAAATTACCGCCCAATTTACCCCTTGATGTAGTGAACATAAGCACCTTTTTTTCATCAACAGGGCAACTTTTATATCTGTTAAACATAATATTGAATTTAAAAAAACGCATTCTTTGTAAAAATGGATACAAAGCAGAAACGGGATTTATCATTTAACTTTCCTTAAAATTATATTGATTGTTATATGTGCCTTTTGCAAGTTCATCAATAATTTCGCCGTAAACAGCGGTTATTGATGGGAATTTTTTGTTAACATACGCCTCTTTAAATGATTGAATTTTGTTATTTTCAGCAGTTATTCCGTTGGCAATATGCTCACAAATTCCCTTTGCATTTTTAGAATAAACAGCAGGAATATCTTTCCAAAAATCAATATAAAAGCCACGCTCGTCCAAATATTTTTCACTGTCAAAGCAATAAATGTAAATAGGCAAATTCTTTAAGAGTGCCTCATAAATAATAGAACTGTAATCTGTAACTACGGCATTTGAAACAGCCATAAAATCCATACCTGTAAACTGCTCGCCTACTGTTTTGTTCATTCTGGAATCAACATAAATTTCTTCCTTATTTGAATCAACAACATGGTGCTTAACAACAAGATTATAATCGGTATAATTAACCTGATTAACCAAATCTTCCGTTGCTTTTCGCAATTCAACCGTTCCCTGCTCATTATCTCTGAAAGTAGGAACATACAGAATTGTTTTTTTGCCGTTATTCAGCTGAGGATAAGACGAATAAATTTTTTGTTTTAATCTTTCGTTTTCCTCTTCACTTGTTAAATAATCCATTCTGGGAATACCGATTGGAATAAACTTATTTTCGGGATAGCCGAATGCCTGTGCAAAAAACGGAACACAAGCATCACCGCTTGCGGCAATTAAATCGTAATTGCCGTGCATTTTAAATGCCTTTGCTGTGGCAGAAGATTTACCGCCGTTCATATCCAAAACAGATTTTCCAAATCTTTTAAAAGACCCCAAAGCATGCCAAATTTGAATTATTTTTAAATTGTTTTTATGATGCAGCATAGATGCAGCAATGCAATAGCCATCAAGCACAACAACCTTTGAAACAGCCATAACTTTCATTTGCCTGAAAATTTCGCCAATATATTTTACTTTTCCGCCAAAAGAAGACGGAATCATTTTACAAAGCACAACCACATCATACTGCGGATAATTTGTTTTTATTTCATTAATCAAATAGCAAAAATCCATAGACGGAGTTTCGCTTTGACGGGAAATAAACGCAACCGTGTTTTTAGTTTTTCTGCACTTAAAAAACAAATAAACAAAATTTAAAAGCGCACCGAAAATTTTGCCGAATAAACCAATCACGCTTTCACTTCCCCAAAATTATTCATAAAGCGGATACTTTGCGCAAATATCTGCCACACCTTTTAAAATATAATCTTTTTGATTATCGTAATCCGTAACTGCAAGATAAATATACTCTGCAATTTTTTCAAAATCCTGTTCGTTAAGTCCTCTTGTTGTAGCGGCAGGAGTACCGATGCGAACACCTGATGTTACAAACGGTGAAAGAGGTTCGTTTGGAACTGTATTTTTGTTAAGGGTAATATGAACGTCATCAAGCCTTGCTTCCAACTCTTTACCTGTTACGCCTGTGCCGATAAGAGAAAGAAGAACCAAATGGTTATCTGTTCCGCCGGAAACAAGATTTAAACCTCTGCTTGTAAGACCTTTTGCAAGAGCTTGAGCATTATTAATAATTCTTTGCTGATATTCCTTAAATTCAGGTTTAAGTGCTTCGCCGAAACAAACTGCCTTACCTGCAATCACATGCATTAACGGGCCACCCTGTGTTCCCGGGAAAACAGCAGAATTAAGCTTTTTAATAAGATATTCGTTGTTGCAAAGAATAAGACCGCCTCTCGGTCCTCTTAAAGTTTTATGCGTTGTTGTTGTAACAACATCCGCATAAGGAACAGGACTTTGGTGAAGATCTGCTGCAACAAGGCCGGCAATATGAGCCATATCAACCATAAACATTGCACCGTTTGCATGTGCAATATCTGCCATGGTTTTAAAATCTATTTCACGAGGATAAGCAGAAGCACCGGCTACAACAAGTTTAGGTTTAACCTTATTAACCTGTTTTGCAAACGCCGCATAATCAATATATCCCTCATCATTAACGCCGTAAGGAACAAAATTGAAATATTTACCGCTGATATTTGCAGGTGAACCGTGAGTTAAATGACCGCCGTTATCAAGACTCATACCCATAACCGTATCGCCCGGTTTAAGAAGTGCAAGATAAACAGCCGTATTAGCCTGTGCACCTGAATGAGGCTGAACATTTGCAAACTTTGCACCAAAAAGTCGGCAAGCCCTGTCAATAGCAATTTTTTCAACAACATCAACATATTGACAGCCGCCGTAATAACGTTTACCCGGCAAACCTTCCGCATACTTATTGGTAAGCACGCTGCCCATGGCTGCCATAACCTGCGGTGAAACAAGGTTTTCCGAAGCAATAAGCTCAATGTTTTCACGTTGGCGTTTTAATTCAAGCGCCATAGCATCGGCTACTTCCTTGTCTGTTTCTGCAACTTTTGAGATTGAATCATAGTAATCGGAATACATTTTAAATCCTCCACTTATTATATATTGTTATTTATTTATAATAACACAGCATTAAAAAATATACAACATTATTTTTACACTTGAAAGGCGGCAATATATGTGCTAAAATTGGTGAGTAAAAATTTAGCAAGCCAATATTAAAAGATTTAATGTTTTCGAGTGGCTTAAAACAAGAAAGGCTATGGTGATTTTATGAGCGGACATAATAAATGGAGCACCATTAAACGTAAAAAAGGCGCTAACGATGCGGCAAGAGCAAAAGTATTTACAAAAATCGGCCGTGAACTTGCAGTTGCCGTAAAAAACGGCGGCCCGGACCCTAACAACAATGCAAAGCTTAGAGACGTTATTGCAAAAGCAAAGCAAAACAATGTACCTAACGACAATATTGACCGAATGCTTAAAAAAGCAGCAGGCGATACAAGCGGTGCCGATTACGAAGAAATTGTTTATGAAGGATACGGCCCTTCAGGTGTTGCCGTTGTTGTTGAAGCTTTAACAGATAACAGAAACAGAACCGCAGGCGAAGTAAGGCACTATTTTGACAAAGCAGGCGGAAACATGGGCAACCCCGGTTCCGTTACATTTATGTTTAACCGTGCAGGTGTTATTCTTATTGAAAAAGAAGACGTTGATGAAGAAACACTTATGATGGAATCTATTGACGCAGGTGCAACAGACTTCATTTCAGACGATGAAGAAATGTTTGAAATAAGAACCGAAGCAAACGATGTTGGTGCTGTTCGTGATGCACTTGAAGAAAAAGGATATAAAATTATAAGCAGTGAACCTGCCTATATTCCATCAACATACACTGTTTTAGATAACCCTGACGATATTAACAAAATGGGCAAAATGATTGAAATGTTTGAAGAAAATGATGATGTTCAAAATATTTGGCACAACTGGGAAAACGAAAGCGATTACGAAGGTTAATCAACCTAAAAAAAATAAAACTCCGAAAGAAAAATTCTTTCGGAGTTTTTATATTCCAATTAATCGGTAATATTGTTAAGTTCACCTAAAAAACCGCCTAGCAATTTACCTGCATGAACACCCAATGTTAATCCAATTGGATTCAACTCGCCATCTTTTGTCAAATTAATAAGATTTCTGCTTAAAGCCCAAGCCATAGGCTTAACTGACCACATGCTGAGTGCTTCATAATCCACACAATCTTCAACAGCTTTAAGGTCAAATTCACGTTCTTCCTTTGAAAGCTTAACAGCATACCTATAAACAAAAGTAATTGCCTGTTCACGGGTAATAAGTGAATTGGGTTTAAAAGCCAACTGGGTTGTTATGCCATTATCATAAGCCCAACAAGCGGCATTATAATAATAAACCGAAGTGTCGTTTATATCCATAAACGGACTTTTTTCGTAAGGATTTTCGCCGTCATAAGGAGAACCTACAGATTGATAAAACATGTTAACGAAATCACACCTTTTAAGACCTGTTGATTTAGTGATGTTAGGCATATCTTTACAATTAACAATTTCCATAATCTCATTAAACGCATCTAAATCCGCTGATTCAAAAGAATATAAATCAAACTGTTTATTTTCCATTTCCTTAAGATGCTTACTGTTTACAACGGCACGCATAAGTTCTTTTTCTTGGCGTTTTAACTTTGCATTTTCGTCTTTGGCACCGGCAGTCATTTCTTCATAAATAGCGGTTACATCATCTACATCACCTGCGGCAATAATTTCACCGTGGTCAAGAAGAATCGCCTTATCACAAATAGCTTGAACCTGTTCAATACTGTGAGATACAAAAAGAACCGTAACACCCTTTTCAAACATAGACTGAACTTTACGCAAACTTTTTGCACGAAACTTTGCATCACCTACAGACAAAACCTCATCCAAAATCAACACATCGGGTTCTACCGCCGTAGCAATAGAAAATCCCAAACGTGCCTTCATACCTGACGAATAGTTTTTAAGAGGCACATCAATAAAATGACCTAACTCCGAGAATTCAACAATTTCATCATATTTTGACTGCAAATACTCTCTTGAATAGCCTAAAATTGCACCGTAAAGGAAAATATTTTCCTTGCCTGTGTAGTTAGGATCAAATCCTGCACCCAACTCCAAAAGCGGGGCAATTACGCCCTGCTTTTCAACAGAGCCTGTAGTTGGCTTATAAACACCGACTATTGTTTTTAAAAGAGTACTTTTGCCAGCTCCGTTAAAACCCAAAATTGCCAAATGTTCGCCTTTTTTTACTTCAAAATTAATGTTATTTAAAGCATAAAATTTTTTATATTCAAGCTCGTGCTTTAAAAACTTAATAAAATATTCTTTAAGATTATCTACCTTTTCCTTGTTAAGATTAAATGCCATTGAAACATTATTAACGGAAATAGCAACATCTTGATTCATTTTTTTATCTTCCTTTATTTATAATTAACATTACTTGTTTTTCCTTTTCAGCTTCCATATAACTGAAAGCATTAAAACGGAAATTGCAGCTAATGCCGCAGTTACAACAAATAAGCTGATTATTGAATAATCAATTTGACTTTCAAGAGCACACAACAAATACTTATTATTTACATTTAAGTTGGCGTTCTTTTTTAATGCTATAGAAACAAAGCCTAAAACAAAATTCATCAGTGTGGCTGAAGATACGGAATAATAAACATATCTTAATCCTCTGTATCGCTTTTTTTCTGTATAAAAGGTTATTGTTGCAAGTGAAGCAAATAAAAATGCAAAAAAAGCAATTACACCTATTAACGCAGGGTTTGTAACATCCGTTATACTGTTTAGTTTGCCCACATTCGCCTTTGATACAGCAGATTGTACGTAACTTGAAATTTTTTCTGCCAAATTATTTTCAATATTTTCACGCTGGTCTGATTCTTTTTCATAAAGCTTTGAATTTTGACTTTTTACAGCCGTTTTAACATTGCTTTTTAAATCTTTAATTAAGTCCTCATAGGTTTCATCAACAAGCACATTGGCAGTTTGTAAATTTTCACTAACATATGCGTTATTGATTTTTCTTACCGTTTCAAAATTTAAAACGCTGTTTAAAAATGATGGGTCAGTGTTATTTTCCTCACACAAATCACAGGAATAATCAAATACATCTCCCCACAATGTGCTTGTGTAATTATAGCTTATAAAACTTTTTTCAAAAAAACCTGTGTTAATAATTACGCTTTTTGAGCAAACAGAAACACAAAGGCACATTAAAGAAAGAAATGTTACAAACGACAAAAAGTATTTTAAAGCCGTGGATGTAACTGAAATGCCGGAATGTGTATTTTTGCCCATATTAACACCCTTTCACACTGAAATTAAAAGATGCAACAGGTAACACATTTGCATTTTCGCCGGCAACCTGAGAATAACCGTTTCCAAAATCATTTTCATAATTTTTAATTACGTTGTTTGCCTTTAAAATTAAAGGCAGGGAAACAACAAGTGCAATTAAAACAAACACTATTGGAACAGTGATATAACGCCTAAAAACAGATTTTTGTTTATTATAAGCTTTTTGAGAATTTCCTTTTGAATGCTTATTTTCGCTCATTAAAAAGAATACCCTCTCTTTATTTTAATCTTCAAAAACAGCACCTTTTGCACCGCTTGTAACATGCTGTGCATATCTTTTAAGATAACCTGTAAGATTTTGAACAGGAGGATGCCATTTTGCTTTTCTTTCTGCAAGCACTTCATCTGAGACGTTAACTTTAAGAACTCTTGCAGGAATATCAATTTCAATTTCATCGCCGTCTTCAACCAATGCAATAGTACCGCCCATTGCCGCTTCCGGACTTACATGACCGATTGAAGCACCACGTGTTGCGCCTGAAAAACGACCGTCTGTTAAAAGAGCAACAGATGAACCGAGACCCATGCCGATAATTGCAGATGTAGGAGAAAGCATTTCTCTCATTCCCGGTCCGCCTTTAGGGCCTTCGTAACGAATTACAACAACATCACCGGCAACTACTTTACCGCCGGTAATAGCGGCAATAGCATCTTCCTCACTGTCGTAACATTTTGCAGGACCTTTGTGCTGCATCATTTCCGGAGCAACTGCACCTTTTTTAACAACGGCACCGTCTTCTGCAAGATTACCTGTAAGAACAGCAATACCGCCGTCTGCAGAGAACGGATTTTCAAGCTTATGAATAATTTCGCCGTCTGCATCAGGTGCATTTGCAATTCTGTCGGCAACTGTGCCGCTGACAGTAAGTGCATCTGTATTGATCATACCGCCACGGGCAAGCTCTTTCATTACTGCCTGAATACCGCCAACATCGTTAAGGTCTGTAATAAATACAGAAGATGCAGGGTTAAGCTTGCAAATCTGAGGAGTTTTTCTGCCGTAAGCATCAAGCTCTGCAAGGTCAATATCATGACCTGCCGCATGAGCGATTGCAGTTAAGTGAAGAATTGTATTTGTTGAACAACCGATTGCCATATCTGTTCTCATTGCATTTTCGATTGCTTTTTCGGTAATAATATCTGACGGTTTAATGTCTTCTTTAAGAAGGTCCATAACCCTTTCACCTGCCATTTTTGCAAGGCGAAGTCTTGCACTCATAACAGCAGGAATTGTGCCGGAACCCGGCAAAGACATACCAATTGTTTCTGTTAAGCAGTTCATAGAGTTTGCTGTGTACATACCCGAACAAGAACCGCAGGTAGGGCAAGCGGTAAATGCACAGGATTCAAGATTTTCAAGGCTCATTTTACCAACTGCATTTGCACCTACGTATTCAAACTGCTCTGAAAGTCCTATACGATTTGTTGTTTCTGTACTTTTACCCGGAAGCATAGGACCGCCGCTGATAAAAATACAAGGAAGATTAAGTCTGCAAGCAGCAAGAAGCATGCCGGGAACAATTTTATCACAATTTGGAATAAATACAATAGCGTCAAGAGGATGAGCGGTAAGCATAACTTCAATGCTGTCTGCAATAAGTTCTCTTGAACAAAGGCTGTATTTCATGCCCTTATGATTCATTGCAATACCGTCACAAACACCGATTGTGTTAAATTCAAACGGAACGCCGCCTGCGTTACGAATACCTGCTTTAACCTGTTCTGCAATTTTATCAAGGTGCATATGACCGGGAATATAATCACTTTTAGAATTTACAACTGCAATAAAAGGTCTTTTCATTTCAAGTTCATCAATACCGAGAGCTCGCAAGAGAGAACGGTGAGGAGCCCTTGAGGGGCCTTCTTTAATTAAATCTGATCTCATTATCTATACCTTCTTTAAAATAAATATTTTTAAATAATATTTATAATATTATATTATTATCTGTGCTTAATTTCAATCTTTTTTTACATATTCTTTATTCGCAAAAGCAAAATCTGTTAAAGAGTGTGATAAAAAAGAATAATATTTTCAAATTTTTCGTCATTTATTTTAAATCCGCCTGGAATTTCTCCTAATCGAACAAACCCTAATCTTTCATACAAATGTATTGCGTGAATATTCGAAGCCACAACAGCATTGAATTGTAAAATTTTAAAGCCCATATTCTTTGCTGTTTTAAGGCAATCCAAAACAAGCATTTCACCTATATGCAAACCCCTTGTGCTTTTTTTAACGGCATAGCTTGCATTACAAATATGACCGCACCTGCCAATATTATTTGGGTGCAATATGTAAAGTCCTAAAATTTCACCGTTTTCACTGTTTTCGGCAACGGCAGTATACGTTTGACATGTAAAGAATTCATCAGCTTCTTTTGCCGTCAAAGCATTTTCCTGAGGGAAAGCATTGCCATCTTCAACAACGGTATTCCATATCACTCTTGCCTCTTCAACATCCTTTTTGTTATATACTCTGATTACAACATTCATAAAAAACATTCCCATATTTTTACTTATTTTCATATATGAGCAATCGCTCTTAATCTGCGATAATCTGCAATCCATTCAGTTTTATTCCACAATTTTTTTCTTGTTAAATTTTCTGTGTTTTTAATAATTTCGTTTTGCATTTCAAGAGGCATTATTTCCAATTCGGATGCAAAAAATTGCCTAATCCAATTTGCCAAACCGTTTTCATTGTCTTTTAACGGAGTCGGTCTGTCATAATCATATATTTTATCTGTAACAAAGCCATTATTTTTTAACAAATCTGCAAAATGCTCGCTTGTGGGAAAATTAAATTCAGGGCTGAATTCATACCCTAAATCTTTACATGCCGTAAAAAATGCATTTTCAATTATTTGAATATTGCCTTTCGCCCCGAATTCACATATTAACATACCGCCCGGCTTTAACGCTTTTTTTATATTTTGCAACAAACGGTTATGATCATTAATCCAGTGAAACACGGCGTTGGAAAACACAACATCAAACTGTTTTTCAAACGGCAAATCTAACGCATCACAAACAAAAAAATCAATATTACGGTATTGATTTTCAGCCTTTTTTATCATATTTTCCGAACTGTCAACACCCACAACGGATTTTGAAAAATCTGCCAGCTGTGCCGTCAAAATGCCTGTTCCGCAACCTAAATCCAAAACGGTTTTATTTTTGGAAACAAACTCTAAAAGTCCCTTTCCGTACTCAGCAACAAAATTATGCTTATTGTCGTAAAGCTCTGCATTCCATTCGCTCATAAAAGCCTCCGAAATATCGTTTATACTTTGATTATTGTAACAACATACAAACTTCAAGTCAAATAGCAACAATATAAAACAAAAAAGACAAACAAAGAGTGCAACCCATAAAAATGCACACTTTATTTGCCTTTACAAATTCAACTATCGCTTTTTATACATCACGAGTTCGGGATTTGCTCCGTTTTCTTCATACGTAGCAACCAAAATAAAATCCGTATTTACCACAACACCAAAACATCTGCTTCCGCCAAACTCACATTCTAATTGATTACCGAGATAAGTAGTGTTATCATCTAAAAATTTAACTGTATTTCCGTTTGGAAGCCTGTATTTTAAATTAACATAACTTCCCACAAGTGGGTTTAATTTTGAAATTTTCGGCATCCCTTCAATATTCAAATCATTAATTTCATTAATTAATACAGTTTTAAAATTTTCAAACGCCTTATTACCGCCAATTTTTTCATACTGCTTCCAATAATTCAATTTTGGAAGAGTTTTATACAAATAAGCACGAACTTCTTCAGGTGAATGTTCATCATCAGCCATATTTTTTACACAAATATCAACAAGGTCATCAATATCACTGTACATATATTCGCCGTCTGCATAACACCACTTGCAATATTGCTTATTCAATGTGCCGTCTTTTTCTCTGCTGATAATATTATCATCTAACGGCATTCCGCAACACTGGCAAATCAAACCTTCCGACGAACCCAGTAAAGTATTAATTGAAACATTAAACAACTTTGACAATAATTTTAATGTTTCCGTGTTTGGGACTGTGTCGCCGTTTTCCCAACGGGACACAGCTTGCCGTGTTACAAACACTTTGTCTGCCAATTCTTCTTGTGAAAATCCAAATTTGGTTCTTAATTCAAAAATAATATCTTTGGTATTCAAATTATCTGCCCCCTTACAAACATTATATAGTAAATACAATATTCACACAAGCAACAGACAGTTGCTGAAAACATATACTTTAACTTTTTATTTACTGTTTTTTTCTAAATTCATTAATACAATTTTTTTATCAATTCCGCCGGCATAACCCGTTAAACTGCCGTTTGCACCTACAACTCTGTGGCAGGGAATAATAATTGAAATTGAATTATGACCTACAGCACCGCCAACTGCCCGGGCAGACATTTTTTCAATACCCTTTTCATTAGCGATTATGCTTGCTATTTCGCCGTACGTCATGGTTTTTCCATAAGGAATAGTTAACATAATTTCTGCAACTCTTTTTCTAAACGGAGTGCCTGTAATTAAAATATCCGGTATAAAATCCGGCTCTTTACCGCTAAAATAAACATCAAGCCATTTTGCCGTTTTCTCAAACACAGGAATACGCTTTTCTTCCTGCTTGCCTTTTATGTTATCGGCAAAATATTTTTGCCCGTCAAACCACAAGCCCGTTAGCAACGTTCCATCGCTTGCCATTGTTATTTTACCAAGGGGTGAATCATAAACAAATGTATAAAACATAACCAAGCCTCAATTTTCACATTGCATTACAAAAAACATTTACATTTTAAAATCCAAAAATTTTTCTCTTAAAACCAAATTAACAATATAAAATTATTATTTCATTAAAACAATACTTAACCAAACAAGTATACCGCCTATGACAAATGACAAAATTGAAACAAGATGCCCCAAATACTGATTAATAATAATGGCAACAAAATTAAACAGTCCTATTCCTATTATCATAGAGCCTACTACGCCCAATAAAGCCCACAAATTAGCCTTTCCTTCAACTGCGTCCGGGGTAATAAAAATATAAACAATCATTGGAAGTAAAAACGCAGTAATGCCCAGCAAAACCAAAAAGAAGTATCCCACAGGATGTGCTTGCTTAAAATCATCATCAGACGAGGCGTAAAAATATTTTGTTGCTCCTTTAGGCGGCACCCATTTACCGTTTTTTCTTTTTCTTTTACTCATATCAACAACTCCTATATTTAATACGACAGCTTGGCTTACTTGTAATACTCTGCATAATCACTTTCAATAGCAAATAGACCTTGCCCCATAGAAACAGGGAAATACTTTGGGCCTATTACACAACTGTATGTATTCTCATTAGTTCCTTTGAATGTTATCAGATAATCTCCATAGACATCTGCATATTCAACACCCACACATTCCAACTGCATTTCGGGGAAGTGGTTATTCACATAGCTTGTTCCAAAAATTTTTGCAACTTGCTTTGGTATAATGCCTGCAAACCACAGAACAACGATTACACCAATTATCATAATGAGAATCACCCATTTCTTCTGTTTCATACAATCGCACTCCTTTGCCAAATTTCGATTTGTATTTGCGAATTTCGCATCGCCATTATATTTTCTCAGCAGAACCGTGTTTTTCTTCTGCAATTCATCAAGCTTTTTCAG